>NZ_JBASZT010000112.1:0-2645 GCF_049661145.1 Microbacterium sp.
GCCCCGGCACCCGCGCGCCGCGGTGAGCCCGATCAGAGGTTCGCGTCGGCGTAGGCGGTCAGGGCATCGCGGACGAAGCGCGCGCCGGCGGTGCCGCCGTAATTCGCGGCGAACCGCTCGTCGACGACGTACAGTTCGCCGAGGCCGCGCACGTAGCCGGCGATGTCTCCGCCGGGCGCGGCTGCGGGCGTTCCCGGGATTCCCCGCAGCCACGCGACGTGCCGTTCGGCGAGCTGTTGCGCCGTGGGGCTGTCCGCAGAGATCCCGGATGCCGCGGCATCCTGCCACGCCGCGTTCAGCGCCGCGGCCTGGGCCTTCCAGTCGCCGCGCGCGGCGGCATCCATCCCCCGCCACCACCGGTCGGAGTCGGCGTACGCCTGCTCTCCCCATCGCTCGATGACCTCGCCCTTGTGCCGCGTGTGATCGAACCCGTCGAACATGTCGTGCGCCATGGGCTCCTCTCCTTTCTCCAGTGTCGTGATGGTCGCCTCGACGGACGCGATCTGCCGCGTCAGCCTCTGCTGCTCGTCGCGCAGCCACGCCAGATGCCCGGCGAGCGCGTGCTCGGCCTCCGTCGGCCGGTCGAGGATCTCCGCGATCTGCGTCAGCGAGAGCCCGAGCTCGCGCAACAGCAGAATCCGCTGCAGCCGCACGAGCGCGGTGCTGTCGTAGTAGCGGTAGCCGTTGGACGCCACGCGCGACGGCGCGAACAGCCCGATATCGCCGTAGTGGCGCAGCGTGCGGCTCGTCGTGCCCGCCAGCTTCGCGACCTGCTGGATCGACCATTCCGTCATGGCGACCACGGTAGAGGTTGACGCCGCGTCAAGGTCAAGTGCGGGTCAAGCCCAAGACGACGCCCCCCTCGACAGATCGAGATATATCGTGTTACGCTCGATCCAACGCGATATATCTCGATACGCGAAGAGCACGCGACAGAAGATCGCGCGACAAAGGAGAAGACCCCATGACACTCGAGAAGTGGCTGATCAAGCCGGGCGAGACCCGGGTGATCGACCTCGAAGACATCCGCAAGCTGAAGGTCGGCCTCGTCGGCGGCCAGATCGACGTCGTCGCCCACGACGAACCCGGCGTGCGCATCGAGGTGCACGCCGTCACCATCAAGGATCTGCGCATCGAGGCATCCGGCGATGTCGTGGAGATCGACCACCCGCAGCTGCGCTGGGACAACTTCCTCGAGGTGTTCCGCAACTTCGGCACCTCGGGCCCGAAGGCCGAGATCAGCGTCGCGGTCCCCCGCGCCATCGCCCTGACGCTCGGCGTCGTGAGCGCGAGCGCCCTCGTGTCGGGTCTGGAGACCAACGCGCGCCTGAACACCGTGTCGGGCGACATCATCGTCGACGGTCTCGTGGGCGACACGTCCGTCAACGCGGTCTCGGGCGACGTGCAGATCCGCGGGCTCGACGGCACGCTCAGCGCCAACTCCGTCTCGGGCGAGGTCGCGGCCACCGGCAGCATCCGCAAGGCCATGATCGACACGGTCTCCGGCAACATGCTCGTGGACTCGACGGGCCGAGTGGATGCCGTGAACCTCAACACCGTCTCGGGAGACTCCACCGTCCGCCTCGACGAGGGCCTCGCGGCCAACTTCGTGCTGCGCAGCGTCAGCGGTCGGCTCATGGTCGACGGCGTCAAGCGCTCGACCTCGGGCCCGTCGAACTACGTCGACTCGGTCGGCGAGCTCAGCGGCAGCTTCGTCGACGTGCGCGCGAACTCGGTCTCGGGAGACGTCACCGTCCTGCGCCGTTCGGTGTCGCAGGACGCGGATGCCGCGGCATCCGTCACCGACGCACCCTCACAGCCGTCCGTTACGACGGAGCCGACGTTCCCCGAGGAGGTCTGACGATGGCACCCGTGTTCTCTCACGGCGACCTACGGCTGTACCTGCTGAACCTGCTCGACGAGTCACCGCGCCACGGGTACGACCTGATGCAGGCGCTGTCGGACCGCACCGGCGGGACGTACACGCCGAGCGCCGGGACGATCTATCCGCGGCTGGCGAAGCTCGAGGAGGAAGGCCTGGTCACCAAGGTGGTCGACGGCCGCAAGACGGTCTACGAGATCACCGAGGCCGGCCGCGCCGAGGTCGCCGCGCGCGCCGGTGAGCTGGAGGGGATCGAGGCGGGGCTGGCCGACAGCGTCCGGCTCATCGCCGAGGAGGTGCGGGGCAGCGTCCGGGAGGCGATGAAGAGCCTGCGCGCCGACCTCGCCGCATCAGCGCAGGCGGAGCGGAACTCGACCAAGGAGCACGCCGCTGCGGGTTCGACGGCGGGTTCGGGGTCAGCCGGTTCGGGGTCAGCCGGTTCGGCGTCGGACGATTTCCGCGTCCTGGCACGCGAGCAGTTGCGGCGGGCGGAGTCGATCGTGGGCGAGTTCCGGGCGAACGTGCGCGCCGACCTGCGGTCGCACGTCGCCCACGGCGGCGAGCTCGCGGCATCCGTCGTCGACGACCTGTCCCACGCGCTCGACGACGCCTCCCGCGCGCTGACGCACGCGTTGCGCCGCTGACCGTGACCGCTTCCGCGTTTCGACTCGCTTCGCTCGCGGGGTGCGCGGCGGTGATGCCCCCGCGCACCAACAACCTCGGCGAGCCGCTACGTTCCGACCGAGCCGCTACGAAACGACGC
>NZ_JBASZT010000113.1:0-36142 GCF_049661145.1 Microbacterium sp.
CAGCAGGGTCGCGAGCTGCCCGCCCGCCGTGTCATGCGTGTGAACGTGCACGGGGACGTCGAACCGTTCGCGCAGCGCCGTGACCAGCTTCGCCGCCGCCGCCGGTCGCAGGAGCCCCGCCATGTCCTTGATCGCGAGGATGTGCGCCCCCGCCCCGACGATGCGGTCGGAGAGCTCCAGATAGTAGTCCAGCGTGTACAGCTTCTCGGCGGGGTCGAGGAGGTCGGCGGTGTAGCACACCGCGACCTCGGCGACAGCCGTGCCCGTCTCGAGCACTGCGGAGATCGCGGGTGTCATCTGGTCGACGTCGTTGAGCGCGTCGAAAATGCGGAAGATATCGACGCCCGTGGCCGCGGCCTCCTTCACGAAGGCCTCGGCCACGGCTGTGGGCCGCGGCGTGTATCCGACGGTGTTCCGCCCGCGCAGCAGCATCTGGATCGGAATGTTCGGCATCGCGTCCCGGAGCGCCTCGAGGCGTTCCCAGGGATCCTCCGCGAGGAAGCGCAGCGCGACGTCGTACGTCGCGCCGCCCCACGCCTCGACGGAGAGCAGCTGTGGGGTCATCCGGGCGACGTGCGGTCCGACGCGCACGAGGTCGCGCGTGCGCACCCGCGTCGCGAGCAGCGACTGGTGAGCATCGCGGAAGGTCGTCTCGGTGACCGCGAGCGCCTTCTGCGCGCGCAGCTGCTGCGCGAATCCTGCGGGGCCGAGCTCGTGCAGCAGGTCGCGGTTTCCCTTCGGCAGCGGGGCCTTGAGGTCGATCTGCGGCAGCTTGCTGCCCGGCGACACCGACAGCGGCTTCTCACCGTACGGCCGGTTCACGGTGACGTCGGCAAGCCAGTTGAGCAGCTTCGTCGCGCGGTCGCGCGAGGGGTTCCGACGCAGCAGTTCGGGGCGCTCCTCAATGAACGTCGTCGACACGTCGCCGGCGACGAAGGCCGGGTCTTCGAGCACGGCGCGCAGGAACGGGATGTTGGTCGAAACGCCGCGAATGCGGTACTCCGCGAGAGCACGGCGGGCCCGAGCGACGGTGGCCGGGAAGTCGCGACCGCGGCACGTGAGCTTGGCGAGCATCGAGTCGAAATGCGGGCTGATCTGTGACCCTGCAGAAGTCGTACCGCCGTCCAGACGGATGCCGGCGCCTCCGGGCGACCGGTAGGTGGTGATGCGGCCGGTGTCCGGGCGGAATCCCTGCGACGGGTCCTCGGTCGTGATTCGCGACTGCAGCGCGAAGCCGCGCAGGTGGATGTCCTCCTGATGCAGGCCGAGATCGGCGAGCGTCTCACCGGCAGCGATGCGCATCTGCGATTGCACGAGGTCGACGTCGGTGACCTCCTCGGTCACGGTGTGCTCCACCTGAATGCGCGGGTTCATCTCGATGAAGACGACCTCGCCCGTGCGGGGGCCCGCCGTCTCGAGCAGGAACTCGACCGTTCCCGCGTTGACGTAGCCGATGGAACGCGCGAACGCGACAGCGTGGGCATAGAGCGCCTCGCGGATGCCGGGATCGAGGTTCGGCGCCGGGGCGATCTCGATGACCTTCTGGTGGCGGCGCTGCACCGAGCAGTCGCGCTCGAAGAGATGGACCGTCTCCCCCGCGGCATCCGCCAGGATCTGCACCTCGATGTGCCGGGGGCGGATAACCGCCTGCTCGAGGAACACCCGGCCGTCACCGAAGGCCGCTGCCGCCTCACGCGAGGCTTCGGCGATCGCCGGTGGCAGCGCGTCGCGGGTCTCGACGCGGCGCATGCCGCGGCCGCCACCGCCCGCGACGGCCTTCACGAAGATCGGGAAGCCGATCTCGTCGGCGTGGGCGACGAGCGCGTCGACATCTTCGGAGGCGTCCGTCGAACGCAGCACGGGCACGCCGGCCGCGATCGCGTAGTCCTTCGCAGTGACCTTGTTGCCCGCCATCTCCAGCGCGCGGGCGGGCGGGCCGATGAAGGTGATGCCGTTCTCGGCGGCACGGGCGGCCAGGTGCGGGTTCTCCGACAGGAACCCGTACCCCGGGTAAATCGCGTCGGCACCCGAGGCGAGCGCAACTCGGATGATCTCCTCGACGTCGAGGTAGGCACGCACCGGATGCCCGGGCTCACCGATCTCGTAGGACTCGTCGGCCTTCTGCCGGTGCAGCGACCCGCGATCTTCCCAGGGGAAGACCGCGACGGTGCGTGCCCCCAGCTCGTATGCGGCTCGGAACGCGCGAATGGCGATTTCGCCGCGGTTCGCGACCAGGATCTTTCGGAACATGCTCACCTCTCGGAGAGTTGCCGGGGCGCGACATCGTGCCCGGGAGCGCCAAAGTGTCCTCACAGCCTAGGGGACGGTAACGTAGTGGTTCGTGCACGTTCTCTCCGTATCCTCACTCAAGGGGGGGGTCGGCAAGACGACCGTGACTCTGGGTCTCGCCTCAGCGGCGTTCGCCCGGGGTGTGCGGACACTCGTCGTCGACCTCGACCCCCAGTCCGACGTGTCGACGGGGATGGACGTCCAGGTTGCCGGGCGTCTCAACGTCGCCGATGTGCTGGCGAATCCGAAGGAGAAGGTGGTCCAGCAGGCCATCACAGCCAGCGGCTGGGCGAAGGTGCATCCGGGGACGATCGACGTCATGATCGGCAGCCCGTCGGCCATCAACTTCGACGGTCCGCATCCGAGCGTGCGCGATGTCTGGAAGCTCGAAGAGGCACTCGCGACGATCGAGGCGGACTACGACCTCGTCCTGATCGACTGCGCTCCATCGCTGAACGCGCTCACCAGGACCGCATGGGCCGCATCCGACCGTGTCATCGTCGTGACCGAGCCGGGCCTGTTCTCGGTCGCCGCCGCCGACCGCGCACTCCGTGCCATCGAGGAGATCCGCCGCGGCCTCTCCCCGCGCCTCCAGCCCCTCGGCATCGTCGTGAATCGCGTGCGCCCGCAGTCCATCGAACACCAGTTCCGCATCAAGGAGCTGCGCGACATGTTCGGCCCGCTCGTGCTCTCGCCCCAGCTCCCCGAGCGGACGTCACTGCAACAGGCGCAGGGCGCGGCGAAGCCGCTGCACATCTGGCCGGGAGACTCCGCGCAGGAGCTCGCGAGCGACTTCGACGCCCTACTCGACCGTGTCATGCGCACCGGCCGCATCGCCGCCGGCGAGCAGCGCGCCTGACACAAGCCCGGGTGTCGGGTCAGCTTCTCAGGGACACTGCCGCGCCGTGGG
Source organism: Microbacterium sp. (assembly GCF_049661145.1). Taxonomy (GTDB): domain Bacteria; phylum Actinomycetota; class Actinomycetes; order Actinomycetales; family Microbacteriaceae; genus Microbacterium. Next base: position 3,200 of record NZ_JBASZT010000113.1, read on the forward strand.
GCGGGAAACTCTGCCCCGAGATGCGAGACTTTCGGGTCAGCTTTTCAGCGGCGCTGCCGCGCCGTGGGGGCGAGAAAGTCTGGCACATGTTGCGAGACTTTCGCATCAGCTTTTCAGCGGCGCTGCCGCGCCGTGGGGGCGCGAAAATCTGCCTCAGGTGGCGAGACTTTCGGGTCAGGCGGAGCGCTGCGCCCGCCGGGCCGCGAGTTCGTCGACGGGATCCGGGACCTGCGGATCGAACTCGAGCAGCGTCGACTCCACCTCGTGGAGCACTTTGCCGACGGCGATGCCGAACACGCCCTGACCGCGGCTCACCAGATCGATGACCTCGTCGTTCGACGTGCACAGGTAAACGGAAGCGCCATCGCTCATCAGCGTCGTCCCCGCGAGGTCGCGGATGCCGGCCGCACGGAGCTGTTCGACAGCGGTCCGGATCTGCTGCAGCGAGATGCCGGTGTCGAGAAGGCGCTTGACGAGCTTGAGCACGAGGATGTCACGGAAGCCGTACAGACGCTGCGAGCCCGAACCGCTGGCGCCACGGACGGTGGGCTCGACGAGTTCGGTGCGCGCCCAGTAGTCGAGTTGACGATAGGTGATCCCCGCCGCTCGCGCCGCGATGGCGCCGCGATAGCCCACCTCGTCGTCCATCTGCGGCAGACCGTCGGTGAACAAGAGCTCGGTCGCGAAGGGTGCTCCTGCCGGGACGTCTTCCGCGGTCATACTCGCCTCCCGACGAACTCCAGTGTGTGATTCTGCGTAGTTCCACGCTAGATGAGCACCCGCCCTCCGGCAACGACATCCGCGTCCGGGACTGCGGCGTGTCGTGGACGCTTCACGTGCCGAGACGGTCCAGCCCGGCGTGCACGACGGCGGCACGCACCTCTTCCAATCGTCGCACGAGCTCGGGTGCGAGCTCCGCGGCGCGAGCACGCGAGGCGCCGTCCGTTCGCCGCAGCAGTGGCGCGAGCGCACTCTCCACGAGCGCCACCTCCCGCTCCGCGGCTTGCCGAAGACCCCGGATGTGGCGCGGCTGGATGGCGTGGGCCTCGAGCGCGACAAGAGCGCGCAGCACGCTCAACGCACGGTCATCGAAGCTGTCGGCGGCAGTGATCAGCCCCGCGGACACGGCGTCGTTCAGCAGCGCTTCCGATGCCCCCGCCGCCTGCAGCAACTCGTCGCGACGGTAGCGACGCGGCGCCGTCACGATCGATGCCGGGGGCGCGGCAGGTCCGGCCCCGCCGACCTCTTGCTCATCGAGGTACTCGCGAATGCGCCACAGCCGGAAGTCGTGGTCGCGCTGCAGCGTCAACGCGGTGCGCAGCCGCTCCATATCGGCGGGCGCGAACTTGCGATAGCCGGACTCCGTGCGCAGCGGCTCCACGATGCCCTGCACCTCGAGGTATCGCAACTTGCTGGCACTGAGATCGGGGAACTCCGGGGTCAGTCGCGCCAGCACCTGACCGATACTGAGGTAGCCCGCCGACGACGTGCGCGGACGGGAGGACGCTGCCGGAGTCACCCTCGAATCGCCTGATCCGAGGTCGCCTGGTCACGGTCGGTCGGCGACGCGAAGAAGTTCAAGCGGAACTTGCCGATGCGCACCTCACCCCCGTCGACGAGGACTGCGCGGTCGACACGTTCGCCGTTGACGTAGCTGCCGTTGAGAGAACGCTGATCGACGAGTTCGAACACGTTGCCGGTCCTTGTGATCTCGGCGTGCCGCCGCGATACGGTGACGTCGTCGAAGAAGATGTCGGCCTCGGGGTGGCGCCCGACCGTGGTCACGTCGGCATCGAGCAGGTAGCGCGCACCGGCCGTCGGGCCGGAACGGACCAGCAGCAGCGCCGACCGCGCGGGAAGGGCGTGGATCGCCTCGAGCTCGACGTCGGTGAGGTCGCTTCCGAACGGCACGAACGAGAGGTCGGAATCGTGCCCGAACGTCTGCGTCGTATCGGCGGGCCTGCCGTCGTCCGCGCCGCGATGGATGCCGCCGCCGGCGTCTCGGCTGTTGTGCTCCACGATGGCCTCCTCCCCCTCACCCTAACGGATCAGCTCCCACGGCGAAGCTCCGGATCCGTGGCAGAGCAACCGCGATTGTTGCACCGTGTGTCGGCCGACGCGACTTCGCAACGCCCACCGATCTAGCGTGAAGAGGGCCGGACAACCCGGCATCCGTCACCGCCTCGCAAAGGAGTCCACGTGTCCGCCTCGCAGAACCGCCTCACGCCCGCCCCGGTGCGTCAGGACGCGATCTGCATGTGCGCGCGCGGCGGCGCCTGCTCCTCATTCGCGCCGGGCCATGCCGTACACCTCATTCAGGCGCGGCTCGTATCGGCGACGCCGGCGGAATGGGTCGATGCGATCGTGACGACGACGGATGCCGACGAGGGCAGCATCGTGCTGCACACGCTCGACGGCTCGACGGTCGCACTGTGGAACGGCGCGGGGGCGTCGAGCGCGGTCACGGTCGGCACGCCGGTGGCGTACCACCCGCGCTATCACGTGCTGAGCGTCGGTGCGACGCAGTTCAACGCGCTGTCGCTGTAAGACGCGGCGACCAGGCGGCGGCTCAGGCGTCCGCCATGAGGGAGTCCTTCATCGCCATGCAGGCCTCCATGCAGGCCTGGCACGACTCGGCGCACATCTTGCACACCGGGCTCTCGTCGGCGTGCATCATACACATGTCCATGCAGGTCTGACACATCGCGATGCAGGCGTCGAGCATCGCCATCATCGACGCCGGCGTCATCCCCTGCATGCGCATCATCGACCGCATCATCGTGTTGCACATGTCGGCGCAGTTCATGCACGCCGGCGCGCAGTCCATCATCTGGGTGGAGCAGACCGTGCAGGCCTGCTCGCACGCGGCGCACGCGTCCATACAGGCCTGCATCATCGACATGTCCATCGCAGGCATGCCCGCCATCGTCGACTCGGACATCGCGTCCATCATCATCGTGTCCATGGGAAACCCCTTTTCCGTAGTCCCGGCGGACGGAGGTCCCCGAGCGGGTCGGGGCGGCCGCCTATGTCGCCATGGTATGCCTCCAGCCGGGTGCGCAACAGGCGTCGATAGGCTCTTCGGTGTGCTGTCACACAGAGTTCACACGGCGGGGCGTCGGGTCGCGCGCCGGCGCCGAAGTCCACTGCGGTGGGTCCTCGCCGTGTTCGTGGCGTTCGCGCTGACGTCGGTCGCCTCCCCCGCGTCGGCGCACGACGAGCTGATCGGGTCCGATCCGGCGGCGGACGCACACCTCGACGCCGTGCCGCAAGAGCTCCAGCTGACCTTCAGCGGCCTGTTGTTGGACGAGCCCGGCGCGACCCAGGTCGTCGTGACGGACGCCGCGGGCGCCGCGCTCACCGTCGACGACCCGGTTCTCGACGGGACACGACTGACTCAGGGGCTTACGGGGTCGGCATCCGGCACCGTGACGGTGGTGTGGCGTGTCGTCTCGAGCGACGGGCATCCGGTCTCGGGCGAGTTCTCATTCACGGTCGGGGAGGCCGAGGCGACGACGCCCACACCGACGGCGTCGCCCGCGCCCGCCGCTCCGGTCGAGGACGGGTCACGGGTGGGGTGGATCGTGCTCGGGATCGTGGCAATCGGCCTGCTCGGCGCCCTCGTCGCCGTGCTGCTGAGGAGGGCTCGCAACGCCCGCGAGGACAACTAGGCTGGGCTCATGCCTCATTACAACGTCGTCGTCCTCGGTGCCGGCCCCGGCGGGTATGTCGCGGCCGTCCGCGCTGCACAGCTCGGCCAGTCGGTCGCCATCATCGAAGAGAAGTACTGGGGCGGTGTCTGCCTCAACGTCGGCTGCATCCCCAGCAAGGCGCTGCTGAAGAACGCCGAGATCGCCCACACGCTCAAGCACAAGGCCGACTTCTTCGGCATCTCGGGCGAGTTCACCCTCGACTTCGGCGCGGCCTTCGACCGCTCGCGCGTCGTCGCGGAGGGTCGGGTCAAGGGCATCCACTACCTGATGAAGAAGAACAAGGTCACCGAGTACGAGGGCCGCGGGTCGTTCACCGGGCCGAAGGCGATCGCGGTGACCAAGGCCGACGGAAGCGTCGAAGAGGTCACGTTCGACAACGTCATCATCGCGACCGGCTCGACCGTGCGGCTGCTGCCGGGGGTCACCCTGAGCGAGAACGTCGTGACATACGAGGAGCAGATCCTCACGCGTGAACTGCCCGGCTCCATCGTCATCGTCGGCGCCGGCGCGATCGGCATGGAGTTCGCCTACGTGCTCACGAACTACGGCGTGAAGGTCACGATCATCGAGTTCCTGGATCGTGCGCTGCCGAACGAGGATGCCGACGTGTCCAAGGAGATCGCGAAGCAGTACAAGAACCTCGGCGTCGACATCCTCGTCGCCACCAAAGTCGAATCGGTCGTCGACGGCGGTTCATCGGTCACCGTGACCTACTCGGACAACAAGACCGGCGCGCAGGGGTCGATCACCGCCGACAAGGTGCTCATGTCGATCGGGTTCGCGCCGCGCGTCGAAGGCTTCGGCCTGGAGAACACCGGAGTGAAGCTCACCGAGCGGGGCGCCATCGACATCGACGACTACATGCGCACAAACGTTCCCGGCATCTACGCCATCGGCGACGTCACTGCCAAGCTCCAGCTCGCGCACGTCGCCGAGGCGCAGGGCGTCGTCGCCGCCGAAACGATCGGCGGGGCCGAGACGATGGCGCTCGGGGACTACAAGATGATGCCGCGCGCGACCTTCTGCTCTCCCCAGGTCGCGTCGTTCGGCTACACGGAGGCGCAGTACAAGGAGACCGGCCGCGAATATAAAGTCGCGACCTTCCCGTTCATGGCCAACGGCAAGGCGCACGGACTTGGCGAGCCGGTCGGTTTCGTCAAGCTCATCGCGGATGCCGAGCACCTCGAACTCGTGGGCGGCCACCTGATCGGCCCCGACGTGTCGGAGCTGCTGCCAGAGTTGACCCTTGCGCAGAAGTGGGACCTGACCGCGCTGGAGCTCGCCCGCAACGTCCACACCCACCCGACGCTGTCCGAGGCGCTGCAGGAAGCCTTCCACGGGCTGGCCGGACACATGATCAATTTGTAAGCTGTGCTCCACGACGAACGCCGCCCCAACCGAAGCCGGGGGCGGCGTTCGCCTGTCCCGCGGGAGTCTCCTTTGCCGCGAGAGAACAACTCCGCGCCGAGAGAACGGTCTTTACCCATTCTCTCGGCGCCCGGTTGTTCTGTCGCGGGGGTGAGCGACGGGTCAGCTTTTCAGGGGCGCGGCCGCGCCCTGGGGCGAGGAAACCTGCCTCGGGAAGGCGAGACTTTCGCATCAGCTTTTTCAGTGGCGCTGCCGCGCCCTGGGGCGAGGAAGTCTGGCTCATGTCGCGAGACTTTCGGGTCAGAGGCCGAGGGCGCGGCCGAGCTTCGAGGCGGATGGCGAGACGCGGCCACCGGCCTCAACCACCAGGCGGTCGGCGGCGGCGAACAGCGCAGCGCGGGCGGCGGGGTCGGCGGGAGCGGCGGGGCCGAGCTCGAGCTCCCACTCACGCCATGACGTGTCCACACCGCGGCGGAGGTCCGTCGCGGTGACGCGGTCGTCGACGAACTCCGCCACGACGGCGCCCGCGGCATCGTGCAGGGCGTAGGCGGTTCGCGCGTTGCGGATCCGTGCGAGCACGATGAACGGCGGCGCGGCGACCTCGGCGAGTGCGGCGAGGACGGCGTCCGGCACGACGGGGTCCGTGTCGGCATCGGCACCGACATCGCCCCGGTCATCGAGTGGGAAGTGCGTCTCGAGCTTGCCCTCGGCGGTCGACTGCTTGATGTGCCACCCTTCATCGGGACCGCCGGTGCGGCGCCGCAACGCGGTGAACGCGGCGGCAAGCCGGCCGTCGGGAGTGTCGAGATAGCGCGCGTCGAGGGCGCGGGGCTCAGCCTCACCGACGGACGCGATGCGGGGCAATCCCGTCCAGTCCGGCAGCGGCGTACCGTCCCCGACGTCGTACTTTCGCTCGATCTCCAGCGCCGAGAGGGGCTCGATGCTCACGCGGGGATCATTCGTTGCGGCGGTCATCGTCGTCGGCGTCGGGGTCGATCTCGTCCTCCGCCTCGAGGAAACGGAAGTCGGCAGAGGTCGGACCGTCGCCTTCCCCGGTGTTGGCCACGGCGCCCTCACGCTCGTAGACGACCTGCGTCTCGCTATACGGGAGGATCAGGGAACCCTGCGCCGCGTCGTCGACGGAAAGGACCTGCCCGTCGAGTGGGCCACCGTGAAGTCGTGCCAGAGCCATCCCAACCTCCTGTGATCGACTCATCTAGCCTACCCGCGATCTGTACCGGTTCGGAGGCGCCGACGTGTGGGTTCGTCGGCATCCCACCCGCGATTCGGCGCCTCCGACGCGTCCTACACACACCGCGTACCGCGCTCGATGCGCGCGACAGCGGCGAGTTGCGTCCGTTGCGTGCGCTGGTGCACTATTGCGGCGTGACCGGGCTGCGCGACTCCCCTGCAGTGGGGGTGTCGAGGGACGCCGGAGACGGCGACGCTGCCGCTGAGACCGACGTTCAGGCGGTCGCGCGATGAAGCCGTTCCTGCTGCTCGCGACGCGCGCCGAGGACGTCCCCGCCGACGAGGAGTACCACCTGTTCCTCCGGTTCACGGGGCTCGCGCCGAGCGAACTCGAGCGCCGCCGCCTGGAAGCGGAGCCGTTGGGAGCGATCGACCTCGACGACTACTCCGGGATCTTCGTCGGCGGCGGTCCCTTCAACGCGTCGGATCCGCCCGAGAAGAAGTCGCCGGTCCAGCACCGCGTCGAAGCCGAGATGTCGGCGCTGCTCGACGAGGTCATCGCGCGGGACTTCCCGTTCTTCGGCGCCTGCTACGGCATCGGCACGGTCGGTGCGCACGAGGGCGCCGTCATCGACGGCACGTATCGCGAGCCCATCAGCGTCATCGAAGTGCGCCGGACGGATGCCGGGGCCACCGATCCGCTGCTTGCCGACATGCCCGACACGTTCGCCGCGTTCGTCGGGCACAAGGAGGCGATCAGCACGCTCCCGGCATCCGCGACGCTACTCGTTGAGGGCAGCGCGTGCCCGGTGCAGATGTTCCGGGTCGGCCAGAACGTGTACGCGACGCAGTTCCACCCCGAGTGCGATGCCGACGGCATCTCCACCCGCATCCGGGCGTACGCCGGGTACGGCTACTTCGGCCCGGACGAGCTCGACCTCACGCTCGCCGCCGTACGGCGGCTGCCGGTGGTCCACACGGGCGGCATCCTGCGCCGCTTCGCCGTCCGCTACGCCCGGCCCTGAGCGGGGAGCGGGCCGTGCGCCGCAGACGTTTCGATTCGTCGCTGGCGCTCCTCGCGGGGCGACCGGGGGCTCACCCCTCCGTGCACCCCCGCGAGCGCAACGAGTCGAAACGCCGCGCAACCGTCGCAACAGCAGGCTGAACCGGCGTCGGGGAGCCGTCAGCGACCCCGTACGGACGATTCAGCCTGCTTTCGGAACAATCCAGGGCGCCGTCAACGGGTGGGGTGGGCGTGCCAGATGCGGTCGATGTAGTCGCGCATCGAGCGGTCGGACGAGAAGAACCCGCAGCGGGCCACGTTGAGGATGGCAGCGTGCGTCCAGGCATCCTGATCCGCGTACGCCTCGTCCACCTTCGCCTGGGCGGACAGGTACGAGGCGTAGTCCGCGAGCACCATGAAGCGGTCGTCGTACAGCAGGTTCGACACGATCGGCTCGAACACGGTCCGATCACCCCCCGAGAACGCGCCCGACGCGATGAGGTCGATCGCGCGGCGCAGGTTCTCGTCGTGCTGGTAGAACTCTGCGGGCTTGTAGCCGCGCGCCCACAGGGCCTCGACCTCGGGCTCGCTCATGCCGAACAGGAAGAAGTTCTCGTCTCCGACGAGCTGGCGGATCTCGACGTTCGCCCCGTCGTCCGTGCCGATCGTGAGCGCGCCGTTGAGGGCGAACTTCATGTTGCCGGTGCCCGAGGCCTCCTTGCCGGCCAGTGAGATCTGCTCCGACAGGTCGGCCGCCGGGATCAGGCGCTCCGCGAGCGTGACGTTGTAGTTCGGCGGGAACAGCACCTTCAGGCGCCCCTCGACGCGCGGGTCGTCATTGACGACCGACCCGACGGCATTGATGAGGTGGATGATCCGCTTGGCCATGACGTAGCCGGGCGCAGCCTTGGCCCCGAAGATCACGGTACGCGGCACGATGTCGGATGCTGCGACGCGCCCCGACACGACGGACTCGTACTGCGTCACGACGTGCAGCACCTTCAGCAGCTGCCGCTTGTACTCGTGCAGGCGCTTGACCATGACGTCCAGCAGGTGGCCGTCGCTGATCTCGAACTCGTCGCGCACGCGCAGCACTTCGCCCAGGCGCTGCTTGTTCTCGGTCTTGACCTCGGCGAACGCAGCACGGAAGTCCGGATCCTCGGCATAGGTCTCGAGCTCACGCAGCCGCTCCAGGTCCGTGAGCCAGCCCGCCCCGATGGCAGACGTGATGAGTTCGGACAGGCCGGGGTTGGCGAGCCGGATGAACCGCCGCGGCGTGATGCCGTTCGTCACGTTCGTGAACTTGCCGGGGTAGAACTCGTTGAAATCCGGCAGCACCTTGTCGCGCAGCAGCTGCGAGTGCAGTTCGGCCACGCCGTTGACCTTGGCGCCGGCGACGGTCGCGAGATACGCCATCCGGACGCTGCGCTCGGGGAACTCGCCGATGATCGACATGTTGCGGATGCGCATCTCGTCGTCGCCGAAGCGCTCGCGCACCTCGGCGAGGAACTCGTCGTTGATGCGGTAGATGATCTCCAGGTGCCGCGGCAGCAGCCGGCCGAGGAGGTCGACCGACCAGACCTCGAGCGCTTCGGGCAGCAGGGTGTGGCACGTGTAGGCGAAGCACTTCTGAGTGATCTGCCAGGCGGCATCCCACTCGAACTTGCGCTCGTCCACGAGGACGCGCATGAGCTCGGGCACGCCGATCACCGGGTGCGTGTCGTTGAGCTGGAAGATCACTCGGTCGGGCAGGTTCGCCAGGTCGAAGTCCGCGGGCAGCGTTGCGTCGAGAAAATCCCCGATGGATGCCGCGACGAAGAAATACTGCTGCTGCAAGCGCAGTTCCTTACCCTGCGGAGTGGAGTCCTCGGGGTAGAGCACCTTGGAGATGTTCTCGGCGTAGGTCTGGGCGCGGACGGCATCCTCGTAGTCGCCGGAGTTGAACACGCGCAGATCGAACGAGTCGGTCGCCTTCGCGCTCCACAGCCGCAGCGTGTTGACGCGACCGTTGTGATATCCGGGCACCATGTAGTTGTACGGCACGGCCTGCACGTACCAGCCGGGCACCCAGCGGGTGCGCAGGGTGCCGTCGTCGTCGTAGGTCTCGGTGTGACCGCCGAAGGAGATGCGCCGCGAGAACTCCGGGTGGGGGAACTCCCACGGGGAGCCGAGGGTGAGCCACGCGTCGGGCTGCTCGACCTGCTGGCCGCCCTCGAAGGTCTGCCGGAAGATGCCGTACTCGTAGCGGATTCCGTAACCCGTGTTGGGCACGCTCATCGTCGCGAGGGAGTCGATGAAGCAAGCCGCAAGGCGCCCGAGGCCGCCATTGCCGAGGCCGGGCTCGACCTCCTGCGCACGCAGGTCGTCGATGTTGATGCCGCACGCGGCCATCGCCTCGGTGGCGATGTCGGTCAGGCCCGACGCGAGCAGATTGTTGTCGAGCTGGCGACCGAGGAGGTATTCGGCGGAGAGGTAGCAGACGCCCTTCGCCTGCACCTCGCGCTGGCGACGGAGGTCTTCGAGCCAGCGGGCCATGAGATAGTCGCGGACGGTCAGCGCGAACGCGTAGTAGCGGTCGTTGTCGCTGGAAACCGACAAGGCGACGCCACGCTCGTAGTTGAGGTTCCGCAGGAACTGACGGACGAATCCGTCGACTGAACTCGCGGGGCCGGTCACCGGGGCGAGGGCGAGGGGATGGGTCGCACCCAGCGGGTGGCGTGCGGTGGTGGGACCGGTCACAGTCTTGGACGAGGTCTCGGGTGAGGTTTCGGGTGCAGACACGCATGAGAGGCTAACGCGCGCAGGGGGTTCCGCGCACATCGAGCGGCCGTACTTCACGAGAGCATTACCTGCTCGTTACACGCTCTGCCTTCGTCCGTTCGGCGGCCTCCGCCTCGCGCGCGGCCTGCAGCTCCGCGGCTGCGCGCGCGACGGCATCCTCCGCCGTCTGTACGCGCCGCTGGGCGAACGTGGATGCGCCGTAGCGGACACGGACCCGGTCGGCATCCTCCCGGACGAGCGTGTACACGTAGGCCGAGGCGATGAGGATCACCTGTGCAGACAGGTTGATCCACAGCAGGAGCGCAATTAGCGCGGCGAACGTCGCGAGCAGGGGGTTCGACGACGCTCCTCCGACGAACAGCCCCGACAGCTGCTGGAGCACCGTGAGCCCCACGGCGCCGAGCAGCGCACCGATCCATAGCGCCCTCGCCCGCGCCTTGACCCCCGAAAGCACGCGGAACAGGACCGCGATGGCGACGGCATCCAGCACGAAGGTCACGCCGATCGCCAGCCACCGGCTGCCCCACGATACGAGCGGGTGACCGGCGCCCACGCCGAGCCAGTCCGCGACGGCGCCCAGTCCCGCCGTCCCGAGCATCGTGACCGCTGCCGACGCGGCGAGGGCGCCACCGACGCCGATCGCGAGCGCGAGGTTTCGCAGCATCACGAGCCAGAAGGGGACGTCGTCGATGCCACGGTCGCAGATGACACGGATCGCCGTCCGCAGCGACCCGATCGCGCCGATCGCGGCGCCGACGAGACCGACCAGCGAGAGGATGCCGGCGATCGACAGTCCCACGGGGACATGGATGCTGTCGGGGTCGACGAGGCCGCCGTCGCCCACGAGCCCCGGGATGGCGTTGTCGACCGCGTCGATGAGGGCGTTCCACGCCTGCATGTTGCCGGCGAGCCAGAGCGCGGCGATCGAGAACCCCAGCAGCACACCGGCGAACACGCTGAAGAGCGTGCGGTAGGTGATGCTGTCGGCGAGCAGGGCGCCACCGCGCTCGCTGTACCGCAGAAAGGCGCGGACAGGCGTCAGCGACAGCGCCCAGGCGATCGCGCGCGAGATGTCCATGCCACCCAGGTTATGGGTGTCTGCGGGCGCGGCGGCGGGGGTTGACAGCGCGCCGGGGGCCGCTCGTCACGGCGCGCCGCCGACCGCCGTTGGCGACAGCGAGAAGCCCACGAGTGCGGGACCGGCGAAAACCCCGATCCAGGCACCGAGGAGCATGAACGGGCCGAAAGGGATGCGGGACGTGCGGGTGGCCCGCCGCGCGATCAAGAGCACGGCCCCGAAAATGCCGCCGCCGATGAAGGCGGTGAACGCTCCGACGAGCAGCTGCGGCCAGCCGAGCCAGCCGAGCCAGGATCCGAGGGCGCCCGCCAGCTTGACGTCTCCGAATCCCATGCCCCGGGGAGACGAGACGGCGAGCGCGAGGAAGAAGACCCCGAGGCCCGCGAACCCCGCCGTCGCTTGCAGGAGCCGCCCCCACTCCCCCGTGAGAATCGAAGCGATGACGAGGGCGACGACGGTGACGACGTACGACGGAAAGACGATCGCGTTCGGCAGCCGGAAATGCTCGAGATCGATCAGCGCCAGGGCGATGCTCACCGCCGCCCAGTACAGCAGCAGCGGCACGACGACAGCCGGATAGACGCCGCCATACGCGCCGAGGGCGACGAGGACGAAAGAGGCCGCGGTGCCGAGGGCGAGGAGCAGCCGCCGCATCGAGACGCGCGGGCGGCGCTCCGAGTCGGCACCCCCGGGTTTCGTGATGCTCACACCGCGCGGCACCCGCCACACGACGACGTCGAGGAACCATCCGACGAGGCCCCCGAGCACCACCGCGAACGAGACGACGAGCCACGAAGGCAAGAACGCTGCCGTCGTCATCCGTCGAACCCGAGCCGCAGCATGGGGTCACCCTACCGTCGGACGAAGGCTCGCAGGCGCGACGAAAGGGGCCGGGTATGCTCCCCCGGCCCCCTTCGCTGCGGTGCGTCAGGCCTTGGCCTTGGCGCGACCCTTCGCGACCTTCACCGTCTCATCGGTGCCGGTCGCAGCTTCGCTCGCCTCGTGCGTGCCACGCCGCGAGGCGCGGACCTCGTCGAAGGAGGTGCCGTAGTACGCGGCCTCCATGAGGGTCTTCATGTCGGCGAGCATCGGCATGCGCGGGTTGGCCGGCGCGCACTGGTCCTCGTACGCGGCCATCGCGAGCTTGTCGAGCCCCGCGATGAATGTCGCCTCGTCGACACCCTGCGCCTGGAACGACCGCTCGATGCCGACGCGGTCGCGCAGCTCCTCGACGGCACGGGCGTAGCTCTCCACGCCCTCCTCCGGCGTCGCCGCCGGAAGGCCCAGGTGCTTCGCGATCTGCTGGAACCGCTCGGGTGCGATGTAGCGCTCGTACTTCGGCCAGCTCGTGAGCTTCGTCGGCACCTGCCCGTTGTAGCGGATCACGTGCGGCAGGTACACCGCGTTGGTCCGCCCGTGGATCAGGTGATAGGTCGCACCCGTCACGTGCGCCATCGCGTGGACGATCCCGAGGAACGCATTGCCGAAGGCCATGCCGGCGAGGGATGCCGCGTTGTGCATCGTCTCACGGGCGCGGATGTCGTCGGCATCCGTCGAGTTCGGCTGCGCCTTCGTGCTGCGCTCGATGTTCTCGAAGATCAGCTTGATGGCGTGGAGGGCGAGCCCGTCGGTGTAGTCGTTCGCGTAAACCGAGACGTACGCCTCGGTGGCGTGGGTCAGCGCGTCGAACCCGGCGTCGGCGACCAGGAACCCGGGCAGCATCTTGGTGAGCACGGGGTCGATGATCGCGACCGACGGGGTCAGCGCGTAGTCGGCGAGGGGGTACTTCATGCCCGTCACGTCGTCGGTGATGACCGCGAAGGGGGTCATCTCGCTACCGGTGCCCGAGGTGGTCGGGATGCAGACGAGCTTCGCCTTCTTGCCGAGCTCCGGGAACTTGAACGCGCGCTTGCGGACGTCGAAGAACTTCTCGCGCATGTCGGAGAACTCGATCTCGGGGTGCTCGTACAGCAGCCACATGACCTTGGACGCGTCCATCGGCGAGCCGCCGCCGAGGGCGACGATCGTGTCGGGCTGGAACTGACGCAGCAGCTCCGCACCCGCCTTGACCTCGCTGACCTTCGGTTCGGGACGGACGGTGCTGATCAGTTGCACCTGCACGCGGTTCTCACGACGGTTCAGCACGTCCATGACCTTGTCGACGTAGCCGAGCTTGGTCATCGTCTCGTCCGTGACGATCGTCACGCGCTCCACACCCCGCATGTCGGCGAGGTAGCGCACGGCGTTCGGCTCGAAGTAGGTCTTGGCGGGGACCTTGAACCACTGCATGTTGTTGTTGCGCCGACCGATGCGCTTGACGTTCAAGAGGTTCACCGCCGAGACGTTGTTGGAGACCGAGTTGTGGCCGTAGGAGCCGCAGCCGAGGGTGAGGCTCGGCATGAACGCGTTGTAGATGTCGCCGATGCCACCGAGTGCGGACGGGCTGTTCTCGATGATGCGCACGGCGCGGACGACCTCGCCGAACTTCTTGATCACGGCATCGTCGTTCGAGTGGATGGCACCGGAGTGTCCGAGACCATCGAACTCGACCATTTCCCGGGCCAACTCGATGCCCTCGTCGGGCGTGGCGGCGCGGAGCACCGCGAGCACGGGGGCGAGCTTCTCGCGCGTCAGGGGCTCCTGCGGGCCGACGCCGGAGACATCGGCGAGGATGATCGACGTGTCCTCGGGAACCGTGAAGCCGGCGTGCTCGGCGATCCACTGCGGCGACTGGCCGACGACGGTCGGGTTCAGCTTCGCACCGGCGCAGTTCTCGCTGTTCGCGGCGACGCCGAAGATGAACTCCTCGAGCTTCTGCTTCTCTTCCGCGTTCGCGCGGTAGGCGTGCAGCCGCTCGAACTCGGCGAGCGCCTCGTCGGCGACCGGCGCGTCGAGGATGACCGCCTGCTCGCTCGCGCAGACCATGCCCATGTCGAACGACTTCGACAGGACGATGTCGTTGACGGCACGGCCGACGTTCGCGGTGCGTTCGATGAAGGCGGGGACGTTGCCCGCGCCGACGCCGAGGGCCGGCTTTCCGCAGGAGTATGCGGCACGGACCATCGCGTTGCCGCCGGTGGCGAGGATGAGCGCGACGCCGGGGTGGTTCATGAGCGCGCCGGAGGCCTCCATCGAGGGCTCCTCGATCCACTGCACGCAGTTCTCCGGGGCGCCGGCGGCGATCGCCGCGTCGCGGACGATCTTGGCGGCGGCGACCGAACACTTCTGCGCCGACGGGTGGAAGCCGAAGATGATGGGGTTGCGGGTCTTGAGGGCGATGAGCGACTTGAAGATGGCGGTCGAGGTGGGGTTCGTCACCGGCGTCAGCGCACAGATGACGCCGACCGGGTCGGCGATCTCGGTGATTCCCGTCAGCTCGTCGTGCGAGATGATCCCGACCGTCTTCTGGTTGATGATCGAGTTCGTCACGTGCTCGCACGCGAAGATGTTCTTCACGGCCTTGTCCTCGAACAGGCCCCGGTGGGTCTCTTCGACCGCCTGGACAGCGAGTTCGCCGTGGTTGTGCAGTGCCGCCACGCTCGCCTTGCGGACGATGTGGTCGACCTGCTCCTGAGTGAATGATGCGTACTCTGCGAGCGCGGCTTGTGCGCCTTCGACCAGAGCATCGATCGAGGTGGACATTGTGGGTCTCCTACCCGGCGCGGACACCGTGTCCACGTCATCGCTTTCCGGGTCCGAGGGGCTCTCGGGCCTGTCTTGCGATCAGTGTAACGCATGTGGTCTGACCACACAAGAAGCATGGCGGCGTACCCTCGGAACATGGACGAGAGCAGCATCAACTTCCACACGCGCAAGTGGGTCCGACCCGAGGATCTCAATGCGAACGGGTCGCTGTTCGGCGGCAGTCTGCTGCGCTGGATCGACGAAGAGGCCGCGATCTACGCGATCGTGCAGCTCGGCAACTATCGGGTGGTCACCAAGTTCATCTCGGAGATCAACTTCGAGTCCTCAGCAGAACTCGGCGACCTCATCGAGATGGGCCTGATCGCGACCCGATTCGGCCGCACCTCCCTGACGATGCGGGCGGTCGTGCGCAACATGATCACCCGCAAGCGGATCCTCACGATCGACAAGATCGTCTTCGTCAACATCGGCGAGGACGGCAAGCCGGCACCGCACGGCTACTCGTCGATCACCTATGCCCGCGACCGGACGCCCCACCAGCACCTCGAAACCGGATCGATCCACCTCCCGGCGGCGCCGACCGACGGTTCAGAGGAGGGCTGAACGCGGTGCCGGTGACGGATGCCGTGCGTCTCGGCATCCGTCACCGGCATCCGCCATTGGCTACTTGATCGACCCCCGCGTGACGCCCGAGATCACCCAGCGCTGCGAGAAGATGTACACGATCAGCAGCGGCGCCATCGCCATGAGGTACGAGGCGAACGCCACCGTGTAGTCGGTGTTGTACTGCCCCTGGAACACGTACTGCGCGAGCGAGAGCGTGCGCGCGCCGGGATCGGTGAGCACGACGAGCGGCATGATGAAGTCGTTCCACGCCCACACGCAGGTGAGGATGCCGACCGTCGCGTTCATCGGGCCGAGGAGCGGAAACACGATCTTCCAGAACACACCCCACGTCGACGCGCCGTCGACGCGTGCCGCCTCTTCGAGCTCGATCGGGATCGAGCGGATGAACGCGGTGTAGATGAAGATGTTCAGCGACAGGCCGTAGATCGTGTAGAGCACGATCATGCCCGCCTGGTTGTCGAGCCCCAGCAGCGAGGTCTGCTTCACGAGCGGGAGCATGATGATCGGGAACGGCACGAACAGGGCCGCCAGCAGGTAGAAGTAGACGCCCTTGAAGAACCGCCGCTGCAGATTGCGCGCGAGCGCCCACGCGACCAGCGAACTCGTCAGCAGCGTGAACACGACCGAGCCGGCCGTGATCAGCGCCGTGTTCGCGAGCGCCTGTGGGAAGCTCGTGCGCTGCCACGCGTCGGCGAAATTCTCCCAGCGGATCGGCGACGGCAGCTCGAAGCCGGTACCGTCCGCCAGTTGCTGCGGCGTTTTCAGCGCCACGGCCACGGCGAGGTAGAGCGGGACGAGCACGGTGAGCGAGCACACCGCCACGAAGGCGAAGGCCCACCAGTTCATCCTGCGGGTGTCGTCGTCCGCCTCGCGGCGACGGCGACGCGGCGGGAGTGCGACGCCAGCGGTCTGCGGGGAGACGGGGGTTGCGGTAGTCATCAGAAATCGGCCTCTCTGCGCTGAAGGACTCGGAACTGCAGGAGCGAGACGATGGTGATGACGATGAAGAACACCACCGCGTTCGCGGTCTGGTAGGCGAACTCTCCGCCGGAGAAGCCGCCTTTGAAGATCAGCATCGTCACCGACTCGGTCGAGGTCCCCGGTCCCCCGTTGGTGAGGGCGACGATGGGGTCGAACACCTGCAGGAAGCCCTTCAGGCTCAGCACGACGTTGATCGTGAAGAAGGCGCTGATGAGCGGGAAGGTGATCGAGCGGAAGCGGCGCCACGCGGTGGCTCCGTCGAGGGATGCCGCTTCGTACAGCTCCGCCGGGATCGTCTGGAGGCCGGCGATGTAGATGATGATCGAGAACGCGCACGCCTGCCACACCGCGAGCGCGACGATGGCCGTCCACGCCCAGTCCGGATTGGTGAGGATGTTGTCCGCGAACAGCGGGATGCCCGAGAGGATCTTGGGCAGCGAGTTCGAGAAGATGAACTGGAAGACGTACCCGATGATGAGCACGGCCAGCACGTAGGGCACGAAGTACACGCCGCGCCAGAAGTTGCGGGCGGCGATCTTCGCGTTCAGCGCCATCGCGATCGACAGCGAGAAGACGTTCGTGAGGACGGTAGCGACGATGGCGAACAGGAACGAGAAACCGTACGCCTGGAGCACGCGGTCGTCGCGGAACAGGTTGATGTAGTTCGCGATGCCGACGAAGTTCCACTCCCCGTACCCCGCGTAGTTCGTCAGGCTGAAGAACACGCCGACGAGCACGGGCAGCGTGTGGAACGCCGCGAACGCAATGACCGCGGGCCACACGATCCAGTAGTAGGCACGTGGTGCGAAGCGCTCGGCGGTTCGCACGGTCTTCGGCGTCACGGCGCCCGCCTGGGCCGCGGGTGCCGCCTGGTCGATGGTGGTCATCTCACTCCTCCGTCACGGGGATCGTGCGAGCGGCGACCTTGCGCCACTCGTTGTCGAGCGTGCGCAGCGAGGGCCCGGCGTCGCCGTCGAGCACGGCCTGCTGCACGATGCCGGTCAGCGGGATCGCCGTCGGCACCTGATGGTCGATGAAGCCGGTGATCTTGCCGGCGTCGAAGTAGGGCGCGACCGACTGCAGCGCGGGGTCGTCGCTGAGCTTCGCGCCGATGACCGACGGGATCATATTCTGGGACGCGGCGAACTCCTCGATCACCCCGACCTGGAACAGGTAATCGATGAAGCGCAGCGCCTCCTCTTGGTGTGGTCCGTTCTTGCCCATCGTGACGACGACGTCGACGCCCGAGACGAGCAGGCGGTCGTCGGGATCTTCGGGAACCGGATAGGGGAAGATCGCCGCCGGGATGTCGGGGTTGATCTTCTTGATCGGGCTGAGCGCCCAGATGCCCTGCATCAGCATCGCGACCTGACCGTTCGCGAACAGTGCGCTGCCGTCGTCGTACGAGGCGCCGCGGTAGCCGCTCTGCGCGTACCCGTACAACTGTGCCTGCTTGGCCATCGCGTCGGCGAAGTCCTTCTCGAACGACACCGGAGAACCAGGCCCGAGGTCGGCACCTTCGGCGCGCATCTCGTCGAAGAACCCGTCCTGCGTCGCATACGCGCCGAGGGCGTTCCACGACGGCATGACGGTCCACGAGTCGGCGAGCGTGCCCGCGAACGGCGTCACACCGGCGGCCTGCAGCGCGTCGCAGACGGCGATGAGCTCGTCCCACGTCTGCGGCACCTCGAGGCCCAGGTCGGCGAAGATCTCGGTGTTGTAGATGATGCCGTTCGCGTTGTTGACATAGCCGAGCCCATTGACCTCGCCGCTGGCGTTGCCGAGCGCGGCCAGGATCTCCTGCACGGCGGGATTGATCGTGTCGAGGACCGGCTCGTCGCTGAAGTCGTAGAAGACACCGGCCTGTGCGAGCCTGCCGAAGTTGCCGTTCGCGTTCAACGTGATGACGTCGGGGACGCGGTCTTTCACCAGCAGCGTGCGGATCGCCGTCTCGGAGTCGGCGACCTGGTTCTGCACGATCCTGATGTCGGGGTTCTCGGCTTCGAAATCGGCGATGATCTGGTTGAAGTCGTCGAGGGCCTCGCCTTTGAACTGGAAGAAGTTGAGCGTCGTCACCCCCTCGCCGCTCCCCGGCCCCGATGCAGAGCACCCGCCCAACGCGGTGATAAGCCCGAGCACGCCGGCGGTGGCCGCCGCGGCCCGGATTGTTTTCGATCTCATGTGCGCCTCCTCGCGCGTTGTCGCCGCCTGCGGTCTCAGGCGGTGAGTTCTATCACGACGGCCTGCTGCGGGTTCTGCACCGGCGGGCGCACGCCCGTGACCGCGAGTTCGCGGCCCGTCAGCACGGTGTCGTGGAGCGCCCACTCCAGCGGTGACTGCGCCGGGTTCTGCACGATGCCGCCGGGGGTGACCAGCCGCACGCGATAGGCGCGATCGGGGTCGAGACCGGGAAGGCGCACCCGGCCCGACGGCGAGGCCGCGAGCGTCTGCGCCTGGGCGATCGTGAAGAAGGCGTGCGCCGCGCCCTCCGAGACGACACCACGGACGTCGAGGCCCGGGTCCACCGTGTCGACGTTAACGACGCGACCGGTGGCGACGACGGGACGCACCCGCTTGGCCAGGGCCACCCATTCCGCGACGATCGCGCGACCCTCGGCATCCAGCGTCGTGAGATCCCACTCGATGCCGAAGTGGCCGAACAGGGCGACGGCACCGCTGAGGGCGAGCGAGACGGTGCGGCCCGACGCGTGGACCTGAGGTGTCGTCAGGTGCATGCCGATCATCTCCGGCGGTACGACGATCCCGGTGTAGCGCTGATTCTCGAGCCTCTCGATCGGGTCGAGGCTGTCGCTGGCCCAAATGCGGTCGGTGCGGTCCAGGATGCCGAGATCGACGCGAGCGCCCCCTGACGCACAGCTCTCGATCTCCAACCCCGGGTGCTCGCGCTTGAGCTCGTCGAGCAATCGGTACAGCGCGAGAGTGTGCGCGTGGACGCGCGCGTGGCCGGCGGGACCGCTGCCCGCGTCGAGCAGATCGCGGTTGTGATCCCACTTCAGGTAGGAGATGGGGTACTCGTCGAGCAGCGCATGCAGTCGCTGCGCGATCTCGTCGTAGGCTCCCTGCTGCGAGAGGTCGAGCACCTGCTGCTGGCGGGCGGCGGGAGGCAGGTCGGAGCGCCCGCGGAAAATCCACTCGGGGTGCGCGCGGGCGAGGTCGCTGTCGGGGTTGACCATCTCGGGCTCCACCCAGAGTCCGAACTCCATGCCCAGCGAGGTGACCCGAGAGATCAGCGGGTGGAGACCGTGCGGCCACACCTCTTCGTCCACATACCAGTCGCCGAGGCCCGCCGTGTCGTCGCGGCGACCACGGAACCAGCCGTCGTCGAGGACGAACCGTTCCACGCCGACGTCCGATGCGGCGTCGGCGAGCGTGAGCAGCTTGTCGAGGGAGTGATCGAAGTACACCGCCTCCCACGTGTTGAGGGTGATCGGACGCGGCCGACGTGGATGCTGCGGCCGTGCGCGCCATTCGTCGTGAAAGCGGCGCGACAGCTCACCGAGCCCGTTGCCCCAGGAACCCAGGACCCATGGGCTCGTGAGCACCTCGCCGGGTGCGAGGACGATCTCGCCGGGGCCGTACAACTCACCGCCGGACAGGAGGGCGTCGCCGGTGGTCAGCCTCTCCACGCGGGATTGGATGTTGCCGCTCCATGCGACGTGGATGCCATGGACCAGTCCGCTCTCGAAGCCGAAACCGGGACGTCCCGCCGCATGCAGCAGCGTGGCGTCGGCGCCCGGACGCCCACGCCGGCTCTCGCGCAGGTGGATGCCGAACGTCAGCGCATGACGCTGCGCCGAGCGCTCCCGCAGATGCCGTCCCGTCGTGTCGAGGACCTCCGTCGACTCCCACGGGAGGGGGAAGCCCGCGTTCAGCGCTTGGACGGTGTAGCCGTCGGCGCCCGTGTTGCACAGCGTGATGCGCTGATGGAAGAGTCCCGCGGAGCCCACCATGAGATCCACGCGCGCCGACAGGCCGGCCTCGGGGTCGTAGAGGTCGATGCGGGCAGTATCGCCGCCGAAGGATGAGCCGGTCACCTCGAAGCGTGCCGAGAAGAACCTGCCACCACGGTGACCTTCGATGCTCGGCGTTCCCAGCCAACCACCGGCCGGCGTGGCGAGAAGTCCGGGGCGCGCCGCCTCATCGAGGCCGCCGGAGACCCGCTGCGGCCGCGCAGCGATCGCGAGCGACGCCAGCTCCGCCTCGCCGAGGCTTCCCAGGTCGGCGCCCCAGTGCGCGATGACCGGATTGGGGCTGGTCGAGAGGTCGATCACGACGCTGGTCCCTCCGCGGCGCAAATGCATGACGCGCGGAACATCGGGTGCCGGTGTCGCCGGCGTGGCGTCGGATGCCGCAGTCGCGCCAACCGTGAAGGCCTCGTCATCGTGGATTGCCATACTTAATTCCATCACGGAACTAATCCGTAGGTCAAGAGCACGCTTCCGGGCGATTTGTCCCGGATCTGCGGCGCTCTTTGTGCCAGGATGGAACTAACCGAGCGAGGGAGCGATGCAATGGCGATCGACAGCGAAGTCGCTCTGGCCCGTGCCGTCCTCATCCACGGACCGGTTTCGCGCAGCGCCCTCACGTCTCGGCTCTCGCTGTCGCCGGCGAGCCTCACACGCCTCGCGAAGCCGCTGCTGGACAGCGGTGTGCTCGTCGAACTCGACGACGTCGTCGACGGCTCGATCGGCCGCCCTTCCCGACCCCTCGACATCGCACCCGACATCGCCACGTTCGTCGGGGTCAAGCTCACCGGTGACCGGCTGTACGCGGTGGCCACGACGATCCGCGCCGAGCCGCTCGCCTGGTTCGAAGAGCCGATCACCGACCCGTCGCCGGACGCGGTCGTCGCGCTCGTCGTCCGCATCGTGCGCAGCCTCGGGGCGACAGACCTCAGCGGCGTCGGGGTGAGTGTCGGCGGGTACGTACGCGATGACCTGATCTCGTTCGCGCCCTTCCTCGGCTGGACCGACGTCGACCTCGTCTCCCCGCTGGTGGCGGCTCTGGCTGTGCCCGTCACCGTCGACAACGACGTCGCAGCCCTCGCCGAAGCCGAAAGGTGGTTCGGCGTCGGACGCGAGCTCGACGGGTTCGCTGTCATCACGATCGGCGTGGGCGTCGGTTACGGCCTCGTCGTCGACGGCCAGGTCGTCCGTACCGCGGATGCCGGGACCGGCACCGGCGGACACATCCCGCTGAGCCCGAACGGACCGGTCTGCCCCGAGGGGCACCGCGGCTGCTCGCGAGCGTTCCTGACCTCGGGCTCGATCGCCGCGCAGGTCTCCGCCGCGCTCGGGCGCACCATCGACTACGACGACGTGCTGGAGCTGGCCGCCGCCGGCCAGCCCGCGGCACGCACGGTCGTGGATGCCGCGGGTGACGCGCTCGGGACGCTCATCGCGCTCGCCGCGAATCTCACGCTGCAGTCGTCCGTCGTGCTGGCGGGAGAGGGCATCGGGCTGTACGAGCTCGTCGCCGACCGGGTCGCGGCGGCCATCGACGCCGGCCGTGACCGCCGCGCCGAGCCCGTAACGGTGTATCCCGATACGGCGGGGTTCCCCGCCTGGGCGCGCGGGGCGGCCGCCGTCGCCATCCAGCAGGCGTTGCTGCGGATCGCAGCGGGACGGCGACGGCGCGGCGCATGAGCCGGATGCCGAGGTTTCGGCACCCCCCATTTGTCACGCCTGCGCGCCGGTGCACACCCGCACGAAGCGGAAGACACTGAGATGCATGCGGAAGATCCCCGTGTACTACTACTCCTCGTCATCGAATCTGACGGGGCGGTTCGCGGAGGCCCTGGCACACCTCGATGAACGCCGCGTGCTGAACCTCGCGCGGGCCGACGTACGCCGCAGCGAGCCCACCGGACCCTGGGTGCTGCTGACGCCGTCGTACAAGGCGGGGAACGCGGCCGAGGTGACACTGCCTGCCGGCGTGCGCGCGTTCCTGCGCTCACCGCTCACGCGGCGGCGCATGGTGGGGATCATCGGCTCGGGCAACCGCAACTTCGGCGAGTACTACCAGGCCGCCGCGCGCGACCTGTCGCAGCGGTCCGGGCGGCCGGTGCTGTTCGAGTTCGAACTGTCGGGCACGCGCGAGGACCTCGAGCGCTGTGCAGAGATCCTCGGCCGACTCGATGAGGCGCTCGACGACGTGCGCCACGCCGGCTGATTCGCGCTCCTTATCCGCCTGCCTGCGCCGGGGCGGCCCGCCACGGTATGTTCGGGCTCGGAGGGAGAAGCGATGACCGAGTTCGACACCATCGTCGTGGGGGCAGGCGTCGCGGGGGTGACCGCGGCGCGGCTGCTGGCCGACGCGGGGCGCCGCGTCGTCGTGCTGGAAGCCCGTGACCGCATCGGCGGCCGCGTCTGGACCGACCGCACGGGCGGATACGTGACCGACCGCGGCGCGTCGTGGATCCACGGCATCGACGACAGTCCCGTCGCCGCCGCGACGGCCGCGTTCGGCATGCGCACCGTCGAGTTCACGGTGGGCGGGTATCAGCCCGACAGCAGGCCGATCGCGCACTACGGGCCCGACGGCCGACGACTCACGCCGGAACAGACGCACGCATACGTCACCGACATCCATGCCGTGGACGCGGTCCTGGCCGACGTGATCGCGGCATCCGACCCCTTCGCGTCCTACCGTGACGTCACCGAGCGGGCGATCGCGCAGCAGGTCGCGCAGCACGGGTGGGATGCCGAGCGCGCACAGCGCGTGCGCGAGTACCTCGAGCACCGGTCCGAGGAGCAGTACGGCGCCTGGATCGAGGACATGGGCGCACGCGGGCTCGAGGACGATCACGTGTACGGCGACGAGGTCGTCTTCCCCGACGGCTACGACCGGCTGCCGACGACGATCGCCGAAGGCCTCGACGTGCGGCTCGGGCACGTCGTGGACTCGGTGGCGTGGGCGCCGGACGGGGTGACGGCGCGAACGACGGACGGGGCGGTGTTCTCGGCCGTGAGTGCCGTGGTCACGGTGCCGGTCGGCGTGCTGCAGGCGCCGGACTTCGAGATCACTCCCCCGCTGCCGCCGCGCCACGCGGAGGCGCTGTCGCGGCTACGGATGAACGCGTTCGAGAAGGTGTTCCTGCGGTTCGAGCGACGGTTCTGGGACGAGGGCGTCTACGCCATCCGCCAGCAGGGGCCGGAGGGAGCGTGGTGGCACTCCTGGTACGACCTGACCGCGTTGCACGGCGGGCCCACGCTACTGACCTTTGCGGCGGGGCCGGCCGCCGTCGCCGTACGCGAATGGAGCGACGGTGAGGTCGCGGAATCGGTGCTCGCGCAACTGCGTCGGCTGTACGGTGACGCCGTGCCGGAGCCGGTCGCGATGCAGCGCACCGCGTGGCAGGACGATCCGTTCAGCCACGGGGCGTACGCCTACATGGCGCGCGGGTCGGTGCCCGCCGACCACGACGATCTCGCCGAGCCGATCGGCGGAGTGCTGCATCTGGCCGGAGAGGCGACCTGGACGGACGATCCGGCCACCGTGCCCGGGGCGCTGCTCTCGGGGCATCGCGCCGCGGAACGGGTGCTGGGCCGGGAGATCCGAATCGAGCGGGTGTGGGAGCGGTCGTGACCTCGGGTGCGACGGAGTTCTCTTCGAGCATGGGCAAGGTCGCCCCGCGCGAGCTGGCGGTTAGTGGGATCACGCGGTACGAGCAGTTGACCGCCTGGACCGAACGCGACCTGCTCGCCATCCACGGCGTGGGACCGAAAGCCGTCGGCATCCTCCGCGCCGAGCTCGCGGCGCGCGGGTTGCGACTTCGCGAGGAGTGACCCGGCCAGAATTGCGCGTCCATCGCCGGGGTGCGCTCGCGCTCGTGAGGCAGCACACCCCGGCATGAATCAGTCGCGCTCCTTCAGCGCCTCGGTGGCGGCGCGCCCTGCGATCACCGGGAAGGCACCAGTGATGCCTTCACGCTCGGCGGCAGCCGCATAGATCTTCTTCCGGGCGGCGAACCAGCCGATGATCAATGCGGGGATCAGCACGATCAGTGAGGCGAGCACCCATCTGCCGGTCTCGGAGAACCCCATCGTCACAAGCACGAACGCGAGGAACGCGAGTGTAAGGTACGACGTGTAGGGCGCCCCGAAGAGCCGGAACGACGGGCGGACCACCTTGCCCTGCTTCGCCCAGGAGTAGAACTTGAGCTGGCAGAGGATGATCGTCGCCCAGCCGCCGACGATTCCGAGCGCGGAGACCTCCAGAACGATCTCGAACGCCTGCGACGGCCATAGCGCGTTGATCCCCACACCCGCGAGAGTGATGACCGCGGTGAGCAGGATGCCGCCGTACGGCACGCCGTTGCGACTCATCTTCGCGGTGAACTGCGGCGCGGAGCCGTTCACCGACATGGAGCGCAGGATCCGACCCGTCGAGTACAGCCCCGCGTTCAAGCTCGACAATGCCGCGGTGAGGACGACGAAGTTCATGACGGATGCCGAGATGGCTCCGGCTTCGGGGGAACCGATGTGGGAGAAGAAAGTCACGAACGGCGACTCTCCGGCCGCGTAGGACGTGAACGGAAGCAGCAGCGAGAGCAGCAGAACCGATCCCACATAGAACACCGCGATGCGGATGACGACCGTGTTGATCGCCTTGGGCATGACCTTCGCCGGGTTCGCCGTCTCACCCGCGGCCGTACCCACGAGCTCGATCGCGGCATAGGCGAACACCACGCCCGAGATCGCGAGCACCGGAGCGAGGAACCCCATGGGGAACACCCCACCGTTGTCGGCGATCACCGTGAATCCCGTCGCGCCGACGTCTGTCGCGCCGCCGAATACGAGGAAGCAGACGCCGATGATGAGGAAGGCGATCAATGCGGCGACCTTGATCAGTGCGAACCAGAACTCCATCTCGCCGAACACCTTCACGCTGACGAGGTTGAGCGACAGGACGACCACGAGCGCTATCAGGGCGATCGCCCACTGCGGCACCTGCTGCAGCGGCTCCCAGTACTGCGCCCAGAACTTGACGTACAGCGCGGCTGCGGTGACGTCGACGATGGAGGTCATCGCCCAGTTCAGGAAGTACATCCAACCGGATGCGAACGCAAGCTTCTCGCCCCAGAACTCACGGGCGTAGGAGACGAAGGATCCTGACGAGGGCCGGTGCAGGACCAGCTCGCCGAGCGCGCGGAGAATGAGGAAGGCGAAGAACCCGCACACCGCGTACACGATGATCAAGGCGGGACCGCTGGACGCCAGTCGGCCGCCGGCACCCATGAACAGGCCGGTGCCGATTGCGCCGCCGATCGCGATCATCTGAATCTGTCGCGGCTTCAGGGTCTTGTGGTAGCCGGCGTCCTCGCTCGAGAAATCTTGCGCTGCGAGGGTTCGATCGCCGGTCAGTTCGATGTCGGATTCGATCGCATCGGCGGGATCGAGCTTGTACTGCGGTTCGTTATCAGACATGGTGCCCCTTTTCGGACGGGAATCGTGGCTATGAGGGGAGTCATCCTCACGGCATGGAGAGCAGAACCTCCTTTACCTGGTCGAGGTGGAACTGCATGGTGTCCTCGGCCTCAGCGACCGATCCCCGAGAGATCGCCGCGATCACGGCTCGATGCTCGGCATCCGCCGCCGCGCGACGTCCCGGGCTGAGGTCCACCAGCGAAGACTGGCTCGCGAGGGCGGAGCGGATGCGGTCCAGCACATCCGCGAACACCGGGTTGCCTGAAGCCGCCGCGATCGCCACATGCAGCGCAGCATCCAGGCGCACCCACTCCTCGGCATCGGTCGCGGCCTCCATCTTCTCGTGCAGGTCCTGCAGAGACTCCACCTGGGCATCACTGCGGCGCACCGCGGCAAGCCCAGCCGCCGCCACTTCGATGTGCGGCCGCGCCTCCATCAGATCCGCTGCCGAGTAGTCGCCGAAGCGCAGCTGCTCCACGGTCTCGCGAGCGGCGATGAAGGTCCCGCGACCGCTCCGGGTCACCGTCAGCCCCTGTGTCTCGAGAACCCGCAACACCTCGCGGACCACCGTCCGAGACACTCCGTACCTGGCCGCCAGGGCGTGCTCCGACGGCAGGCGGTCCCCGACGCGCGCGACCCCCGAGTTGATGGCATCACGAAGGTCCCGCATCACGTACGCGACCGCGCCGACCCGTTCGCCCGACGGACTTGCTGCCCAGCTGTCAGACAGGTTGCTCATGGGTCAATATTCACGGCCCTTCGTTACGGCCGCGTTTCGCGCCGAAGAAGACCGATGGGCAGTACGCGCGGCTGTCAGCGGATCCGCTCTCGGCAGGATCCGGCCGCAGCGACCAGGCGGCGCGTCAGGCTGGCACCATGAGCGAAAACCAGAAGCCACCCGTGTTCACCGACTCCTACCGGCGCGAGTTGTACCAGCAGCGGATCCTGATCCTCGACGGTGTGCTCGACGACGACAACGGCGCACTGATCGCCACCCAGCTCCTCGCCCTCGCGGCGGATGACCCAGTGACCGACATCGCACTGTGGATCCACTCCCCCGGCGGCTCGGTCCCCGCGATGCTCGCGATCCGTGACGTCATACGGCTGATCCCCAACGATGTTGCGACGCTCGCGTTCGGCATCGCCTACAGCGCCGGCCAGTTCCTGCTGACCGCGGGCACGCGCGGCAAGCGTCGCGCGCTGCCGCACTCCCGCATCCTCATGCACCAGGGGTCGGCAGGCATCGGAGGCTCCACGGTCGAGGTCGAGTTGCAGGCCGGTGACCTCCGGCATACCCGCAACACGCTGCTGCAGCTCACGAGCGAAGACACCGGTCAAAGCGTCGAACGGATTTACGAGGACTCGCTGCACGACCACTGGTACTCCGCGACCGAGGCCATGGACTACGGCTTCATCGACGGCATCGTGGCGGACTTCGCGGAGGTCATGCCTCGTGCCAACGCCGGGGGCGTCGGGTTCGCGGTCGCCGCGACGGCGCAGAGCGGGCCGCTGCGATGAGCAGTTACACGATCCCGAACGTCGTCTCCGAGAGCCCGCGCGGCGACCGGATCATGGACGTCTACTCGCACCTGCTGACCCAGCGCATCATCTACCTCGGTACGCCGATCGATGCGGGAGTGGCGAACGCGATCATCGCGCAGTTGCTGTATCTCGAGTCCGCCGCGCCGGACAGCGAGATCCACTTCTACATCAACTGCGAGGGCGGCGACCCGAGCGCGATGCTCGCGATCCACGACACCGTCCGCTACATCCGGCCGGCGGTGGCGACCACGTGCGTCGGGCAGGCGATCGGTGTCGGAGCGGTGCTGCTCGCTTCGGGCACGAGCGGGCGGCGGATGGCGCTCCCACACGCCCGGATCGTGCTGCACCAGCCGGCCAACGACGGCCGGCGGGGCACGATCCCCGACCTCATCCTCCAGGCTGACGAGGCCGTGCGCATCCGGACCGACTTGGAGTCGGTGCTCTCCGAGCACACCGGGCAAAGCGTCGAGCGGCTGCGCACCGACACCGACCACGACCGGGTGTTCACCGCCGAGGAGGGAAGGGTATACGGTCTGATCGACCAGGTGATCGCGAGCCGCTGAAACCGCGCTATCCGTAGGCCATGGAGTGGCGCAGTGGCACAGTGGCGCAGTGGCACAGTGGCGCAGTGGCGCAGTGGGATGCTGGTCGCACAGCGTTGTCGGCATCCGCGCTCCCTATCCCCAATGCACGCGGGAGCGCCTCGCACTTCTGCGGAGATCTGCAGTTCTGAGGATGCGATACGCCGATTCGGTCCGCAGAAGTGCAGATCTCCGCGAAAGTATGAGCCGGAGCGGTCGCGTCCGTCGAAGACGGAACGGGAGACCAGCCGACTACGCGGCGAGGGCAAAGGCAGCGCGGCAGGAGACCCTCGCCGCAGCCGCGGCGCGAGTCGCCGCGAGATTCTCTGCGACAGCGGAGGCGAGGTCGATGAGGGTGACCCCGAGCGCGCCGGCGACGGCGTCGATCATCTCGCTCGAGGGATCCTTCACGCCGCGCTCCATCTCGGACAGGTACTGCGGGGAGATGCCCGCAGTGTTCGCCGTCTCGCCGAGGGTCTCACCGCGTTCACGACGCAGGCGCCTGAGCTCGTCGCCGAGCATGTGACGCCACAGCGGGGAGGGGCGGAAGTCGGAGCGTGGAGTGGGCGCCCTCCCCATTGACGTGCGGGCGTCGGGTGACTTCATGGAGGGGCTGTTCTCGGCCATAGTCGATGCTATTCCAGGACCAAACCGAGAACCCGGTCGCTCCGCTGTGAGCAGAATCGAGCGGATGACCCGCGCCTCCCCCGCGCGCTACTCGCGGGGACGCAGTCGAACGTTCGGGAGCGGCGGAGCCGGAAGCGGCTGCGGCTGTCCGTCCGGGAACGGTCCGAACAGGTCGGGAGCATCCGCGTCCCGCGGGTCAACGGACTCGAATCCGAGTTCGGCTTGGTAGCGGCGGCGGAACTCGGCGACCTCGTCGTGGTCGCGTCCAACGAAGTTCCACCACATGACGATCCGCTCCCCCAGGGGCACGCCGCCCAGCAAGATGACGCGGACGCGCGCTTCACCCGCCGCGAGCGTCAGCGTGTCCGAGCCCGGCGGGATGTAGGCGAGCGATCGGTGCTCGACGGGGGACCCATTGACGAGCACCCGGTCGCTTTCGGCGAGCACCGCGTGCTCGAAGTCCGCGCGGACGTCCAGTCGCACGGCAGCATTCGGCTCCAGGATGAGCTCCGCCCCCAACAGGTCAGGGGTGCGCGTGTCCACCGGCGAGACCGAACCGAGAAGCTCGCCGATGAACACGCGCGCCTCGGCTCCCGGAAACGTGACCCGCTCCGGTACGTAGTGCGCGAAGGCGTGCTCACCGAACCGGGTGCGATCCGGCAACGCGTACCAGAGCTGCACACCGTGCAGCACGCTCGTGGCGGGGTCACTGAGCTCCTGATGAGTGATGCCGCGGCCCGCGATCATCAGGTTGAGCTCGCCCGGCACAACGGTCGCCGCGTTGCCGCCGGAATCGAGATGCTCGATGCGCCCCGCGAACAGCCACGACACCGTCGCGAGGCCCGTGTGCGGATGCCGGGGCACCCGCATCCCGCCGGTCGCCGCAACGTCGTCGGGGCCGTAGTGGTCCAGGAAGCACCACGCTCCGACGAGTGACCGCTCCCGCTGCGGGAGCGTCCGGTAGACCGTCATGGCGCGCGGTCCGCCGAGGGGCACGAGGCGCGGCTCGAGTTGCTGGACGGCCGTGCACGGCTGCCCGGGCTCCAGAACCTCCAGATCGGGGTGCGTGTCGAGGTTAGTCATGATCGATCCTCCCGAGACCATTCAAGACCGGGTCGGCGACACTTGGGCAGCCCGTGGCGGATCGGCCGCGCAGCCGGTGAGCAGGACCGTAGCCACGAGAAGCGTAGGGCAATCGGATGACTCATAGCGGCCTTCGAGCGCCAGGATGCCGAAGCCGTCGGCATCCTGTGCCGTGGCGCGCCACTCACGATTCGACGTCTGCCCAGAACGCCTGAAGCGCCGCCGCGACAGCCTGAGGCTGCTCGAGCGGCAGGAGTGTTCGGGCGTTGCTGATCGTCACCATGTGCGCTTTCGGGGTGGCCGCCGCCGCCCGTGCGGCGTCCGCAGGGTCCCAGTCGCCGCGGTCGTCACCCGCGAGATAGAGAGCGGGCACGGTGATGCGGGGGAGGTGACCGGTGACATCGGCACGGTCGAGAATGAAGGAATCCAGCGCCAGCGCCAGGCTGCGCCGAGTCGGTCGCACCAGGGAGGCCTCGACGAGTGCTCGCAGATCGGGATCGTTCGCAGCGGAATCGGTCACCATCGCAGACACGATCGCGGTCCGCACGGGTCCCACAGGACCTGCGAGCCACAGCAGGGGCCGCAGCATTCCGATCTGCCGTCGCAACGCAACAGGAATCGGCTCGGGCGGCGCGCTGATGGCGACGAAGCTGCTCAGAACGCCGGCCTCGACGGCCAGTTCGAACCCGACATGGCCGCCGAACGCGTTACCCACCCACGCCGGTGGTTCCTGTCCGATCACGCCGCCGGCGCGGAGTGCGGTGAGCAGATCCCGCGCGGCGACCGCCGCCGTGGCGACGGAAGTGCGTGCCCGCAGGGCATCGCTACGGCCGAGCCCCGGACCGTCCACGAGGATCAGCCGCCGACCCGGCAGCAACGGAACGAGGCGATCCCAACTCGTGCGGTCGACGAACATCGACGACCACAGAATCGTGTCGTGGCCCGCGCCGGTGACTTCGACGTCCAGGGCGCCGAGTCGCGTCGGCACCCTCATGGCGTAGCTGTTCGGAGCCTGCGAGGCGTCGGCGGCGATAGGGAGGTCTTTCATCGTCACGCTCATTTCGTGTAAGTTATAGTTGCATGAATACTAGACAGTATCGCATGAGCGCGAGGTCGGACTCCGTGCACGCGACCGGTACCCGGATCCTCGACGCCGCGCTGGCGCTCTACGCCGCGCACCCGGTCGACGAGATCCGACTCGAGTCCATCGCGGCGGACGCGGATGTGTCGGTACCGACGATCGTGCGGCGCTACGGCGGGAAGGCGGGCGTCATCGTCGCGCTCGTCAGAAGAGAACTCACGCAACTCGCCGACCGTCGCGCGGCACACGCGGAGGATCCTCTCGAGACGATCGTCGCCGACCTGGTCGAGCACTACGAACGCTATGGACTGCTCATTCTGAAGGTCTACGCGGAATCTCCGCTCATCGAGGGGCTCGCCGAGGTGGCCGCGCAGGGGCGCAGCTACCACGTCGACTGGTGCCGTCGGACGTTCGCCCGGCGAGTGCGCGGAGACGCCACGACTCGTTCTCGTCGCCTCGCGGCCGCCGTCGCGGTCTGTGACGCGACGACCTGGCGAATCCTCCGCTACGACGGTGGGCTCGACCCCTGCGAGACCGGCTCCGCCCTTCGTGAGCTCCTTGAGCCGCTCCTGGTGAAAGCGCCGCGTTGAGCGGACCCCAGCCCATGTGTGCCGCACACCGCTCGACATCCCCGAGAAATCACTTCTGCGCGAGAAACCAGTGCAGACGTGGTTTCTCACGGCGAAGGCGGTTTCTCACACCGCGACCCGAGAGCCTCGCTGGCTCTGGCGCGACGGTGTGCCGGAGCGGTCCTTTCGTGGCGTCACGCCCAGAAGCACCCCGGCGATCACCATGCCCAGGCCGGTGGCTTGCGCGAGCCCGAAGGGCTCGCCCGCGAGAAAGACCCCCAGTACGACGCCGGTCACCGGGTTGAGGAGCCCGACGATGCCGACGACCGATCCCGGCAGCCGGGCGAGGCCGGTGAACCAGGCGGCATACGCGAGAGCCGTCGCCACGAGGATCACGTAAGCGAAACCCACGAGCGCGGGCGCGTCGAGCGCCGGCGGCGCCCCCTCGACGAGCACCGCGAAGGGCAGCACGACGAGCGAGCCGGCGATCAGTTGCCACGCCGTCATCGTCAGCGGCGCAACGCCCGCGCCCCATTTCGCCGTGAGCACGAACCCCAGCGACGACGAGAGCATGGCGCCGATGGATGCCGCAACTCCCCATCCGTCGACGGGTCCGCCGCCGAGCCCCATCATCACGATGACGCCGGCGATGCCCACGAGCGCCCCGAGCACGGCGATGAGCTTCGGACGCTGCCGCAGCAGCAGCCAGCTGAGCAGCAGCATCGCCGCGGCAGAGGTGGACATCAGCGTGGCGGCGAGCGAGGTGGGCAGCCGCTGGGCGACGATGTAGACGAGGACGTTGAGGCCGCCGACGGTGAGAGCGCCCAGTACGAAGGAGCGCCACCACCAGCTCCCCCGGGGCAGGCGTCGCACGAACAGCAGCACGAGCAGTCCCGCCGGCAGGCAGCGGATCACTCCTCCCCACAGCGCCGCGTCCGCGGGCAGCACCTGGCGGGTGACATAGTACGTGCTGCCCCACGCGATCGGCGCGATCGCCGTGAGGAGCACCGCCCGCAGCCATTTACCTTCCATGGAAGAGATATTACCTTCCGCGGAAGGTAAAGTGTTCGGCATGCCCGATCATCCGCTCCCGGACCGTGTGGACCGCATCGAGGACGAGTGGCGCCGGGAACGCCCCGACCTCGACCCCTCCCCGCAGGGCGTGATCGGCCGCATCCATCGCCTGGCCCTTGCCTTGACGGCGCAACTGACCCCGGTGTACGAGACCCACGGACTGAGCGAGGCCGAGTTCGATCTGCTCGCCTCACTCCGCCGCAGCGGCGCGCCCTACGAGCTTCCCGCCGGCGAACTCGCCAGCCACACCATGGTCACCACCGGAGGCCTGACCAAGCGCGTCGACCGGCTGCACGCACGCGGGTTGGTCGAACGTACCGTTTCGAGCGACGACGCGCGGCGCCGCATGATCCGTCTCACGGAGGTCGGCAGAGCGGTGATCGACGACGCCTTCACTGCGCACCTGGCGAACGAGCACCGGCTGCTCGGCGAACTCGGCGCCGAGGATGCGGCGGCGCTGGAACCGATCCTGCGCCGCTGGCTCGCGCTGCTGGACGAAGGTGACACACGCGCGCGCTGAGGCGGCAGCCGGTCGGCGGTCGGCGCTCGC
>NZ_JBASZT010000114.1:0-1507 GCF_049661145.1 Microbacterium sp.
GTGTCGAGCACCGCGAGGGCGCGTTCGGGATCGCGCTCGGCGAGGTTGCGAGCGGTCTCCAGCCGTAACCGGATGCCGCCGAGCAGCGGGCCGAGGCCGTCGTGCAGCTCGCGCCGCAGCCGGGCGCGCTCCTCCTCCCGTGCTGCGACGAGGCCTTCGCGGATGAGCTGCAGCTCGCGGCTGAGGTCGGCGTTCCGCAGCGCGGCGGCTGCGAGGCGCACGATGTCACCGAGCAGACGCCGGTCGCGGGCCGAGATCGCCGGGCGGCGGCCCGGCTGCATCAGGATGCGCCCGATCTCGCTCCCGTCATAGGTGAGCGGCAGGTCGATCAGCCCGTCGGCATCCGCCCCGGTCTGCGCCGACAGCACCGTGCCGTCGGCGCGGTCGAGCTCCACGCGCACGTGCGCGGACGCGAAGGCGCGGGCCAGCGACAGCGCGATCTCGCGCAGCTGTTCCTCGGACGATCCCGCCGACTCCAGGCGGTCGGCCAGCTGCGAGACGACTTCGTACGGGTCGCCGCGGGTGCCGTTGATCCAGCGGGACACGAGCCGGTGCAGCCGGTCGCGCAGCGGCGTGTAGACGGCGACGACGACGAGCACCGCGATGAGGGTCATGACGCGGTCGTCGAAGAGCGAGCCGACGACGAGGTACAGCCCGACGTCGACGAGCACCACGCCGACGAGCAGGATCGCATAGACGATGGTCCAGCCGAGCAGCCGGTCGATCGCGTACAGGTTGTGCCGGGTCACCGCGATGACGATCGAGAGGCTGACGAACGCGATGCCGAGGCCGAACGCCACGTCGGCGACGACGGCCGGAAGTAGCCGCGACAGCAGCAGCATGACGACGAAGACGAGCGCCGCCCACGTGAGCCAGCGCAGCTGTGCGCGCCGTTCCTGCGTCGCGCCGCGACGGCGGCTGATGACGACTGCCAGGGCGAGGGCGGCCGACAGCGCCGAGGCCGGGAACGAGACGGCGAGGAGCAGCATCCACACCCCGTCGGGAAGGGGGACGGTGAGGATGCCGGGGTCGAAGCGGGCGAGGTGCTCGGCGCGCACCGGGTCGTCGGCCGCGAGGACGGATGCCGGTGCGCACAGATACGTGAGCGGCATGATCGCGGCGAGCACGAGCGCGACGATGCTCACGGCGCGCCAGCGGCCGGGGGCGAGGCGGCCGTCGGGGAAGAGCAGCAGGATCAGCTGGATCGACAGCGACAGCACGGCGGCGAGGCGCGCGTAGTACCAGAACCCCCACGAGGCCAGTGCGGTGTGTTCGCCGGTCGCCAGCGCGACGTTGACGACGCCGACGGCCGGCCCGTCGAGCCCCCACAGCACGCCGAACACGGTCAGCACGACCGCCATCGGGTGCGGGCCGAGCCGCCACAGCAGGAGCGCGCCGGGAATCGTCAGCACGAGCCCCGCCAAGCCGCTGCCGGATGCCGAGCCGAACTCTTCGGTGACCGGCGCGGCGAGGTCGTAGCGCACCGAGAGAACAGCGCAGGCGACGG
>NZ_JBASZT010000115.1:0-6426 GCF_049661145.1 Microbacterium sp.
GTTCCCATGCGCGCTGCACCCGCACGAACCGAGCGGCGTCGCCGCCGGTGTCGGGGTGGGTCTGCCGCAATCGCAGCCGGTACGCGCGACGCAGGTCGTCGTCCGCGGCATCCGGCGCCACGCCGAGCACCTCGTATGCCGAAGCGGAGAGCGGACTGTCGAACATCAGCGCCGCTCCCGGCGTCGCGCGTAGGCGGCGGCGCTCCGGCTGGACAGCGCGAGCAGGATCAGGATGTCGAGGCTCAGCGACAGGAACGTGCCCTGGAGGGTGATCTCCTGACCCTGCACCCACCACGCGACGAACGACGAGGCGATCGACAGCGTCGAGAAGATCATCACGATCACCCGTGCGGCATTGCGCCCGAGCAAGACGAAGAACGCCAGCAGAACGTCGGCGACGAGGACCGCGACGCCGGTGGCGAGGACGACCCCCAGCGCCGCCGTCCGACCCTCCGGCGAGGGGTCGAAGCCCTCGAGGGTGGCCCCGGCATCCTTCACGAGCTCGTCCCACCCCACCGCGACCGCCAGCAGCAGGATCGCGCCGGCGATGACGCGCAGCAGCACGAGCACCACCCCGGCGACGATCGTCGCGGGACGGCGCATCTGCGGGTCGTACCCCGTGGGCGACAGCAACCGCCCCGGCGGCTCGT
This sequence comes from Microbacterium sp., assembly GCF_049661145.1. Classification (GTDB taxonomy): domain Bacteria; phylum Actinomycetota; class Actinomycetes; order Actinomycetales; family Microbacteriaceae; genus Microbacterium. Next base: position 651 of record NZ_JBASZT010000115.1, read on the forward strand.
ACGCGGGGCGCTTCTGCGGCACGGCGTCGGTCATGCGGTCGCCTCCGCCGGGAGGCGGCTGACGTCGACGACGGGCAGGTTCCCATCGGTGCGGATGCTGTCGCCCCCACCGTTGCGGGCGTGATATCCCGTCGAGAAGTCGCGGATCACGTCAACCGTCACGCGGGGGTCGCCGCCGGTCACGGTGGCGACGATGTGGTCGCGTTCGACGTCGGTGTCGGCGTCGATCTTGTGCGTCACCTGCAGCGTGAACAGCGACAGGCCGACGCTCGTGTCGAAGGTGCCGGCGGCGAGCCAGTCGACGCGCCGCCCGCCGGGCAGCAACCAGCCGTCGGGGCATCTCCAGAAGCGGACGTGGTGACGCTGCGCCGGATTGCCGTCGACCTCCTGCTGGTAGGCGAAATCCTGCTGACGACCGAACAGGAACAGCGGGCTCACCGGGGCTTCGTGGTAGCTGCGGCGGCCCAGCGTCGAGGTGACGATGCGCCACGACGAGGCCAGCGTCACCGGGTCGGCCTTCGTCCATCCGCCGGTGCGCAGCGCCCGCTCGATCTGGTCACCGCCGCCGAGGAAGGCGAGGTTGACGGGATCGCCGAGCAGCCCGTCGCTCGTGCGTGCGCGACCGATGAAGTAGTCGGGGACGTAGATCGTGGTGAGGATGCGGTGCAGGCGCGGCAGCACGAGGTACGCGAGCAGCCCCCAGAACACGATGAAGAACGGGATGCCCCACCAGCCGACGTGGAACGTCTCGGTGAGGCTGAGGTAGGCGAGCCACAGCGCAGCGAGCCCTGCGAACACGAAGAAGAACCAATCGATCGCAATGCCGATCGACCAGCGCCGCCTCCGCGTCGGGGCGGATTCCGGCGAGGGCGGCGCGGCCGGCGGAGCCGGTGAGGTCGGCGCGGTGTCGGGTCGGTTCCCGCTCATCCGGTGGACCACAGCGGTACGGGGGGCAGCCACGCCAGCGCCTCAGCCGCGAGATCGACCGGCAGTCCGGCGAGCGTCGCGGGATGCCACCGCGGGTCGCGCGTCTTGTCGACGAGCTGCGCGCGGATGCCCTCGACCAGATCGGGCTGTGTCTGCGCGAACCACATCACGAGTCCGTACTCCTGCGCCAGCGCCGCCCGAAGGTCCGGCAGTCCGCGCGCGCGACGGATGGCGGCGAGGGTCACCGTGAGGGCCGTGGGTGCGGCCTGGTCGAGGGCGTCGGCGGTGGCGGATGCCGCGGGGTCGCCGTTCCCGCGCAGTCGCGCGATGATCTCGGTGACGGTGTCGGCCGCGAACGCGTCGTCGATCCACACGCGCGCCGCCTCGAGGCGCGACGGAGCCGGCTCGTCGCCGCTCGTTGAGCGCGCGGGGGCGCGGGGCGCACGGGTATCGAAACACTCGCTCAACGCACGGGGGTCGAGCTCACCCAGTCGGTCACTCGGAACCCGCAGGTCGGCGAGTCCGGCGTAGACGGCGTCGTCGGCATCCATCGTCTCGCCGGTGAGCGCGAGGTACTCGCCGACCCGGCCCGGTGCGTGGGCGAGCAGCCACGACCCGCCGACGTCGGGGGTGAAGCCGATGCGGGTCTCGGGCATCGCCAGCCGCGACCGTTCGGTGACGATCCGTACGGCGGCGTGACCGGCGAGGCCGATGCCGCCGCCCATCGTGATCCCGTCGGCGAGCGCGACGACCGGCTTCGGGTACTCCGCGATCTGGGCATTCAGGTGATACTCCGAACGGAAGAACAGCGCGACGTCATCGGGTCGCCCGGCGAGGAGCTGCTCCCGCAGACCCCGGACGTCGCCGCCGGCGCACAAGCCCCGCTCCCCCGCGCCGTCCAGCAGGACGAGCTCGACGTCGGCATCCGCCTGCCACGCGTCCAGCGCCGTGGTGAGCTGGCCGACCATGTCGAGGTCGAGCGCATTGATGGCGCGAGGCCGGTTGAGCGTCAGGTGCCCGACGCCTCGCTCGACGCGCGCCAGCACGGTGGGTTCGGCGGTCTCGCTCACTCTCGCAACGTTACCCGCGAGCCGCTCGAAACGTAGCGGCTCGCGAACAGAAGGGGGGACAGAAGGGGGGACAGAGGGGGGATGCCGCGCGTCGGGCGGCGGTGGCGCGCGGGCATCCGACAGGATGGAAGAGGATGGAGGGGGGAACGCCCCGACAGATGGGAGGCCGTCCATGCCAGCCGCACCCGCCGTATCAGCCGCACCCGCCGGACAGGTCCTCGAGTTCACCGGCGTCACCAAGCGGTTCGGACCGATCGCCGCCGTCGACGGCCTCACCGCGCGCGTCGAGCCCGGCCGGGTCACGGGTTTTCTCGGACCCAACGGCGCCGGCAAGACGACGTCGCTGCGCATCCTCCTCGGCCTCGTCTCACCGACCAGCGGTCGCGCCACGATCGGCGGCAAGCGCTACGCGGAACTGAGCCACCCGTTGCAGACGGTCGGGGCCGCGCTCGAGGCCTCGAGCTTCCACCCCGGACGCAGCGCCGCGAACCACCTCAAGGTCTATGCGCAGGCGGCGGGCCTTCCGGCGGCACGGATCGATGAGGTGCTGGGGCTCGTGGGCCTCGCGGATGCCGCGGGTCGCAAGGTCGGCGGATTCTCACTCGGCATGCGTCAGCGCCTGAGCCTCGCCTACACCCTGCTGGGAGGCCCCGGTGTGCTCGTGCTCGACGAGCCCGCCAACGGGCTCGACCCCGAGGGCATCAAGTGGTTGCGGGGATTCCTCGGACAGCTCGCGCGCGAGGGCCGCACCGTGCTGGTGTCGTCGCACATGCTCGCCGAGGTGCAACAGACGGTCGACGCGCTGCTGATCATCTCCCGCGGGCGGCTGGTCTACGAGGGCGACATCGACGGGCTCACCGTCGCCGAGGACTACACGACCGTCATCGATGCCCCCGACCGTGCCGCGCTGGCGCGGGCGCTGGATGCCGCGGGCATGTCCTACGACACCAAGCGCGCGGGTCTGGCGGTGCCCGGCGCGGAACCCGCCGTCCTCGGCGCGGTCGCCGCTGCGGCGGGTGTCGCGCTGTCGCAGCTGCAGCGGCGCGGTCCCGCGCTCGAGGAGGTCTTCCTCGAGCTCGTCAACGGCACCCGCGTGGCGGGCGAGACCGTTCACGAAGCACGGACTGCTCGCTCAGGTCCGCCCGAAGAGCCCACGGCGCTCCCCGAACAAGAGACCGCCGACCGACGGGGTGAGGAGGTGCCGCGATGAGCCTCGCGAACGCATCCCGTTCCGAACTGACCAAGCAGTTCACGACGGCCATCTGGTGGGTGCTCGCGCTCGTCCTGCTGATCTACGTCGGCGGCACGGCCGGAGGACTGGCCGCCACGTTCGCGGCGCTGGCGTCGGGAGCCATCCCCGCCGACGCGGCGAACGGTTCGACGCTGCCCGCCGAACTGCTTCCCCCCGTGATCTACAGCCTTGCCACTGCCGTCGGTTACGTGTTTCCACTGCTGATCGGCACCCTGCTGGTCACGAACGAGTTCCGGCACAAGACGCTGACGCCGACGTTCCTCGCGACCCCTCGGCGAGGCGTCGCGCTCGGCGGAAAGATCGTCGCCGGCATCCTGATGGGGCTGCTCTACGCGCTCGTCGCGCTCGTCGCCACGGTCGGTCTCGGCGCGGCGATGCTCGCCGTGTTCGGCGTCGACACCGCTCTGGACTCCGCCGAGATCTGGGCGATGATCGGCCGCATGGTGATCGCGTTCGCGCTGTGGGCGCTCATCGGCATCGGTGTGGGAACCCTGGTGCGCAATCAGGTCGCCGCCGTGGTCGGCGTACTCGCCTTCACGCAGTTCGTCGAACCGATCCTGCGGACCGTCGGCGCGTTCGTCGACGGAGTCTCCGGCATCACGGAGTACCTGCCGGGCGCCGCCTCCGACGCCCTCGTCGGCACGAGCATCTACACGAGCCTCGGCGGCGACACGAGCGCCTCGGGGCTGGACTGGTGGGCGGGTGGGCTCGTCCTGCTCGGCTACGCCGTCGTTCTCACTGTGCTCGGCTACCTCACGAGCTGGCGCCGCGACGTCAGTTGAGTTCGGCGACGTGTGCCCGCGCGCGGCCTACTCGGCGAGAAGGGCGGGGCTGAACCGCACGGCGGAAGGAATGTCGACGGCGATCAGCGGCGGCATCGATCGCGCCCGCATCCGAGCCCACCCGGAGCGAAGGGCCGAGAACCGTGGAACTCGCCGATGACGACCCCAGCGCAGCTCGGGTCACGGCCGCAGCTCAGGACATGCCGGCGATCTCGGCGACCTCCAACGGCCCGTCCTCGGCCTCGAACCGCAGCGCCCTCGCGAGCTCGCGGCCGTGGCGCGTGGTCAGCACGATGCGCTGAAAATCGGCATCCGTATCGAGGTCGATGACGACCGCCGGATGCCGACGGCGCACGATCACGAAGTCCACACCGCCGGCCGAGCGCCACGTGCCCATCGCGATGGTGCCGCTGACGAGCGTTCCAGGGCTCGGCACGCCGCGCAGCCAGGTCCAGGCGTCGTCGGTGAGCTGCACCTTCGCGATGCGCTCGCGGTCGATGCGAACGCTGTCCGAGCGGCGCGACAGCAGGCGTTCCACGGGCGAGAGTGCGACTTCGAGCTGCGTCGAATCGAGCAGCAGGGTGACCATGTCCTCAGTCTGCCAGCGTCATGATGTGCGAATCCTCACAGAGCCGCAACGATCCGGCAACGGGTGGGTCGGCGGAACGTGCGGAACCGTCAGAGGGCGAACTCGTCCGAGGCGTGCGGCAGCGGAAAGCGCGCCACGGCCGCGATGAGCCCGTCGACGGTCTGTTCGCGTGCGACGGTCTTGACGCCGAGGCCCACTTTGCGGGCGTCTTTCGCGGTGCGCGGTCCGATCGCGGCGATGATCGTCGCGTCGGGGATGTCGGGGAACTGCAGGCGCACCTGCTCTGCGACCGAACCACTCGTGACGAGGATCGCGTTGATGCGCCCGTTCGCCACGTCGTGCGCGATGCGCTCGGTCACCGGAACTCCCACGGTGCGATACGCGACCACGCTGCGAACGTCGTGGCCGGCCTCGGTGAGCCGGCGCGTCAGAACGGGCTTGGCGATCTCGCTGCGCAGCGTCAGGATGCGGCGGGGCTGAGGCTCGAGTCCGATCAGCTGGGCAGCCATGCCCGCGGCGGAATTGTCCTCGTCGGGGACGAGATCGACCCGGTAGCCGACGGCCGTGAGCGCCGCGGCGGTCGTCTCGCCCACCGCGGCGACCCGCGTGGATGCCGGGATCGCCGCCCGATAGGCGTACAGCACATCGACCGTCGTCGCACTGGTCACGGTGACCCAGTCGAACGCACCGGCGGCGAGATCGTCGAGGGCGGCCTCGAGGGTCGCCTGATCGGTGGACGGCGCGAAGTTGATCAGCGGCGCGATCACCGGGACCGCACCCTGCGAGCGCAACGTCGCCGCGACCGAGTCCCCCCATGGCCCGCCACGCGGGACGAGCACGCGCCAGCCCTTCAGGGGCTTGGCCGCGGCGGCCTGCGGGTCTGCATTCATAGACGATTCTCGGTGCTCAGTCGGGAAACACGGGATTGCGCGTCCGGCGCCACCCGTTCGAGATGCGGGGGGGTTTCGAGTCGATGGCGCCGACAGCGTGCGCGTCGTTGCCGCTGCCTAGAACCGAGCATACCCCGGGCCCGCGCACGCTGGACACGGCGGAAACGGTGGGGCGATCAGCGGGTGTACAGCCGGACCACGCCCCACACTGCCACGCCGACGACGGTCGCCGCAGCGATGACGGCGGCGGCGGCCTTGACCGGATC
>NZ_JBASZT010000116.1:0-2983 GCF_049661145.1 Microbacterium sp.
CCTCGGCGACGTGGTCTCGGCGGCCCGCCGCCACATCGCGGGGGGCGTCGGCGTCGGCGAGTCGACGCGCGCGAACCTGCCCGTCGTGCCGATCGGCCGCGTCACGACGCGGTATCAGATCACGCTCGAGGTGACAGACACCCCCGGCGTGCTGGCGACGGTCGCCGGCATCCTCAGCGACGGGCACGTGTCGATCGCGACCGTCGAGCAGACCGTGCTCACCGCGGGCAACGGCGCACCGGGAGTCGCGCGCATCGTCATCGGCACCCACCTGGCACGGGAGCAGGACCTCAGCGAGACCGTCGATCGTCTCGCCGCCACCACCGTCGTGCACCGTGTGGTCTCGGTGCTGCGAGTAGAAGGAGACTGAGATGGCACATGTCTGGCAGGGAGTCCTGCTCGAGTTCGCCGACCGGCTGGGCGTCACCGACACCTCGACCGTCGTCACGCTCGGCGAGGGCGGCACGCCGCTGATCCCGGCGGCATCCCTCTCGCAGCGCACCGGCGCCGACGTCTACGTCAAATTCGAGGGGATGAACCCCACCGGCTCATTCAAGGACCGCGGCATGACCGTCGCGCTCTCGCGGGCCGTCGAACACGGCGCGAAGGCGGTGATCTGTGCCTCGACGGGCAACACGTCGGCATCCGCCGCCGCCTACGCGGCGCACGCCGGCATCACGGCGGCCGTCCTCGTGCCCGAGGGGAAGATCGCGATGGGCAAGCTCAGCCAGGCCGTCATCCACGGCGGCAAGCTGATCCAGGTGCGCGGCAACTTCGACGACTGCCTCGAGATCGCGCGCGAGCTCGCCGCGAACTACCCCGTGCACCTCGTCAACTCCGTCAACCCCGACCGCATCGACGGGCAGAAGACGGCCGCGTACGAGATCGTCTCGCAGCTCGGTGACGCGCCTGATTTCCACTACATCCCGGTGGGCAACGCCGGCAACTACACCGCCTACACCCGCGGCTACCGCGAAGAGGCCGCACGTGGGGCCGCGACGAAGGTGCCGCGCATGTTCGGCTTCCAGGCCGCCGGATCGGCTCCCATCGTGCGCGGCGAGGTCGTCAAGGCCCCCGAGACGATCGCTTCGGCGATCCGCATCGGCAACCCGGCCTCGTGGGATCTCGCCCTCGAGGCGCGCGACGCGACCGACGGTTGGTTCGGCGCGATCGATGACGATCGCATCCTCGCGGCGCAGAAGCTGCTCGCCGCGACGGTCGGTGTCTTCGTCGAGCCCGCTTCGGCGATCAGCGTCGCGGGTCTGCTCGACCGAGCCGAGGCGGGACTCGTGCCGGCCGGCGCGAAGGTCGTGCTCACCGTCACCGGTCACGGACTCAAGGACCCCCAGTGGGCGCTGCGTGCCCCCGACGGCAGCGAGATCACCCCCACCGTCGTGGACGCGTCGACCAGCGAGGTCGCCGCCGTGCTCGACCTGGCATGACCGTGACCGAACGCACCGTCGCGGTGCGCGTCCCCGCCACGAGCGCGAACCTCGGCCCCGGCTTCGACACGCTGGGACTCGCCCTCAGCGTGTACGACGAGCTGACTGTCACGGCGCTCCCGGAGCCGGGGCTGGAGATCATCGTCACCGGCGAGGGCGCGGGGGAGGTGCCCATCGATGCGTCGCACCTCGTCGTGCGGTCGATGGCGTACGCGTTCGAAGCGTCCGGCCGCGAGTTCCCCGGCATCCGCCTCGTCGCGCACAACACGATTCCGCACGGGCGCGGCATGGGTTCGTCGGGCGCCGCAGTGGTTGCGGGCCTGTTGGCGGCGAAGGGACTGCTCGCCGGCGAGGTCGAGCTCGGTGCCGACACGCTGCTGCGCCTGGCGACCGAGCTGGAGGGGCACCCCGACAACGTCGCGCCGGCGCTGTTCGGCGGCCTCACGATCGCATGGCTGGACGAAAACGGCCCGCAGTACAAGAAGCTGCTCGTGCATCGCGGTGTGTCGCCGCTCGTGTTCGTTCCCGACTTCACGATGTCGACCTCGGTCGCCCGCGGTCTCGCGCCGCTGCAGGTGACGAGGGAGGATGCCGTGTTCAACGTCTCGCGGTCGGCGTTGCTCATCGCCGCGCTCACCCAGAGCCCCGAACTGCTGCTGGCGGCCACCGAGGACAAGCTGCACCAGTCCTACCGCGCGCAGGCGATGCCTGCAACGGGCGAACTCGTGGGGGCGCTGCGCGCGCGAGGCTTCGCCGCCGTCGTGTCGGGGGCCGGCCCGAGCGTGCTCGTCCTCGCCGATGGTCCCGGCCAGCGCCTCGCGGCGGCGGCGGTCGCGGCATCCGCCACAGACACACCGTGGGAGCCCCTCATGCTCGCCGTCGACGTCAAGGGTGGTACAGTGAAGAACGATACGGAGGGTGCCACGGCGTGACCGTGAATCTGGCCTCCGTCGCAATTCTGCGAACCCCCGCATAACCCCCGCTGCACTGTCGGACGTCCGTCTCGGACGCGGATGCGCGCACGCGAAGGGCGCGCCTGTCGTGGACGGCGCACGTGCGGATCTGTCCAATCCACCATGCACAGAAGGAGAACTGTGGAGTCCCTCTCCGAGATCCAGACCGAGAACATCGATGAGACGCGCGAGGATGCCGCCACCGACGTGAGTGGCCCCGCCACCACCGACGCGCCCGCGGCGGAAGACGCTCCCCGTGTCGATGACGCACCAGCCGAAGACCTCGCCGCCGAGGAGTTCGCTGTCGGAGCGCCTGCTGCCGAGGCCGCTGTCGCTGAGGAATCGAGCGAGTCGGCTGTCGAGGCGCCGACCGATGCCGATGCCGAGGGGTCGAGCGAGCCGGCTGAGTCGTCCGAGTCGGCCGAGTCGGCTGCGGAGGAGCTCGCCGTCGCGGAGCCGACCGAGGTCGGGGTGGCGGAGGCCGCCGACGCGCAGACCGAGGCCCCCGACGTCGAAGTCCCCACTGATGCTGCCCCCGTCGTCGAGGCTCCCACCGAATCGCAGGCCGGACCCGACGCCGCCGAGCCC
>NZ_JBASZT010000117.1:0-3044 GCF_049661145.1 Microbacterium sp.
CGGCGGCGAGGTCCGCCGAGCCCGCGGTGGCCTGCTCGAGACCGCCGGCGATACCGGAGATCCCCTGCGAGATGCCGGCTGCGCCTGCGGCGAGCTGCGCCGTGGCGTCGGGCAGCTGCGCTACCTGCTCCAGCCCCGCGCCGATCTGACCGGAGCCTGCGATGACCGCGTCGACCTGAGGAAGCGCCTCCTCCGCGCGGTTCGCCGTATCGGTGAGCGCGGTGCAGAACTCGGCGGGGGAGCCGTTCGCTTCACAGTCCGCGGCGAGCTGTTGCAGTCGGGCCGCGGTGGCCGTGAGGCTCGCCTGCAACGCCTCACTGTTTGCCGCCGCCGCGTTCGCGGCGTCGATCACGGACTGCGGCACGCTGATGCCCTGTGCCTGCGCGGCCAGGAGCTGCAGACCAGATGCCAGTTGCGCGCTGGGGGCCACGAGCTGGTTCATGCCTCTCGAAAGGGTGCTCATGCCGGCGGCCGAGGTGTGGGCACCCGCGGCATAGGACCGCGCACCGGCGGCGTACCGGTCAGCGCTCGACGACAGCTGCCCGAGTCCGTCGGAGAGCTGCTGGGTCCCGCCTGCGAGCTGCCGCGTGCCGTCGGCGAGGGCGTCGGCGCCTCCTGCGGTCGCCCCTGCTCCATCGGCGAGCTGTCGCACGCCATCGGCGAGGGAGGTGGCGCCATCGGCGGCTGAGGCCGCTCCATCGGCCAGTTCGTGTGCGCCATCCGCCGCGGTGCCGAGTTGGTCGCCGAGAGTCGTGAACCCGAGGAAGACGTTCTCCAGGTAGACGCTCGACAGCTGCTCGCCCATCAGGGCGGCGGCGGCCTGCGTGACCTGCGCCGTGATGGCGTCGTCGACGATGAGGCTGTCGGGCGACGTCGACACCTGGATCGTCGCCTTCTCCGGGTCGCCACCGGGGGCGGTCGAGGTCGCCGCGGCGGAGAAGCCCGTCGGGATCGTGATCACCGCGTCGTAGGTGCCGTCAGACAGGCCCGCGGCGGCATCCGTCTTGTTCGAGATCGTCCACGTCAGGTTGCTCGCGACGTCGTCCGAGCCTTCGACGAGGCCCGCCGTCAGCTGGCGTCCGAGCGGTACCGTCTGCCCGTCGATGGTGACCGGCTCGTCGTCGTTGACGATCGCGGCGGTCATGGCATCGAGGCGTTCGACGGGGTTGTACAGCGCGGCGACGAGGATGCCGCCGATCACGACCGGCAGCAGCAGGATGCCGATCAGCGTCGCCCAGGTGACGGGCTTGCGGGAACGGGCGCGTTCGAGGGAAAGAGTCATGCGGAGATCACCTGCGTCTGGAGGTCGGCGGTGCCGGTCGTGAGGGCGAGCGCGGTCACGCTCGGTCGGTGCGCGTCGGCGAGGATGTCGAGAGCGGCGCCTTCGCGTCGGGCCGACGCGATGATCGTGAGCGGTCGCGTCCCACCGTGTCTTTCGTCGAAGCCGACGTCGAGCGCGACCGCTGCGTCGCGCAGGAGCGCGGCGGCCTGGTCACGGTCGGCGCCGGCGAGTGTGTCGAGCCCGTCGATCGCGACGAGAGTCGTGCCGCCGGCGAGGGCGCGGCGCAGTTCTCGCATCGGGTCGGTGGCCCCGTCGAGCAGCGCCACCCCGACGTGGGCGCGTACCCACGCCGCCCGGCCGGGCAGCAGGTGACCCGCCACCCGCAGGCGCCCGTCACTGGGTGGGACGCGGCCCGCGACCGCGAGCACGAAGGCACGTCCGGCGCGCGGGTCGGATGCCGTCACGACGAGCGTGTCGCCCTGGTTCAGGCGGACGGAGGCATCGCCGAAGAGCTCCACCTCGCCGATGCCGCGGCCGCCGTCGGCTCGCACCGTGAGTCCGTCCGCCGCGAGGGGGCCGGTGAACCCGGGCTCAGGCCACTCCGCCAGTTTCAGTTCGCGCTCGACGGCCTCGCCCTCGATGTCGAAGTGCGGGAGGAGCCGGTCGAGCCACCCCGGCATCCACCACGCCTTCTCGCCGAGGAGGGCCATGACGGCCGGGACGAGCGTCATGCGGACGAGGAACGCGTCGACGGCGATGCCGACGGCAAGCCCCAGCGCGATCGGTTTGATCGAGCTGTCGCCTTCGGGGACGAACGCGGCGAAGACGGCGAACATGATGACGGCGGCGGCGGTGACGACGCGGGCCGAGGCCGTGAAGCCGCTGCGGACGGCACCGACGGCCGTGTGCCGGTCGGCGCGTGCGTCTCGCGCGCGGCGGGTGTGGACGTAGTCCTCGCGCATGCGCGAGACGAGGAACACCTCGTAGTCCATCGCGAGTCCGAAGAGGACTCCCATGAGGATGATCGGCATGAAGCTGATGACGGGCCCCGTGCGCGTGACGTGCAGCAGGTCGGCGAACCAGCCCCACTCGAACACGGCTGCGACGACACCGAACGAGGCGAGGATCGACAGCAGGTAGCCGGCGGCGGCTTTGATCGGCACCCAGATCGAGCGGAAGACGATCATCAGCAGCACGAGCGACAACCCGACGACGAAGATGCCGAAGGGGAGCAGGGCCGCTCCCAGCCGATCCGAGATGTCGATGCCGACGGCGGTGAAGCCGGTGACCTTGAGGTCGACGCCGTACTTCTCGAGCCAGTCGTCATGGTGGGAGCGGAGCTCGCGGACGAGATCGGCGGTCGCGGGGTCGTCGGGCGCGGTCTCTGGCACCACCTGGATGAGGCCCGTGTCGGCGGTCTCGTTCGGGGTTGCGAGTGCGACCTCCTTCACCCCGGGAATCTGCTCGATCTCGTCCTTCAGGTCCGCCATGAGCCCGAGCGGGTCGGTCGAGGTGACGATCGTGCCGGTGACGATGAGCGGCCCGTTGGACCCCGGCCCGAAGTGCTCGGCGGTCAGGTCGTACGCCTGCCGTGCCTCGCTCTCCGGCGGCTGCACGCCCGCGTTCGGCAGGGCCAGGTGCAGGCTCGCCGAGGGGATCGCGACGATGCCGAGCCCGATGACGACCGCGAGCGTCGTGACGACCGGATGCCGCGTCACGCCCGTGACCCACCGCTCCGCGAAGCCGCGGTGCGGGCGGGTGG
>NZ_JBASZT010000118.1:0-11362 GCF_049661145.1 Microbacterium sp.
CACACGACGCTCGTGACGGCAGCGCACCTGTTCATCACCATCCAGCGCCTGACCGCCGACCCAAAAGCCCACGGGGCAGCCTGAGCTTCTACGGCATCCTCCGCGAACTCCAAACCGCGGTCATCCGTCTCCTCAGCTGCTGCCCCTACTGCCAACGCGCCGGACCAACCTAACCAAGTACTACTAGCTCGTGGTCACCACCGTGAGTGCCCAGATGCGAGACTTCGAGCAGCAGCGGTTGCGCGTAGACGTGTGGGTGCTCGGATCGCGTCCGATCGCTTACTTCCCGGTGTCGAAGGACTTGGCGATCTGGCGCATGGGGGTGACGAGCCGGAATTGTCCGGCAAGGCGGCGCAGTCCTGCACGCTCGTAGTATCCGACAAGGGCCTCGTCAGCGGCATCAACAACGAAGAGTGGGAAGGGGGCCTCCCGGTAGGCGCGCACGGATGCGGCCATCACCTCGCGCAGCACGGCCTTGCCGATCCCGGCCCCTGTCAAGCCGGTGCGCACGCCCATTTGCGCGAGCAGGAAGCCCACCGAGCTTCCCTCTCGGCTCCCGGCGCGCTGGGCACTCGTGCCCTCGTAGACGTTGACGATCACCATCGTCGTGGCCGCGAACGGGATGACACCTCCATCCGCGTCGACGTAGAGCGTCGTCTGCACGTTCGGGCGTGCTGCAAGGGCCTTGTCGTGCAGCCATTCGTTGACGCCGACGCGGTCGCACTCGAATCTGGCGATCTGATCCGCCGTGGCAAGCCTCGTAGTATCGGCCCAGGGCACTGCCGTCATGAGTTCAGGAAAGCATGCAACCGCTCGTCGGCAACTGCGTCATCCTCGAACACGTCGGGTGTGACGACGACGACGTTCGCGTGGAAGATGCGCTCGGCAGCGGGCACCCGATCGGTGAAGTACTGACGCATCGCCTCGTCGGGGATTCGGGTGTGGAACTGCCCCGGCACGTAGGCGTCCTTCCATGGGTCCTGGCTGTGCGTGAGACGCCACAGTTGGCTGGCCGAGTCGTCCTGGTACTTTTCCCACACGCGCGTCAGGAAGTCATGTACGTCGGCGGGAAGCTCGGCGCTGATCTCTTCCGACCGGCTGTCGAGCGCGATGATCTGCCGCCCCTGGAACCGCCGCCGAACCACGTCAACCACAGGCCCGTTGTCGAACGCCTCGACGTGGCTGGCGAACAGCCGCTGACCAGTGGAGGCCAGGTAGTTGGCCTGCGCCAGGTAAAGCAGCTTCTGCAGCTTCAATGGGGTGATATCAGGCTCCACACGCTCCTGGTCTGCGCGCACGAAGAACGCCGCAACCGACATCGGATCAATGTCGTGCGTGAACTGAATGTCCTCAGCGGCGATCATGGTGGTTTCTCTCCGGGTTGGTACCAGGCTACGCGCCCACCCGCGGGAGCGGGAAGGGACCCGGGTGAGAACAGACGATATTCCTCAACCACCGACACTGCGCTCCATGAGGAGCAACGCACTCGGGTATGCAGAGATTCCGCCGAGGCCGGCGCATTGGCCGCCATCTCAACACGATTGACCCGGGCATCTGCGGGTGACGCCGACAATCTGGGCACGCGCATCCACATGCACGACGTTCTCGAGTCGGTCGCCGTCGGCGTTGCCGAGTAGGCGAATCTCACGGATGGCCCGGAACTGGAGGCTGGAGACCCCCGCGCCGGCCACAGCGCCGCAGCGATGCGCAGTATCGGTATGCGCGATGGAGTGACACGGGATGGAGGAGTGGGATGACCGGCTACCGGCCATCCCACTCCTCCATGGGGTGGTTGGTTCAGAGTGCGGCGCGCAGTTCGGCCGCTGCGGCGGCGGGGTCGGTGGCGGAGTAGATCGCGCCGCCGGCGACGGCGACGGATGCGCCGGATGCCTTGACGGCTTCGATCGTGGTCGCGCTGACGCCGCCGGCGACGGAGAACGGGACCTCGGAGGCCGTGCCGGCGGTCAGGAGGGTGTCGAGGCTGAAGCCGGGTTGGGCCTGCTCGTCGAGGCCGGCGTGGAACTCGACGAACTCGGCGCCGAGGGCGTGCACCTCGCGGGCGCGGGTGGCTTTGTCGGGAACGCCGATGAGGTCGACGACGACGCCTTTGCCCTTCTCTTTGGCGACGGCGACGGCACCGGCGATGGTCGAGTTGTCGGCGCTGCCGAGGACAGTGATGAGGTCGGCGCCCGCGTCGAATGCGATCTGTGCTTCGAGGGCGCCCGCGTCGGCGGTCTTCAGGTCGGCGAAGACGGTCTTGTCGGGGTGTGCGTTCTTCACGGCGCGGATCACGGGCAGGCCCTCGCTCTTGATGAGCGGGGTGCCGAGCTCGATGATGTCGACGTAGGGGGCGACCTTGCCGGCGAGTTCGAGGGCGGCCTCGGTGGAGAGAAGGTCGATGGCGACCTGAAGACGGGTCATGTGGTGTGTTCCTTTCGGCGGGATCGTTCGAGAGACAGGTGAGGGGGGATGGTTGCGGGTTATTCGAGGTTGGCGTGGCGTGTCCACAGCTGTTCTGCCGTGGCGCCGCTGCGCTTCCAGAGGGTGTGGAAGATCGCGTCGGAGAGGAGGAGGACGGACTGTTCGAACAGGCCTCCGGCGTACTGCTCGGATGCGGCCGCGGAGTGGTCGGTCTTCGTCGCGGCCCGGATGGGCACGACCGCGGAGGCGATGGCAGCGAGCGGCGACTCGGGTGCGGAGGTGAACGCGACGACCTTCACGCCCAGGCCGGCGGCCTTGGTCGCTGCGCGCACGATCGTCTCGGTCGTTCCCGATCCCGACGCGACGACGAGAACGTCACTGGCCTGAACGGAGGGGGATGTCGTGTCGCCCACGACGTGGGCCGTGCGCCCCAGGTGGGTCAGCCTCATCGCCAATCCCCGCAGGGCGATGCCCGAGCGGCCCTGGCCCAGCGTGAACACACGCGGAGCTGATCCGATCAGCGACATGGCGTGCTCGGCGGCGTCGGCATCGATCGCGTTGAGCGTCGCGGTGAGTTCGTCTCTGATGATCCGCAGCGCGTTCTGGACGGAAGCCGCTGTGTCGGGAGCTGTTGTGTCGGGAGCTGTTGTGGAGGGGGAGGACTGGGGCACACGTAGAGCCTCGCTGTCTGTGCCGCCCGTGGGACCTACCCGTTGTGCGTGATATCTCGTCAGTTCGGGTAGGTTCCGCGCAGATCGGCGAACGTACACTGGGCTGATGACTGCGCACGAGGCCCCCGCGCCGGATCGGTCGCCGCGCCTCGACGAGGGGATGCCGGGGTGGGTGTGGGAGTCCGTGCTCGCGCTCGTCTCTGCCCCGCTGCTGGAGGTGGCCGATCGCCTGAGCGAGGCGACGCGGGCGTTCGTCCCGCATCACGCGTTGATCGTGTTCACCGAGGACTGCACGGGCAGGCCGCAGAAGAAGTCCGGCGACCCGCAGATCGTCGAACGGGTCACCCTCGTCGAGATGGAGAACGTCCGGCGGCGGCTGGAGAGCGGCGAGACTGTCGATTCGGCGGACATCGCCGGCATCCGTCGCGACGTCGTCGCGTGGCGCGCACGCACCGGCGCGGTGGTCGTGTTGTGCGTGGCACCTGATCGGATGCCGGAGCCGGAGCCGGCACGGGCGGCAGCGCGGGGGCTGTGGGAGGTCGCGGCGCAGCACATTCGACAGCAGGTCGCCCACGCGGCCCCGCACCACCTGGTGGAATCACGCGCCGTCTCCAGCGAGCGGATGCGGATCACAACCGAGCTCACCGAGCGCCACGCCACCGACCTGGAGTCGGTCCTCGCCATCCTCCGCAGCCCGGACATCGACGACCGGCGGGCCCGGACGGCGGCGACGGAGATCGCGACGCACGCACTCGTGACCGCGAAAACAGCCAGCGATGTCGCGGTGGCGGTCTCCGAGGAGCCGGTCGCCCGGGCCTTTCACCGCCTCCGCGCGGACCTTCGCCCGCTCACGCAGTACGGCCATCTCGACGTGCAGTTCGTCGAACCACCCGTGGACGGCAGAGCGCTCCCGGGCGAGATCGCCCATGCGGCCCGCTCGATCGTCCGCAGCGCTGTGCTGGCCATGAACGATCAGACCAGCATCGATCGGGTACGCGTCCAATGGGACTGCGACGGCACCAACCTGCTGATCAACGTGCGCGACGACGGGCCCGGCGAGATGGACCAAGACGCACCGGGCCTACGAACCGCTCGCGCCAACGCTGCCGCCCTCGGCGGGCACGTCACCCTGTCCGGCGTCCCGGGCTGGGGCTCACAACTCGACGTTCGACTGCCCCTCGACCCGGTGCGCACCGCGCCGCCGAAAGAATGGGACCTCGCGCCACGCGAGGCAGAAGTTCTGCGCCTGCTCGCGGAGGGGAAAAGGAACCGGCAGATCGCGCAAGCCCTCTCGATCAGCGAGAACACCGTGAAGTTCCACGTCACCCAGGTGTACCGCAAACTCGGCGTCTCAACCCGGCCCGCAGCAGTCGCAGCCGCCCTCGCCATCGGCGGCTCGGACCCTCACGAGAGTCCGATACCCCTTCGGGTAGGTTGAACGCGAGGATCGAGGATCGAGGAACACACGATGAGTACATACACCGATGTCAACGGCGTCGCCTTCACCGATTCCGACGTTGAGCGCTGGGCAGACGAAGCGGACGCTGGGTTCCCGAACTCGATACTCACTCGCGATGCACCCGTCTGGGTCAAGACCGAGCCGATGGAAACGCACTCTGTTCGCGTTCCCGCGGCCTTGTGGGCCCAGGTGACCGAGATCGCACGTCAGCGAAACATGTCTACGAGCGAGTACGCGCGCGAGGCGCTCGCGCGCAGCATCGCCGGCTGACGTCGAGGACCTCGGCCTGAGCTCATCGTGCTGGGTGTCGGTCCGATGGGTTGCTGTTGCGGTCTGTGAGGCGGATGCCGGTTACGTGCGCCCCGAGGAGACGACCATCGCCAACGCGGATCTCGCCCGACTACACGGACGCGGTGCCGTACGAGGCGTACAGCGAGGACCGGCATCCGGTCTATATCGAGGAGACCCACGGCGTGCGGCTTCAGCGGGCACGGGTTCAAGTTCGTCCCGGTGGTCGGTGAGATCCTCGCCGACCTCGTGATCGACGGTTCCTCCCCGCTCCTGCCGCCGACGCTCTTCCACCCGGGGCGCGACGCTCTTCGCGCGAGAGGGCAACGCGGTGCGGCCACCCGTAGACGCTCGCGATCGCGACGTACAGGGTGCGCACGCTCCCGAGCAGGAGTCAGCGCCGCAGGATGCGGCGCGCCAGGGCGTTGCCGACGAACTGCACGAGCTGCACGATGACGATGATGACCAGCACGGTCGTCCAGGTGACCCACGGGTTGAACTGCCGGTATCCGTACACGAGGGCGAGCTGGCCGAGACCACCGGCGCCGATCGCGCCGGTCAGTGTCGTGATGTCGATCAGCGCTACGACGATGAACGTGTAGCCGAGTACCAGTGCGCCGAGTGTTTCGCGCGGGACGAGGCGGAACAGGATGCGTGACCTGCTTGCACCGGCGGCCCGCGCGGCCTCGATGACGCCGGGGCGCACCGTGATGAGGTTCTGCTCCACGATGCGGCTGATCGCGAACAACGACGCGACGGAGACGGCGAACACGGCGAAGCCGATGCCGATGCCGGGAAGGCCGAAGGCTCGTGCGATCGGCTGCGCGGCGAACACGAGGATCACGAACGGGATCGGCCGGAACGTGTTGACGATGACGTTGAGGATGCCGAAGACAACCCGGTTCGGGAACAGGCTGCCGGCACGGGTGGCGTAGAGCGCCAAACCGAGCACGAAACCGAGCAGGCCGCCGACGACAAGGCCGAACGAGGCGATGAAGAGCGTCTCGTAGGTTGCCTGGAGGAGCTGCGGGAGCAGTTCGATGAGTCTATCCAAGGGGGGCCTCCTCGATGAACGGGACGAAGCGCGACGCGGCGTCGATACCCCGCTGCACGGCCTCGGGCGTGCCGTTCAGGGCGAGGGTGAGATGTCCGAAGACCCGTCCGTCGATGTCGTTGACGCCGCCGTGGATCAGCTCGAACTGCACGTCGTGCTGAGCGAGCGTACGGAAGACGTCGGCCTGCGACACCGTTCCCTCTCGGAGGGTGAACGACACGATGCGGCCGGGGTGACGCCGGCTGAGCGCCGCGAGCTTGTCGCCGTGCGGCACCGCTTCGATGATGCTCTCGACGAACCTCTGGGTCGGTCGTTGCTGCGGGTGCGAGAGGACGTCGAAGACCGGACCGTCTTCGATGATGCGGCCGTTCTCCATGACGACGATGCGGTCGGCCAGCTCGCGGACGACGTCCATCTCATGCGTGATGACGACGATGGTCACGCCGAGCTCACGGTTGACCCGGCGCAGCAGAGCGAGGACCTCCTGAGTGGTCTCGGGATCGAGGGCGCTGGTGGCCTCGTCGGCGAGCAGGATGCGCGGGCTCGTCGACAGTGCCCGCGCAATGCCGACGCGCTGCTTCTGTCCGCCGGAGAGCTGTTCGGGGTAGCTCTTCTCCTTGTCGGCGAGCCCGACGAACGAGAGCAGTTCGCTCACGCGCGCCTTGACCTCCGCCTTGGGGCGGCCCGCGATCTCGAGCGGATAGGCGACATTCCCGGCCACGTTGCGCGACTCGAACAGATTGAACTGCTGGAAGATCATGCCGATGTCGCCCCGCAACGCGCGCAATTGCCGCTCCGGCAGAGTCGTGATGTCGCGGCCATCGATCTCCACGGATCCGCTCGTGGGCAGTTCCAGCGCGTTGATCAGCCGCAGCACGGTGCTCTTGCCGGCACCCGAGTAGCCGACGATGCCGCACACCTGACCGGCGGGGATGTCGAGGCTCACGGCATCTACGGCGCGGACAGGTTGCCCCCCGCGCCCTGCGGCCGGGAACTCCTTGGTCACGTCGGTGAGTCGAATGAGGGTCATGGGTTCTCCTGGCATGGACGATGCGCGTGCCACCGGGTAGGAGGTGGCGGCACGCGCATCGTCGGCTGCGTCAGTGCGTCACTGGTTGGCGCGGATGTCGTCTTCCACGTCGTGCAGCGAGGTGAGGAGGTCCTCGACCGGCGTCTTGACGAGCACGGCGGTGCCGCCGGACGCTTCCTTCACGCCGTCGGTCACGGCCTGCGTGTTCTGGTAGATGTCGACGAGCTTCTGGTACGTGGGGTTGTCGGCGTCTTCAGCGCGGGCGGCGAAGATATTGATGTACGGGAACGCGGACGGGTCGCTGGGGTCGTCCTGCGCAATCGCGTCGGAGGCCTTCAGCCCGGCATCCTCGACGAAGTCGTTGTTGATGATCGCCGCGGCGACGTCGGGCAGCGAGGTCGCCGTCGTGGCCGCCTCCAGCGCGATGACCTTGACTTTCGACTTCGCCTCGTCGATGTCGGCCAGGCGCGAGAAGATCGAGCCGCCGTCCTTGAGGGTGATCAGGCCCGCCGACTGCAGGATGAGCAGGCCACGTGCCTGGTTGCTGTCGTCGTCGGGAACGGCCACCGTCTCACCGGCGGGGATGTCGTCGACCGACGTGTACTTGGTCGAGTACAGGCCCAGCGGGTAGATCGCCGTCGAGCCGATCGGCACGAGGTCGTCGTCGTTCTGCACGTTGTACGTGGCGAGGCAGATGATGTGCTGGAACTGGTTCAGGTCGATCTCGCCGGCCGACAGCGCCGGGTTGGGCTGCGGATACTCAGTGAAGTCCACGAGCTCGACGTCGATGCCCTCGTCGGCGGCGGCATCGATGAACGTCTGCCAGTACGGGTCGCCGGCGCCGACGGTGCCGATGCGCACGGTCTCGGACGCGGCAGGGGTGTCTCCGCTGCCGCTGGCGCCGGGGTCCGCGTTGTTGTTGCTTGCGCACGCGCCGAGCAGCAGGACGAGGGGCAGCGCGAGTGCGGCTGCGAGGGTGGTCTTTCTTGCCATGATGGTGCTCCTTGTGGGTCATGGCCCGCTGAACGCATCCGAGGACGACGCTCGCCTCACGCGGTGCCAGGCTTCGACACTATGAACCGGTCTCGGACCGGCCGCGCGAACGCGTAACACTCCGGCACGCGGCGGCACATTTCGACACACGGTGGCGGGCGGGCGTCGCGGTCGAACATGATCGGCAGCGGAGCGCGACGCGTGAACCGAGATGTGGCATGCGGTGAGGAGAGGCGCATGGCTGAGGACATCAGGGTCGCCGTCGTCGGTGCCGGGGTCGTCGGGCTCTCGACCGCCTGGGCGTTGACGCGGCACGGTCTGCGGCCGATCGTGTTCGATCGCTTCGCGCGTGGGCACCGCGAGGGGGCCTCGCACGGCGCGACGCGTAACTTCAACAACGCGTATGCCGAGCAGCACTACCTCGACCTGCTGGCGCGGGCGAGAGAGGGCTGGGACGCGCTGGGTGTGGTCGAGGGCGAGCCGCTGCTGCGCCTGCACGGGCTGGTCACCCACGGCGGTGAAGGTCTGGAGCAGATCGATCGTGCGCTGCGCGAGCGCGGCATCGCTTCGGAACTGCTGGATGCCCCCGAGGCGTCGGCGCGCTGGCCCGGACTGCGATTCGAACCCGTTGTGCTGTACTCGCCCGACGCCGGCGTCGCGCGCGCCGACGTCGCCCTGCGCGAGTTGGAGCGACGGGTGGTCGCCGGCGGCCAGGTGCACTGGGAGACACCCGTCACGGCGGTGCGCGACGAGGGAGATGCCGTCTCGCTCACGCTCGCCGACGGTGCCCCGGTGGGCTTCGATGTCGTCGTCGTGACGGTGGGTGCGTGGAGTGCGGCGCTGCTCCCCGGCATCCCTCTGCCACCGCTGCGGGTCACGGAGGAGGGCTTCGCGCACTTCGCGCCGGTGCGCGATGACCTCGCGTGGCCGTCTTTCAACCATGCCGCGGCAGGCTTCCCGGCCTACGTGTACGGCATGCCGACCCCGGGTGAGGGGATCAAGGTGGGGTTCCATCGGGTCGGCGCCGAGGTCGATCCCGACCGCCGGCCTCGCCGCATCGCGTTCCCGCGGGAACTGAGCGAGTACGCGCGGGAGTGGCTGCCGGGCGTCGATCCCGAGCGGGCCGCGTGGGTCAGTTGTACGTACACGTCGACGCCGGATGCCGCCTTCGTGCTCGACCGGGTCGGACGCATCGTCGTGGGGGCGGGGTTCTCCGGGCACGGCTTCAAGTTCGCTCCGGGGGTGGGAGCGACGCTCGCCGACCTCGTCCTCGACCCGTCGGTGCGCGCCGCTGCGCCGTTCCGGCTGCCGTCACCGCGGCTGTAATAGTGGGTCACCCGTGAGAGGTCGGGCCGGCGCCGCACCTACTCTGGGGTATGCGCCCGCGGCGCGAACACCGAGGTCTGGAGAGGTAGCGGCATGGCCGACCACACGACACGCACGTACGATTCGATTCTCGAGCTGCTGCCCGACGCCGACAATCCCACGCCGATCGTGCGGTTGAACAAGGTCACCGGGTTCGAACACGCGCAGGTGTACGCGAAACTCGAGTGGTACAACCCCTTCGGCGCAGTCAAGGATCGTGTTGCGGCGAACCTCGTGCGGGCCGCGGAGGAGCGCGGCGAGGAGTTGGAGAACCTCGTGGAGCCGACGTCCGGCAACACCGGCATCGGCCTCGCGATGATCGCCAACGCGAAGGGTTACGGCTTCTCGGCCACGCTCTCGAAGGATGTCCCGCTGGAGAAGCGCGCCGCGCTGCGCATCTTCGGCACCGACCTCGTCGAACTCGACGACGATCTGTGTCCGCTGCCCGGTCAGCCCGAGGGGGCCATGCAGCGAGCCGAGGAGCTAGCGGAGCGGCCCGGTTGGCGAGAGCTCAACCAGTACCAGAACCCGGACAACCCCGACGCGCACTTCCGCACGACCGGCCCCGAGATCTGGCGTCAGACCGGGGGCAGCATCACGCACTTCGCCGCCTCGCTCGGCACCTGCGGCACCATCACCGGTACGGGCCGCTACCTGAAGCAGCAGAACCCCGACGTGAAGGTCATCGGCGTGCACCCGACCGAGGGACACGACATCCCGGGCGTGCGCAGCCGCCGTGCCCTCGGCGTCACCGAGTTCTTCCTCCCCGACGAGTACGACGCGGTCGTCGAAGTCGCCGACGCCGACGCCTATCACCTCGCCAAGCGCCTGAACCAGGAGGAGAGCATCATCGCCGGCCCGAGTTCCGCGCTGGCGCTCGCGGGGGCGTTGCGGGAGATTCCCGACGAGCCCGGCGTCGTGGCCGTCGTGATCTTTCCCGACAACGTCTTCAAGTACACGTCGTCCTTCCAACGGCACCTACCCGAGCTCTTCCCGGCCGATACCTTGCCGGAGCCGCAAGCGGTCGCACCCGCGAATCCGTTCGCGGGGCACCTCGAGGCCGCGTTCGAATTCGCCAAGCACGGCCCGGATGTGGTCGACGCCGGCACCGCGGCGGCACAGTTCGACGACGGAGCTGTGCTCATTGATGTGCGAGGGCCCGCAGAACTCGAGCGAGCCCGCATCGCGGGGGCGGTCAATGTGCCCTTGCCCGAGTTGTCGCAGGGCAGGACCGACGGACTGCCGACCGACAAGGATGCGCCGGTGCTGACGCTGTGCGCGGCGGGTACGCGCTCGCTCTATGCGTTGCTGCTGCTCAAGGCGCAGGGATACCGCAACGTCAAGAGCGTCGACGGCGGCATCGCGGCGTGGGCCGCGGCGGGCTTGCCGACCGAGCAACGCTCGACGGCTGGGGTGGGCTAGGTGTCAGCCATCAGGCGGCGATGAAGCGCTACGAACTCCGCACCAGCTCAGCGTCGGGGACATCCCGCGAGAACTCCTCCTCGGGTCGAGACCCGCGTCCGTACAGGGGGTCTCGACCCGCAGTACGGGTTTCGCGGGATGTCACCGGGTGTCGGATGCCGGGACGATGCCGGCCTCCGACACGACGCCGTGCACCCGCGCGAGCGGGATGCGCTCGCCGGCTTCGACCGGGAACGGCAGCCGGTTGCCCGCCGGCGGCAGTGGACACGTCGCGAAGTCGGTGTATGCGCAGGGGAGGTTCACGGCGCGCGTGAAGTCGATGAAGGTGTGACCGTCGGCATCCGGCGCGGGCACCGAGATCGAACGGTTCGCGGCGTACGTCGTCACGCCGCTCGTCGCGTCGGTGAACAGCACGAGCAGCGCCCCCTCGCCGTGGCCCGGGAATGCGACGAGCCGGTAGGTCTCACCGTCGTGCTCGAACTCCAGCTCGCCCGGCGCGTCGTACACGTGGCTGAGCCCGTCGACGGCGGCGCCGACTTCGACCGGGCGCGGCCGATCGTACGCGATGAACCGCGCCGGCACCCGCCACGACGGGTCGGGGTCGTACACCGGCGTGCCGTGGTACTCGGCGAGGTACGGCTGGTCGGGGCGCCGGGGAC
>NZ_JBASZT010000119.1:0-3162 GCF_049661145.1 Microbacterium sp.
GGCTCAGGCTCGCGGCATCCCGTCGTGTCGGCGCTCTTGGATAAGCTCCAGGATGTGGCCTGCGCACGAGAGCGGGCAGCGAGATCGATGGGAAGTCAGGGTTGGACGCGTTCGGGATTCATCGCGATCTTGTTGCTGACTACCAGCGATACACCGAGGGTTTCGTCGACCCGTCCGATGCCCGGATCCGTGAGCGCCTGCAGCAGCAGAGCGCCGCAGGTCGCCAGTGGCCCCACCCGTGGCTCAGTCAGCCCGCATCATTCGATCCCGCTCGCCGCGAGGTCATCCGCGCCGAGCTCGACGCGGCGTTCTTCCACCTGTACGGGATCGAGCGGGACGACGTCGACTACATCATGGAGACGTTCCCGATCGTCAAATGCAAGGACGAGGCAGCGCACGGCGAGTACTGCACGAAGCGGTTGATCCTGGAGAACTACGACCAGTTGCAGCGCTGCATCGACACCGGCACGGCCTTCGTCTCGACGCTGACGCCGCCGCCCGGCGCGGGGCCGCGGCATCCCGAACGGAGCACCGATGTCTGACATGGCGGGCGCCGAGGTCGCACGAAACCTGGGGCAGCTCGTCGAGCGGGTCTCGCTGCTGATCGAGCAAACTCGCGCCACCGTCGCGACCCAGGCCAACGCCGCGCTGACGCTGATGAATTGGCACATCGGTCGCATGATCGACGTCGAGGTGCTCAATGGGGGTCGCGCCGACTACGACCGCGAGATTGTGGCCACACTGTCGCCAGAATTGGGGTGGAGCCACTTCAAGGTGCTCCTTCCTGTGCGGACCGCTGAGGCTCGCGCGTTCTACATCGAGCAGGCAACAACCGCCCGGCTCAGCGTGCGGGCGCTGCGCGAACTCATCGGCCGGCAGGGCTTCGAACGCAAGGAGATCGCCAACGCGCAGACACCCGGCGGCACGGTCGTGCCGCTCGACAACTTCCGCGACCCGTACTTCCTCGACTTCCTCGGCCTCAGAGACGCGTATGCGGAACGCGATCTCGAGGACGCGATCATCCACGAGATGGCGGACTTCCTGCTCGAGGTAGGCAACGGATGGACCTTCGTCGCCCGCCAGAAGCGGATGACGATCGACAACGACGACTTCTTCCTCGATTACTCCGAGCCTCAGGTTATTCCGATCGTCGTGCGAGGCCGGTCGTGGCGTTGTGCGTTGCTTCGGCGGATCGGGATAACACGATGGCCGCACGAGCGCAGTGGTAGCCGTACCGGCTCGCCGCAGAGTCCCTGTGATCGGTCTGCCGGATGTCGGCGGGCGCCGGTACGATGGGCGCATGGTTGATCGAGCGCTTCTGGAGCAGGTGATGCGGCTCGACGAGGGGACTCGTTTGGAGCTTCGCGACGCCATCGAGGCGTCGGTCGTGGACGAGCACCTCACCCCGGATCTTGCCCGACTGCTCATCGAGCGTGTCGCCGAGGATGACGCCACGAACTGGGATGAGTACGTCACGCTCGAAGACGACGAGCGCGACGTTCGCGCGCGTCGTCGCCGGATCGCGTGAGCTACCGGGTCCGTCTCAGTCCGAACGCACGCCGTGACCGTCACGACCTGCGCGGCCATCCTCCCGTTCCTCAACCTCTTCATTCCCGTCTTCGCCTGGCTTGCGGCTTCGGTCAACCTGTTGGGCCTCTTCGGTGAACGTGTCACGCCAGAAGAAGTAGCCGAACAGCTCTGAGAATACGACGTCTGCGCCTCGACCTCCGTCGTGGGAACAGCGCTCGTGTGCGTGTGGATCGCCGTGCTCCATCGTCGCCACGTGCGCTTGACCAACCTCTACGTCGCGCTGGGTATCAGTGCCGCTCTCTCAGTCATGTGGGTGGTGGACTTCTTCAAGAGTCTCGGCTTCGCGACGAGCGGGCAGCGCGGGAAGACGTCATCGGACAGACCATGCTCAGTCGGTGGCGATCGAGCGGAGGACCGGCAGCCGCGCGGCGCGCACGGCCGGCCACACCGCCGCGACCAGCCCGACCAGCAGCGAGAGAGCGAGCATCCACAGCAACTGCTCCCACGGCACCGCGAGCCGGTCGAAGCCCCGCGACGCGAGCACCGCGGGTAGCATCGAGGACAGCAACGTGCCAAGCCCGAGGCCGACGGCACCGCCGAACAGCGCGATGTGGGTCGACTCGAGCAGGATCATCCCCGCCAACTGCATACGGCCGAGGCCGATCGCCCGCAGCAGCCCGATCTCGCGGGTGCGCTCGATGACGGCGAGGGCCAACGTGTTGACGATCCCGAGCACCGCGATCACGATCGAGATCGCCAGCAGCGCATACAACAGCAGCAGCACCTGCTGCACCTGCGCCGACAGCGACCCGACCATGTCGTCCCTGTCCATCACGTTCAGCACGTAGTACGGCGCGACCACGTCCTTCGCGGCGGCCCGCAGCGCCCCGGCATCCGTTCCCGGGGATGCCGTGAGCATCAGCATGTCGGTCACACGCGCGCCGGGGGGCACGAGCGTCTCGAAGTCGGCCTGCGAAAGCACCACGGGCGCCCCGATGAAGCTATCGCGGCTCATGACCGCCGTCACCGTCAGCGTGACCGGGGTCCCGGTACCGGCCGCGACCGGGCCGACGGCGGTGATCGCGTCGCCCACGGCGAGCGCGTGGTCGTCGGCGTAGCCTTCTGCCACGATCACCTCGCCGGCATCCAGGCGATCGTCCGGACCCGACGCCATCGGAAGTGCGAGCGAGTGCGAGATCAGCCCGGGACTGAACCCGACGACGGGGATCGTGTCTCCGGCGATGGTGGCCATCGAGAAGAAGAGCGTGTCGACTCGACCGGTCTCGGGCAGGCGACTGATCGCCGTCACCGCTTCGGGCGGAATGCCGAGCGTCTCGTCCTGGGCGTTCTGGATCATGACATCGGCCCGCGCCTGCGTCGTCACGATCGCCGACATCGAACTCTGCACCGACGCCGCGAGCACGGCGCAGCCGGCCACGAGCGCCATCCCGATCATGAGGGCACCCGCCGTGCTCGCCGCCCGCCGAGGGCTGCGGCGCACGTTGCCGACGGCGAGTTCGCCCAGCGGGCGACTCAGCGCCGCGAACGGCCTGCCGACCAGACCGACCGTGACCGGAAGCAGCCACGGCGACACCAGGAGGGCGCCCAGGAGAGAGGCGGCCGCACCGATCC
>NZ_JBASZT010000120.1:0-10883 GCF_049661145.1 Microbacterium sp.
CGATGAGATCGGCGTCGGCGACCACCCGCAGCAGCCGGAGCGACGTGCGGGCGCCGGACTGCGCGTCGCCCAGCACGTCGCCCTCGCCCCGCTGCTCCAGGTCGATCTCAGCAAGATCGAATCCGTCGATCGTGGCGGCCACGGCATCCACTCGCGATCGTGCCGGACTGCCCGCAGGCGCCTCGGTGACGAGCAGGCACAAGCCGGGCACCGACCCGCGGCCGACGCGACCGCGCAGCTGGTGCAGCTGGGACACGCCGAACCTGTCCGCTTCGAGGATCACCATCATCGAGGCGTTCGGTACGTCCACGCCGACCTCGACCACCGTGGTCGCCACCAGCACGTCGATGTCGCCGCCCGCGAAGGCCTGCATCACGGCATCCTTCTCGTCCCCCGGCATCCGTCCGTGCAGCGTCTCGACGCGCAGGTCATCGAACGCGGGCAGCCGGGCGAGCATCTCGCGCACCTGCACCACCCCCCACCGCGTGCGGGGCTGCTCACCGGCCACGACAGGCGCCTCGTCGGCGGCATCTTTCGCGTCCTTGCCCGTCGCCTCGGCGTCGATCGCCGCGCACACGACGAACACCTGATGCCCCGCAGCGACCTCTTCGGTGACCCGCTCCCATACCCGCGTGAACCATCCGGGCTTCTCCGCGAGCGGCGCCGTGTGCGTCGTGATGCCTGCGCGTCCCGCCGGCATGGTGCGAATGGTCGACACGTCGAGGTCGCCGAACACCGTCATCGCGACCGTCCGCGGGATCGGGGTCGCCGTCAGGACGAGCACGTGCGGCGCCGTACCCTTCGCACGGAGCGTCTCACGCTGCTCCACCCCGAACCGATGCTGCTCGTCGACGACGACGAGCCCCAGATCGGCGAACGTCGTCGACGCGCTCAGCAGGGCGTGCGTGCCCACGACGATGAGTGCCTGACCGGATGCCGCGCGCAGCGCCGCCCTGCGACGCTCGGCAGCCGGGAGCTGCCCCGTCAGCAACGTCGGCATGAGCTCCGGAGCGAGGTCAGGCCCCAGCATCCGTGCGATGGAGCGCAGATGCTGCGCCGCGAGCACCTCGGTCGGCGCGATGAGGGCCGACTGACCACCCGACTCCGCGACCTGCAGCATCGCCCGCAGCGCGACGAGCGTCTTGCCGGATCCCACCTCGCCCTGGACGAGCCGGTTCATGGGCCAGTCGCCGGCGAGGTCTGCCGTGATGCGGTCGCCGACGGCGATCTGGTCGGGCGTGCGGGCGAACGGCAGGCTCTCGTCGAAGGTCGCCAGCAGAGCGCCGGGATGCCGGGCGGTCGCCGACATCGCCCGGACGAACTGGCGCTGCTGCAGCAGCGCGGTCTGCAGCACGAACGCCTCGTGCATGCGCAGCGTCCGACGTGCGGAGTCGACCTGATCGACGAAGTCCGGTGCGTGGATGCGCTGCAGCGCCGTCCGGGCATCGAGAAGACCTTGCGCCGCGCGGAGCTCGACGGGTAGCGGATCGGCGACGTCACCGAGATTCTTCAGCACCTCGGTGACGGCATTCTGCACCTGCCAAGTCGCCACGGTGCTCGTGGCGGGGTAGATCGGGATCGGCGTGTGCTGGTGCGCCTCGGCCTCCAGCCGCGCGACGTCGACGTCCTCGAACAGCTTGTAGTCGGGGTGAGCGAGCTGCTGGTGACCCTTGAAAACACCGACCTTGCCCGAGAAGATACCCTGGCGCCCGACCTGCAGGTCGTTCTGGCGCCACGACTGGTTGAAGAACGTGAGGCTCAAAGCGCCCGCGCCGTCGCTGATGACGGCCTCGAGGATCGAGCCGCGGCGCTGCTTCATCGGTCGCGTCGACACCGAGCGCACTTCGGCCACGATCGTCACCTGCTCCCCCAGAGGCAGGGACGCGATGGGCGTGAGCTCGCCAGGCTGCGCATAGCGGCGCGGGTAGTGGGTCAGCAGGTCGGCGACGGTGTCCATGCCGAAGGCGCGTTCCAGTTGCTTCGCGACTTTGTCGCCCAGCGCGTCGACGAGGCGCGTGGAGAGCGTCAGCACGGGCATGCGTCGAGTCTAGGCACCCGCACCGACAGGACCGCGGGGGGTTCGAGAGGGTGCGCGACGCCCTCACCCCGTACGCGCCGCCACCGTCCGGCCCAGTCGGCACCAATCGGCCGATTCGGGACCGTGCGGCCGAGTCGGTCAGGACAGCCCAGTAGGGTGTGCTCGTGACCCGCATCATCGCCGGCGCCGCCGGCTCGCTCACGCTCGCCGTGCCGGATGCCGGGACGAGACCGACGAGCGACCGCGTGCGCGAGTCACTGTTCAGCGCGCTGGAGGCTGCCGATCTCGTGCAGGATGCCGCGGTGCTCGACCTCTACGCCGGCTCGGGCGCGCTAGGCCTCGAGGCGATCAGCCGAGGCGCCGCCCGGGCGGACCTCGTCGAGAGGGCGCCGCGCGCCGCGTCGGTCGCCGAGCGCAACGCGCGCGCGATCGCGAAAGCAGTGCCGGGGGCACACGTATACGTGCATCGCGGTAGCGCCGACGCCTACCTGCGCGCGGCGACCGCGACGTTCGCCCTCGTCTTCCTCGACCCGCCCTACGAGGTCGGCGAGACTGAGCTGTCGGCGACGCTCGCCCTGCTGGTCCCGCGGCTCACGCCGGGCGCGACCGTCGTGATCGAGCGCGCCTCACGCTCCGGCGCGCCCGCGCTGCCCCCGGGGCTCGTCCACGACCGCGCGAAGAAGTACGGTGACACGACACTGTGGTGGGTGCTCGCGAATTGAGGGCGCCCGCCCCGCCGGGGGCGGGGCTTTCGCATCAGCTTTTCAGGGGCGCTGCCGCGCCGTGGGGCGGGAAAGTCTGAGTCACGTCACGAGGACTTTCGGGTCAACCGCGTCCCGAGTCCCAGTCACGGTGCGGGTCCCACCCGAGGTGCCCGCTGACCGTCTCACCGCCGACGGTGACCGCTTCGCCGCTGCGCTCGCGCACGCTCCCCACCGGGCGGAACCCCTCCGGCAGCGCGACCCCGGGCGGGAAGCAGGCCAGCAGCGCATGGCCCTCGCCGCCGCGCAGATCCACAGCATCCAGACGAGCGTCGAGATCGATCGTGGCGCGCGACGCATCCGCCATCCGCGTCGCGTCGAGCAGAAGTCCGTCCGAGACGTCCATGAGAGCCGTCGCTCCCGCCGCCGCCGCGACGGGGCCCAGCGCGATCGGCGGGCGGGGACGCAGCTGTGCCGCCAGGTCCGCGCGCTCGGCGGCGGTGAGAACCTCGACATCCACCGGCACAGGATTCCCCGAACCGTCGCGGAACCGCTCGAACAACAGCCCGAGTCCGCGCGCCGCCGCTCCCAGCTCCCCCGCGACGGCGACGACGTCTCCGGGCCGCGCGCCGGAACGCAGCACCGGTGACAGGCCGTCCAGCACGCCGATCGCCGTCACCGCGATCGTGAGCGTGTCGGACGCCGTGAGGTCGCCGCCTTCGACGGCACAGCCGGGCGCCAGCTCGCTGCAGGCGTCCCGCAGGCCGCGGGCCAGGTCCTCGACGAACCCTGATGTCGTCGCGTCGGGCAGCGCGAGAGCGACGAAGAGCGCAATCGGGCGGGCACCCATCGCCGCAACGTCGGCGAGGTTGACGGCGGCGGACTTGAAGCCGAGATCGAACCCACTCGACCACGCCAGCCGGAAGTCGGGACCGTGCACGAGAGTATCGGTGGTCACGACGACGCGGCCGTCGGGAACTCGGAGAACGGCGGCGTCGTCGCCCGGCCCCACCCGGGCGTGTGAGCCGTCGCCGAGTATCGCGAGGATCCGCGCGAGCAGGGCCCGTTCGCCGAGTTCACCGACCGTCTGCGCGCGCGGGTGGATCATCCCTCCACGGTAGCCTGGACAGATGAAGCGCCCGCGCCCTCTTGTCGCCGCGCGGGCGCTGATCGTCGGTCTCGGCGTGGCCTTCTCCGTCACAGGCTGCAGCTCGACCGTGTCCATGACCCCGGCAGAGGGCGCGAACGACCCGGCCTGCGCGGCGGTCACCGTCCGGCTGCCGCAGAACGTCGGAGGTCAGGAGCGGCGCTGGACCGACGCGCAGGCCACCGGCGCGTGGGGCTCGCCCACGACGGTGCTGCTGACCTGCGGCCTCGAACCGCCGGTGGCGTCCGAGCTGGAATGCCGGACGCTCGACGGCATCGACTGGCTGATCGATGACTCCGAGGCGCCGCACTACCGATTCACGACCTTCGGCCGGAATCCCGCGGTCGAGGTCTACGTCGACTACGACGAGGTGGGCTCCGGCGGCGTGCTGCGCGCGCTCAGCACCGCCGTGGACCAGCTGCCAGGCGACGGCCGCACCTGCACCCCCGCCTCTTGACGGTCGCGTCGCGGGCTCAGCGCACGCGCGCGAGCTCGATCAGCTCTGTGATCAGCTCCGGGTAGGACATGCCGCTGGCGATCCAGCACTTCGGGAACATCGAGATGGGCGTGAACCCCGGCATCGTGTTGACCTCGTTGACGAAGAACTCTGTGCCTGTGAAGAAGAAGTCCACGCGCGCGAGGCCCTCGCCGCCGATCGCCTCGAAAGCGCGCGCCGCGATGCGCTGCAGTTCGGCGAGCTCACCAGACTGCAACTCGGCGGGACACACGAGGTCGATTCCCGGCGCATCGAGGTACTTCGCGTCGAAGTCGTAGAACTCCCGCCCGCTGATGACGATCTCACCGGCGACACTGACGCGCGGCGGTTCGCCGTCGCGACCGGCGAGCACGCCGCACTCGATCTCGCGGCCTACGACGGCCTGCTCGATGAGCACCGTGCCGTCCTCGGCGAAAGCCGTGACCAGCGCGGCATCGAGCTCCGACCACTCCAAGACCTTCGACACACCGACGCTGGAGCCGGCGCGGGCGGGCTTGACGAACGCCGGCAACCCGAGTGAGCGGATGCGGCGCTCCCACAGCTCACGGTCGCGCCTCAGCTGGCGCTCGGTGACAGTGACCCACGGCACCACCGGCACCCCCGCGGCCTTCAGCACGCTCTTGGCGGTGTGCTTGTCCATCCCCACCGCCGACATCAGAAGTCCCGCGCCCACGTATGGCAGATCGAGCAGTTCGAGAAACCCCTGGATCGTGCCGTCCTCGCCGAAGCGGCCGTGCAGGATCGGGAAGACGACGTCGACTTCGCCGAGAGAGCGTGAGCCGTCGGCATCCGTCACCTTCAACTCACGCGATCGCACCGAATCGGGCCAGACGATACGAGTGCCGTTGTCGACGACTTCGGGGAGGTGTCCCGGGTCGAGGGCGAACTTGTCGGGGTCGTCGTCCTCGAGGATGAACGCCCCGTCACGAGTGATGCCGATCGGGATGACGTCGAAACGATCGCGGTCAATCGCCCGCAGGACGCCCCCGGCCGTTGCGGAACTGATCGAGTGCTCGCTGGAGCGACCGCCGAAAAGCACCGCCACTGCCGATCTGTCCATTCTGGGTCCTCTCGCCCTTGGGCTTGTCGTCATCCGTTGTCAGGTGCGGTGCGATGTCGCGCGGGTTCATCGCACCGTCGAGCACCATCTTGACCTGTTCGACGATGGGCATCATCACGCCGGACTCGCGAGCCAGCTGCAGCACGGGGGCGACGGATGCCAGGCCCTCCGCCGTCTGATTCATCTGTTTCACGACATCCTGGAAACTGTAGCCCTGCCCGAGCAGACGCCCCGCGGTGTTGTTGCGACTCAGCGGCGACTGACAGGTCGCGATGAGATCGCCCAGACCGGCCAGCCCCTGGAGCGTCTCGGGTTGGGCGCCCTGAGCGACGGCGAAGTCGGTCATCTCCACGAGTCCGCGAGTGACGATCGACGCTTTGGTGTTCTCGCCGTACCCCACACCGTCGACGATGCCGATCGCGACCGCGATGAGGTTCTTCAGCACGCCGCCGAACTCGGTGCCGATCACGTCGGTGTTCACGAAGGTACGGAAATAGCCGTTGCGCGCGCGTAGCGCGACTGCTTCGGCGGTGGTGCGGCTCGTCGACGAGATCACGGCCGCTGTGGGCTGTTCGCGGGCGATCTCGAGGGCGAGGTTGGGACCGGAGGCCACCGCGATACGGGCCGGATCGCAGTGCAACTCTTGCTCGATGACCTGACTCATGCGCAGTCCGGTGCGCTTCTCGACGCCCTTCATGAGCGAGACAACGGGGGCATCCGTGCTCGAGATCAGCGGACGCACGGCCTTGAGGTTCTGTCGCAGTGCCTGACTCGAGATCGCGAGGTACACCTGGGCCGCGCCGTCGAGGGCCTCTGAGAGGTGCGATGTCGCCGACATCGTGCGCGGCAGGTTGATTCCGGGGAGGTACTCGCTGTTGCGGTGACCCTCCTGGATCTCCTGTGCGAGCTCGGCGCGCCGCGCCCACATCATGACGTGGGCGCCGCCGTCGGCAAGGACCTTGCCAAAGGTCGTGCCCCAGCTGCCCGCGCCGATGACCGCGACGCGCGGCAGCGACGAATCCGCTCTGCGACCGGCTGTTCTAGGGTTCAAGACGCCCCGTCTCGCTCTGACCGTGCGCGGCTGGATCCCAGCGCTCCGCGGGTGGCTGCTCGCCCCGCAGCCGGCCGAGAAGGTCCGAGATATCCGCCATCACAGCATCCGTCGCCGGAACGAGGTCGGCACCGGCCGCATCGCCGCGGTGCGCGCTGAGGTCGGTCGCGGCTCCCAGCAGAACCTGCACCCGCTTGCGCGGCGGCCACAGGCTGAGCTTGCCGTAGCGCGGCAGGATGCGCTGGGCGCCCCAGCTGGCGACTGGAACCACCGGGATGTCTCCGGCCAGCGCGAGTCGCACCGCACCGGTCTTCCCGCGCATCGGCCACAGGTCCGGATCGCGGGTGAGAGAGCCCTCCGGATACACGATGACCCCACGGCCGTGCTCGACGAGAGCCACGGACTGGGCGAGTGTCAGTTTCGCCGTCGCCGTCGTCGACGACCTCGCGACGGGGACCATGCCGGTCGCCCGCAACGCCGCACCCAGCACCGGAACTCGAAACAGGCTCTCTTTCGCCATGAATCGCGGCGCACGACCGATCCGCCAGGTCGCCGCGGCGATGATGAGCGGATCGAACTCGCTGTAGTGGTTGGGGGCGAGGACGTACGGTCCCTCGGCGGGCAGGTGCTCGCCTCCGGAGATCTCGATCTTCGCGAAGCAACCGATCGCCGGGACGAGCACGGCCGCGAGAACCCAGAACACGCTCGGCCGGGTCTTCTCAGGCGACGTGCGGCGCGCGACGGCGGGCGGTGCGCTCATCCGACGACGTCGAAGTCGGCCCCGAGCGCAGTGAGCTTGTCGAGGAATTTCTCGTAGCCGCGGCGGATGATGTCGATGCCGTGCACGGTCGAGGTGCCCTGCGCCGCGAGTGCGGCGATGACGTAGCTGTACCCGCCGCGGAGGTCCGGGACGACCACTTCGGCGCCGTGGAGCGGCGTCGGACCGGTGATGACCGCGGCCTGTTCCAGCGCACGGCGCGGCACGCGACGGTCCGGGCTCGCTATCCCCTCCGGATGCACCACGATGTCGGCACCCATCTGGTTGAGGGCGCGCGTGAATCCCAACCGGTTCTCGTACACGGTCTCGTGGACCACCGATACGCCCTCCGCCTGGGTCAGCGCGACGATCAGCGGCTGCTGCCAGTCGGTCATGAAACCCGGGTGGACGTCGGTCTCGACCATGACGGGCTTCAGAGCCCCGCCGCGGCGGAACCGGATGCCTTCGTCGGTGATGTCGAAATCGCCCCCTGCCTTGCGGAAGACGTTGAGGAACGTGAGCATCTCGGGCTGCTTCGCGCCCGCGACGAGGATGTCGCCGTCGGTGGCGAGTGCGGCGCACGCCCACGACGCCGCCTCGTTGCGGTCGAAGATCGAACGGTGGTCGTATCCGCGCAGGCTGTCGACGCCCTCGATGAAGATCACCCGGTTCGGCTCGTACGAGATGATCGCGCCCATCTTCTGCAGCACCGCGATGAGGTCCATGATCTCCGGCTCGATCGCAGCCCCGCGCAGCTCGGTCGTGCCCTTCGCGCGCACGGCCGTGAGGAGCACCTGCTCCGTGGCGCCGACGCTCGGGTACGGCAGCGTGATGTTCGCGCCGTGCAGTCCGCGTGGCGCCGACAGGCGGATGCCGCTGGGCAGCTTGTCGACGGTAGCCCCGAAGGCGCGCAGGGCGTCGAGGTGGAAGTCGATCGGACGGTCGCCGATGCGACATCCGCCGAGATCCGGGATGAACGCCTGGCCCAGCAGATGCAGCAGCGGCCCGCAGAACAGGATCGGGATGCGGGAGGCACCGGCATGCGCATCGATCTGCTCCATGTGCGCCGACACCGCCCCACGCGGGTCCAGACGCAGCACGCCGTCGCCCACGTCGGTGATCGTGACCCCGTGCACCTCGAGCAGCGAGCGCACGACCTGTACGTCGCTGATGTCGGGCACGTCACGCAGGACACTCGCGGTCTCGCCCAGCAGCGAGGCGACCATGGCCTTCGTGGCGAGGTTCTTCGCACCCTTGACCTCGACCCGTCCGCGCAACGGCCTGCCACCGCGGATCTCAAGAACCGAACCGGCACCGCGGGACGGTGTCGACGCCGAGGCGCTCAGCAGGGTGTTCATCGATCGGGACCTCACTTTGTGTGTCGAGGAGGGTTCAGTACCGGCCCCGGGCGGGGGCCTCGCGTCAGCGGACGGGGAGTGTCCGCGGCCGCCACGCCTCCCGGCGCGCCTCGAACTGCGCGATCCTGTCCTCATTGCGCAGGGTCAGCCCGATGTCATCGAGGCCTTCGAGGAGCCGCCACCTAGTGTAATCGTCGATGTCGAAGGAGACCGTGAGCGCGCCGATGACGGCGGTGCGCGCGCGAAGATCCACCGTCATCGCAATGCCGGGCTGCGCATCGATCGCGGCCCAGATCGCCTCCAGGTCATCCTCCGAGATCACGCCCGTGACCAGGCCTTGCTTGCCGGAATTGCCGCGGAAGATGTCGGCGAACTTGGGGCTGAGCACAACCTGGAAGCCGTAGTCGCGCAGTGCCCAGACGGCGTGCTCGCGACTCGATCCGGTACCGAAGTCGGGCCCGGCGACGAGGATGGATGCCGACGAGAACGCCGGCTGGTTGAGCACGAACTCGGGGTCCTGCCGCCAATTCGCGAACAGCGCGTCCTCGAAACCGGTCTTGGTGACGCGCTTGAGATAGACGGCCGGGATGATCTGGTCGGTGTCGACCGCGGAGCGCTTCAGCGCGGCGGCGATGCCCGTGTGCGTCGTGAACTTCTCCATGTCAGGCTCCCACCGTCTCACGCGCCGGCAGATCCGACGGACTGGCCAGCCTCCCCAGCACTGCCGTCGCAGCGGCGACGAGCGGCGACACGAGGTGCGTGCGTCCGCCCTTGCCCTGCCGGCCCTCGAAGTTGCGGTTGCTCGTCGAGGCGCACCGCTCCCCCGGCGCGAGCTGGTCGGGGTTCATGCCCAGGCACATCGAGCATCCTGCGAACCGCCATTCCGCGCCGAACTCCTCGAACACGCGGTCCAGGCCCTCGGCCTCGGCCTCCAGGCGCACGCGAGCAGAGCCCGGTACCACCATGACGCGCACGCCGTCGGCCTTGCGTCGTCCCTCGATGATCGATGCGAACGCGCGCAGGTCCTCGATGCGGCTGTTGGTGCACGAGCCCATGAACACGGCATCCACCTCGACGTCCTTCAACGCGGTGCCGGCGGACAGGTCCATGTACGCCAGCGCGCGTTCGGCGGCGGCGCGTTCGTTGGGATCGGCGAAGGATGCCGGGTCGGGCACGACACCGGACAGCGAGACGCCCTGACCGGGGTTGGTGCCCCACGTCACGAACGGCTCCAGTTCGTTCGCGTCGAGGAAGACCTCGGCGTCGTAGACGGCGCCCTCGTCGCTGGGGAGCGTCCGCCAGTACGCGACGGCGTCGTCCCAGTCCTGACCCTGCGGCGCATGCGGCTTGCCCTGGACGTACGCGAACGTCGTCTCGTCGGGCGCGATCATGCCGGCTCGGGCGCCGGCTTCGATCGACATGTTGCACATCGTCATGCGGCCCTCCATCGACAGGGACCGGATGGCGCTGCCACGGTACTCCAGGACATAGCCCTGGCCGCCGTTCGCACCGATCTTGGCGATGATCGCGAGAATGATGTCCTTCGCGGTGACCCCGGGCTTCAGTTCCCCTTCTACCGTGATCGCCATCGTCTTGAA
This sequence comes from Microbacterium sp., assembly GCF_049661145.1. Lineage (GTDB taxonomy): Bacteria > Actinomycetota > Actinomycetes > Actinomycetales > Microbacteriaceae > Microbacterium. The sequence continues at coordinate 10,207 of NZ_JBASZT010000120.1, forward strand.
GGGCTTCAGCGGGAGGGTCTGGGTCGCCAGGACGTGCTCGACCTCGCTCGTGCCGATGCCGAACGCCATCGCGCCGAACGCGCCGTGCGTCGAGGTGTGGGAGTCGCCGCACACGACCGTGATGCCCGGCATCGTCAGCCCCAGCTGCGGGCCTACGACGTGGACGATGCCCTGTTCCCTGTCGCCCAGGGAGTGGATGCGGACGCCGAACTCGTCGGCGTTACGCCGCAGCGTGTCGATCTGCGTGCGGCTCGTGAGGTCCGCGATGGGCTTGTCGATGTTGAGGGTCGGCGTGTTGTGGTCCTCGGTCGCGATCGTCAGGTCGAGGCGCCGGACGGGCCGCCCCTCGGCCCGGAGGCCGTCGAAAGCCTGCGGGCTCGTGACCTCGTGCACGAGGTGCAGATCGATGTAGAGGAGGTCGGGCTGGCCCTCCTCGCCCTTCACGACGAGGTGGTCATCCCAGACCTTCTCGGCCAGAGTCCGCGGACGATCGGAAATGGATGTGCTCATGTCAGTCTCGTTCTCCAGATTGGGATCAAGCCCGCGACGGACTCCGCGACGAGAGAGGGCTCAGAACGAGGTCTCGCCGCGGCCGCTAAGGAGAAGACGAGCGATCCGCACCGACTCAGACTACCATTGCGCGGCTGGGCCGCCGGCCGCGCGGCGGCCGCGCGGCG
>NZ_JBASZT010000121.1:0-15557 GCF_049661145.1 Microbacterium sp.
GGCGTCGAAAGGCGCCCACCCGACACCCTCTGAAAGGCGAGAGAGGTCATCACGTGATCGCGTTCATCATCCGCCGAACGCTCGTCGGCATCGTCATGGTGATCGTGATGATCTTCGTCGTCTTCGCACTGTTCTTCGCCAACGGCAATCCCGCGATCAACCAGTGCGGCAAGTACTGCACACCCGAGAAGCTCGAGCAGACCACCCAGCTTCTCGGCTACGACAAGTCGATCCCGCAGCAGTTCGGGGCGTTCGTCTCGGGCCTCGTCGTCGGACGCGACTTCCCCGTCGACGATGAGTACCGAGAGCAGTTGATCGAGAACGGCTATGAGAACCGCATCGTCCACTGCGCGGCGCCCTGCCTGGGCTATTCGCAGAGCGAGCAGAAGACCGTCAATGCGTTGCTCGTCAAGGCGGCGGGCCCAACGATCTCCCTCTCCATCGCGAGCTTCGTGCTCTGGATCGTGTTCGGCGTGCTGATCGGCATCCTCGCCGCCGTCTATAAGGGCCGATGGTTGGATCGCATCGTCGTCGGCGCGACACTCGTGGTGTACGCGCTCCCGGTGTTCGTGATCGGAACCTTCCTGCTCCAGTACGTGTCGGTCAAGTGGGGCCTGTGGCCCTATCCCCGATTCGAACCGCTGAAGAGCTTCGCCGACCTCGGGCCGTGGATCATCGGGATCACCCTGCCGGCGCTCACGCTCGCCCTCTTCTTCATGGCCGCCTATGTGCGGTATACCCGTGCCTTCGTGCTCGAATCGATGTCGGAGGACTATATCCGCACCGCACGCGCGAAGGGGCTCTCCGAACGCACGGTGCTTTTCAAACACGGTCTGCGCGCGGCCCTCACGCCGCTCGTGACGCTCGCCGGCCTCGACTTCGCGGGTCTGCTGGCGGGCGCGATCATCACCGAGAGCGTGTTCAACTATCAGGGCATGGGAGCCCTCGCTGTCAAGGCGAACAACAACCACGATCTGCCTGTGCTGATCGGTCTGGTGATCGTCGGCGCCGTCGCCGTGATCGTGATGAACATCATCGTCGACATCCTGTACGCCTACATCGACCCGCGCGTGCGGGTCACGAATTGAGGGCCGAGATGAGCCAGCCATTTCTGTCTGTCGAGAATCTCGTCGTGCACTTCCCCACCATCGACGGCATCGTGCGTGCCACCGATGGGCTCAGCTACTCGCTCGAGCGGGGTAAGACGCTCGGCATCGTCGGCGAGTCAGGCTCCGGCAAGTCGGTGTCGTCGTCGGCGATCCTGGGTCTGCATCGGAACACGAGCGCGCTGGTCAGCGGCGCGATCTGGTTCGACGGCACCGAACTGCTCGGCATCAGCGACAAGGAGATGCAGCGCCGGCGCGGTAAGGACATCGCGATGATCTTCCAGGACCCGCTTTCGGCCCTGCATCCGTACTACAGCGTCGGCGACCAGGTCGCCGAGGCGTACCGTGCCCACAACGATGTCAACCGCAAGGCCGCCCGTGCCAGGGCCATCGAAATGCTCGATCGCGTCGGCATCCCTCAGCCCGACCGACGCGTCGACGACTACCCGCACCAGTTCTCCGGGGGGATGCGCCAGCGCGTCATGATCGCGATGGCGCTCATCAACGATCCCACGCTGCTCATCGCCGACGAGCCGACCACGGCGCTCGATGTGACCGTGCAGGCGCAGATCCTGGACCTGCTGCAGGATCTGCAGCGCGAGTTCAACACGGCGCTCATCATGATCACACACGACCTCGGGGTCATCGCTGAGCTCGCCGACGACGTGCTCGTCATGTATGCCGGCCGTGCGGTGGAGTACGGCGCCACCAAGCAGCTGCTGACCGCCCCTGCCATGCCCTATACCCTCGGCCTGCTGAAGTCGGTGCCCGACCTCTCGAGCCCCGTCGACGTGCCGCTGCATCCGATTCCCGGTAACCCGCCGAGCCTGCTCAATCCGCCGACAGGGTGCGCGTTCCATCCGCGGTGCGCATTCACTTCGCTCGTGCCGGGCGATCGGTGCACGACCGAGCTCCCCGAGTTGGCGGAGATCGCCCCCGGCCACCTGCGCCGCTGCCATCTGGCCGAACGCGATCTCTCCACCCTCGCCCTCGTGAGTGCGGAAGGAGCCCAGTGAGCATTCCGCTGCTCGAGGTCCGCGACCTCAAGATGCACTTCCCCGTCAGGTCGCAGGGAGTCATTTCCCGCACCGTGGGCCATGTCAAGGCCGTCGACGGGGTGTCGTTCACGATTGGGCACGGCCAGGCGCTCGGCCTCGTCGGCGAGTCCGGCTCTGGCAAATCGACGATCGGTCGGCTCGTGACACGCCTCTACGAGCCCACCGCAGGACAGATCCTGTTCGAGGGGCGCGACATCGCCAAGTCGAGCGCCCGCCAGCTCAAACCGCTACGCCGCGACATCCAGATGATCTTCCAGGACCCGTATACCTCGCTCAACCCGCGACAGACTGTCAGCGAGATCATCGGTGCGCCGCTGGAGATCCACAAACTGGTGCCACGGCAGGGGCGGCTGCGGCGCGTGCAGGAGTTGCTCGAGATCGTCGGCCTGAACCCCGAGCACTACAACCGCTACCCGCACGAGTTCTCCGGCGGTCAGCGGCAACGCATCGGCATCGCGCGCGCCCTGACGCTGCAACCGAAGCTGCTGGTCGCCGACGAGCCGGTCTCTGCGCTCGACGTGTCGATCCAGGCGCAGGTCATCAATCTGCTGAAGGATCTGCAGCGCCAGTTCGACATCGCCTTCCTGTTCATCGCTCACGACCTCGCGATCGTGCGCCACTTCTGTCCCGACATCGCCGTCATGTATCTCGGCAAACTCGTCGAGCAGGCGCCGCGCGAAGAGCTCTACAGCCACCCGCTCCATCCCTACTCGAAGGCGCTGCTCTCGGCGGTACCCGACGTCAGTCAGGCTGCTGTCGGGGGCCGCCGCGAGCGCATCCGGCTCACCGGCGATGTGCCCTCACCGATCAACCCGCCGTCAGGATGCCGTTTCCGCACCCGTTGCTGGAAGGCGCAAGACATCTGCGCGACGCTGGAGCCGCCCCTTCAGCCTGTCAAGGCCGGCGGTTCGGACTCCGTCGCGTGCCACTTCCCCGAGTGAGGCGCCCCCCTGCATCCGGGGAGCACACTTCCGGGGACCACAGGTACGTGCTCCGCGACCCCCGATCGACCGTGACCTTCTGGGCCGGGGTCAGCGTGATGGCCCTGATCGGGATCGATTTCGCCGTGATTCAGAACTGGCCGCTGTTGGCGACGTCGCTGCCGTTCCTGCTGTTCCTCGCCTGGGTGCTGTGGATCATGCTGCTGCGTCCCCGCGTGGTCTACGACTCCGAGCGCGCTCGCGTCATCAGCTTCTTGCGCACGTATGACCTCCCATGGCCGCGCGTCGCCGCGATACGGCAGCGGCTCCACCTCATGTTCGAGCTCGAAAGCGGACGCGTGATCACCGCCTACGCGGTCACAGCATCCCGGGGCCCAGGCGCAATCGTGCGGACCGCGACTCGACGCATCGGCGACGACCCCGGCGCATTCACGCGGACAGCGGACGACCTCGATCAGGTGCGCCGCAATGCGACGCCGTCGAGCGAACAGACGAGGTCCGGGTGGGACGTGCTGCCGATCGCACTGGGCGCCGTGCTCCTCGTCGCGATGGTCGTCACGCTCATCGTGGGGCTGTGAGCTGCGGGCGACCGACTAGCATCGGAGAGTGCCCCCGCGCGTCCGGATGAGTACCGTGGACCGGTCTGCGGCGGCAGACGCGCTGCCCACGCCGTCACGGACACGCCTGTGGTGGGAGATCGCGATCGTCCTGACGCTGTCGGTGGGGCGCTCGGCGGTGTACTCGGTGCTCTCGCTCCTGCAGGCGCTGACACGCGAGCAGGCATTGGGCGACCAGTCGACGTCGCTGAACCCGGGCGCGAACGCGCAGCAGTTCTGGGATGTCCTCTACCAGTTCGTCGCACAGTTCTTCGCGCTCGCGCCGATCGCCCTGGCGATCTATCTGCTGTGGGGGCCGGGTGCTTCCGCATTCCGACGGATCGGACTGGACTTCCGCAGCATCCGCCTCTTCGGGCGCGACCTCGGTGCGGGCGTGCTGCTGATCGCGGTGATCGGTGCGCCCGGGCTGGGGTTGTACGTCGCGGGGCGCGCGCTGGGGATCACCGTGCAGGTCGATGCGTCGCCGCTGGATCCGTCGTGGTGGACGGTTCCTTTGCTGCTCCTGGCGGCGCTGCGGGCGGGGCTGACGGAAGAGGTGATCTTCATCGGCTACCTGTTCGACCGGCTGCGGCGGCTGGGCTGGGGTACGTGGGCGATCATCCTGTCGACGGCTGCGCTGCGCGGCGCGTACCACGCGTATCAGGGGTGGGGACCGCTGGCCGGCAACATCGCGATGGGGATCGTCTTCGGGTGGGTGTACCAGCGCTGGGGCCGCGTCATGTCGCTCGTGATCGCGCACACCTTCATCGACGTGATCGCCTTCGTCGGCTATCCCCTGGCCGCCGCGTGGTGGCCCGCCCTGTTCGTCTGACCCCCTCGACCCCCCGCCCCCGCCGACCGCCGCCGCCCGCCGCCGCTCGCTCCCCCCTCGAGAGAACAACTCGGCGCCGAGAGAACGGGTAGCAACCGTTCTCTCGGCGTGCAGTTGTTCTCTCAAGGCTTGGAGGGGTCGGCGGGGATCGGCGGAGTCGCTCTCTCCACAGGTGGAGAATCCGGCGGACTCTCCACCGATTCGGGCATCTGCGGCCCACGCGCCACTGTTGTCGGGCACTGTCAGGGCATGCTGACCCTCACCACCTCACTCGCGTTGAGCCCATCACCGGTGACGCTACTGCGCGGCACCGAGCTCCCCCATCCGGAACGCGCCGTGGCACGAGGCGACGTCGTCCGGGTTCGCGCCGGCGTGTTCGCGCCGGCGGCTCAGTGGCGTCGACTGCGACCGTGGGAGAGGTACCTCGCGCGGGTGCACGCGGTCGCGCTCGTCCGTCCCGACGCCATCTTCTGCCATGAGTCGGCGGCGGTCCTCGTGGGGATGCCGGTGGTCGGCGATCCGGTCACGGTCCACGTCCTCGTGGCCGCCACGGAGGCGGCCCGCGAGTCCGCCGGCATCCGTTCGCATCGCGCGGCGGCGCTGCCCGATCTCATCACCGTGGGAGGCATCGTTGTGACCACGCCCGCCGTCACCGCCGTGACGCTGGCGCGCTATCGCCACCACGCGCTGGGACTCGCTGCGACCGATGCCGCGTTGCGGCTCGACCCGCTGCTCAGCCGTGACGCTCTGAGTACGGAGAACGAGAGCCGCCCGACCGGCCGCGGACGGAACACGGCGCGCTGGGCGCTGACAAGAGCATCCGCCCAGCGCGAGAGCGCCCTCGAGTCGCTCAGCGATGCCGTCCGGGAGTGGCTGGGGTTTCCCGCACCCGAGCTCCAACACGCCTTCGTCGCAGCCGACGGGACAGTCGATCGCGGCGACCAATGGTGGGAGAATCTCGGGCTCCTCGGTGAGCCGGACGGCGAGTTCAAGTACGACGGACGCTTCGGCGATCCGGCGGGTCTGCTGCGCAAGCGCCGGGAGCGCGACCGACGTCTGCTCAGCGGTCCGGTGGCGGCGATCGCCCACTGGGGCTGGATCGAGGTGGCCAGGGTGTGGCCGCTGCGCGATCTGCTCGTCGGGTTCGGACTTCCGCAACTGCTCCCGGTCCAGATCGCCCCGCTGCGGTCCCTCATGAAGCTGCTGCAGCCCTACGACCGCTTGCTGTCCCGCGACGATCGCATCCCCCGTGTCCCCTCAGACCGCGAGAGAACAACGCGACGCCGAGAGAACGGGTAGCACCCGTTCTCTCGGCTCTGAGATGTTCTCTCGGCAACGACGCGGGTGGGGGCGGCGCGGGTGCGGGCGGGGGCGGCGCTACGCGAAGGCCTCGACGGGTGGGCAGGCGCAGACGAGGTTGCGGTCGCCGTAGGCGTTGTCGATGCGGCGCACGGGAGGCCAGTACTTCGTCCGCACGAGCGACCCCACGGGGTACACCGCCTCCGACCGCGAGTACGGGTGATCCCAGGCATCCGACACCGCGACCGCCGCGGTGTGGGGTGCGTTCACAAGCGGGTTGTCGGCGGCATCCCACTCCCCCGCCTGCACGCGAGAAGCCTCGGCGCGGATCGCGATCATCGCCTCGACGAACCGCTCGATCTCGCCCAGATCCTCCGACTCGGTCGGCTCGACCATCAGCGTCCCCGCAACCGGGAACGACATCGTCGGAGCATGGAAGCCGTAGTCGATCAGCCGCTTCGCGACGTCGTCGACGGTGACGCCCGTCTCCTCCTTCAGCGGCCGCAGGTCGAGGATGCACTCGTGCGCGACGAGTCCGCCCTCCCCCGCGTAGAGCACCGGATAGTGGTCGCGCAGCCGCGTCGCGATGTAGTTCGCCGCGAGCACCGCCGCCCCGGTCGCCTGCCGCAGCCCCGCCGTGCCCATCATCCGGACGTACGCCCACGAGATCGGCAGGATGGATGCCGAACCGTACGGCGCGGCCGACACCGGCCCTCCGTCGAACACGAAATCCCCCGCGTGCGCCGCGCGCTGCGCGAGCGGATGCGACGGCAGGAACGGCGCGAGATGCTCCTTCGCCGCGACCGGTCCCACCCCCGGCCCGCCGCCGCCGTGCGGAATCGCGAACGTCTTGTGCAGGTTCAGATGCGACACATCGCCGCCGAGGTCGCCGAACCGGGCGAACCCGACCAGCGCGTTCATGTTGGCGCCGTCGACGTACACCTGGCCGCCGGCGTCGTGCACCGCGGCGCACAGCTCCACGACATCCTGCTCGTACACGCCGTGCGTCGACGGGTACGTGATCATCAGTGCGGCGAGCGTGTCGGCGTGCGCCGCGATCTTGGCGCGAAGGTCGCTCAGGTCGACGTTGCCCTGTTCGTCGCACGCGACCACGACGACCCGCATCCCGGCGAGCACCGCCGAGGCCGCGTTGGTGCCGTGGGCAGACGACGGGATGAGACACGCGTTCCGCTCGGCCTCGCCGCGCGAGTGGTGGTACCCGCGGATCGCGAGCAGGCCCGCGAGCTCGCCCTGCGATCCGGCGTTCGGCTGCAGCGACACGGCGTCGTACCCCGTGATCTCGGCGAGCCACGACTCCAGCTGCTCGATCAGCACGAGGTACCCGGCGACATCCTCTGCCGGCGCGAAGGGATGCACGCGCGAGAACTCCGGCCACGACACCGCCGCCATCTCGGTCGCAGCATTCAGCTTCATCGTGCACGACCCGAGCGGGATCATGCCGCGATCGAGCGCGTAATCACGGTCGGCGAGCTGCTTGAGGTAGCGCATCATCGCCGTTTCGGAGCGGTGCGCGTGGAACACCGGGTGCGTGAGGAACTCGTCCTCCCGTCGCAGCGCTTCGGGAAGCTGCGGCTCCGCCAGTGGTGCGTAGGCTACCCAGCGGCGCTCGGGCGCCCCGAACACCTGCGCCAGCACATGCAGGTCCGAGAGCGTCGTGGTCTCGTCGACCGAGACACCGACGGAGTCGGTGTCGCGGAACCAGAGCTGGAACCCGCGCTCTCGCGCGAGGTCGACGACGACGCCGGCGCGGCCGGGCACCGACACGACGATCGTGTCGAAGAAGTCGTCGTGGAGGATGTCGTTCCCCGCCTCCGCGATCCAGTCGCGCAGCAGGTGCGCCTTCGCGGCGACCTCCGACGCGATCCGGCGCAGCCCCTCCGGCCCGTGGTACACGGCATACATCGACGCCATGACCGCCAGCAGCACCTGCGCCGTGCAGATGTTGCTCGTGGCCTTCTCGCGCCGGATGTGCTGTTCCCGCGTCTGCAGCGAGAGCCGGTAGGCCGGGTGGCCCTCGGCATCCTGCGACACGCCGACGAGGCGCCCCGGCAGCTGCCGCTCCAGGCCCGACCGCACCGCCATGTAGCCGGCGTGCGGACCGCCGAAGCCGAGCGGAACTCCGAACCGCTGCGTCGTGCCCACCGCGATGTCGGCGCCGAGCGAACCGGGCGAGCGCAGCAGCGTCAGGGCCAGCAGGTCGGCCGCGACGACCGCGAGTCCGCCCTGCGCCTGCACGGCGGCGATGACCTCGGACGGGTCCCACACCCGGCCGGTCGCGCCGGGGTATTGGATGAAGGCGCCGAAGGATGCCGGGAGGTCAGCGCTCTGAAACCGCTCGCTGTGGTCTCGATACACCGACGCTGAAGCGTCGGCACTCGACCACCGGATGTCAACGAGCTCGATGCCGAGGGCGGCGGCGCGGTGAGCGAGCAGGGCCTTGGTCTGCGGCAGTGCGTCCGCATCGACGAGAAAGACGTTCGAGGTCGACTTCGACGCGCGGCGAGCCACCAGCATCCCCTCGACGACGGCCGTCGACTCGTCGAGCATCGACGCGTTCGCCGTCTGCAGGCCCGTGAGATCGGTCACCATCGTCTGGAAGTTGATCAGCGCCTCCAGCCGTCCCTGCGAGATCTCCGGCTGATACGGCGTGTAGGCGGTGTACCACGACGGGTTCTCGAGAACGTTCCGCGCGATGACCGACGGCGTGAACGTGTCGTAGTACCCGAGCCCGATCATCGGCCGCGCCGGGCGGTTCAGCGACGCCAGCGACCGGAGCTCCGCGAGCGCCTCGGCCTCGGTCGCCGCCGGCGGCAGCACCGAGTCCGCGACGGGACGGGCATGGATGGATGCCGGGACCGCCCGCTCGACGAGCGCTTCGACGCTGTCGTAGCCGAGCGCTGCCAGCATCGCGGCCTGCGCCGCGGCGTCGGTGCCGATGTGCCGAGAGGCGAAACCGGTCACGCCTCGCCGCCCGTGAGCGCGACGTACGCCGCCCGATCGAGCAGGCCGTCGGCGTCCGCCGGATCGATCTGGATCTTCACGAGCCACGCGCCGAACGCGTCCGCGTTGACGGCGGACGGGTCGTCCACGACGGCGTCGTTGATCTCGACGACCTCGCCGGTCAGCGGCGCGTACAGCTCGCCGACCGACTTCGTGGATTCGATCTCGCCGCAGACGGCGCCCGCGGTGACGGTCGTACCGACCGCCGGGAGGTCGACGTAGACGACGTCGCCGAGCTTGTCGGCGGCGTAGTCGGTGATCCCGACCGTCGCGACGTCGCCGGCGACGGCGACCCACTCGTGCTCTTCGGTGTACTTGAGGCTACTCAGGTCGGTCATGCGGTCCTCCGGTAAAAGGGCAGTGCGGTCACGGTCGCGGGGATGCGGGTCCCCCGCACGTCGAGGAAGAGTTCGGTGCCCGGCGCCGACAGCTCCGGGGGGACGAAGGCGAGCGCGATGGGATGCCCCAACGTCGGGCTGAGCGCCCCGCTCGTGATCTCGCCGACGGCGGTGCCCTCGGCATCCGTCACGGCGTATCCGGCGCGTCCGGCGCGACGGCCGTCGGCGGTGAGCCCGACGAGCACGGGCAGGTCGGCGACAGCGGATGCCGCGGTCAGCGCCTGCTTGCCGACGAAGTCGTCCTTGTCGAGCGCGACGACCCGGCCGAGGCCGGCCTGCGCCGGGCGGATGTCGGCCGACAGCTCATGGCCGTGCAGCGGCATGCCCGCTTCGAGCCGCAACGTGTCGCGGGCGGCAAGGCCCGCCTGCACGAGCCCGAGCGGTGTGCCCGCGGCCAGCAGCGCATCCCACAGCGAGGGCGCGAGGGCGTTCGCCATCAGCAGTTCGAAACCGTCCTCGCCGGTGTACCCGGTGCGGGCGACGAAGAGCGGCTCGCCCTGGAAGGTGCCGCCCGACCACGCGTAGTAGCCGAGGTCGGCGAGCGTCGGCGTCACGCCCTCGATTCCAGTGGTGACCTCGACGATCTCGCGGGCGCGCGGACCCTGCACGGCGATCAGCGAGTATGCGTCGGAGATGTCCTCGACCGTTGCGCCCGCGAATCCCATGACCTGAGCGAAGATCGTCGTCCCCTCCGAGGGTCCGGCTGCGAAGGCCGCCGACACGGGCGCACGCTGCACCCGCTCGGCAAAGGCCGCCGCGACGGCGTCCCGGTTGCCGGCGTTGGAGATCACGAGGAATCGATCGTCGTCGAGCCGGTACACGATGACGTCGTCGAGGACACCGCCGGCATCCGTCAGCATGAGCGAGTACTTCGCCTTGCCGACCTTCATCGTCGAGATGCGACCGGCCAGCGCGTAGTCGAGGAACGGCGCCGCACCGGAACCGGTCACGAGGAACTCGGCCATGTGGGAGATGTCGAACAGGCCCGCGGCGCCGCGCACCGCGTGGTGCTCGGCGAGGTCGGAACTGTAGCGGACGGGCATGTCCCATCCGCCGAAGTCGGTGAAGGAGGCGCCGAGCGCGGCATGGCGGTCGTGGAGCGCGGTGGTGCGGAGGTCGGACACGAGTTCAGCCACCAGTTCTGGGAAGCGAGCGGACGGATGCCGGGGCCGGCAGCCGCGAACTCCCCCTCTGTCATGGACCTGAGAGCTTCACCGGCACTGACGGAGCAGATGCCGGCTTTCACCGTCGGCGGAGATCTTCGCGCAGATGGGAACCCGCGGAGCGAAAGGTCACCAGGGTTTCGACTCGGACGCTGCGCGTCCTCGCTCAACCTGATTTCTCGCTGCGCTCGAAATCACTTTCCAGAGCGGCCGGACGCGAGCGGTACGCGGACCTGAGAGATTGGCGGGGAGGCTTGCTCCTTCGGTGCCCGGCTCCCGCCTCCCGTCAGGAGCGGATGCCGGGGCTCTCCCGCACACGTCATGCGGCCAATGTTCGATTGTGGGATTCAGTTATCGGCTCAGCTTTTCAGGGGCGCGGCCGCGCCCTGGGGCGAGGAAACCTGCCTCGGGAAGGCGAGACTTTCGCATCAGCTTCTCAGGGGCGCTGCCGCGCCGTAGGGCGAGAAAGTCTGAGTCATGTCACGACACTTTCGAGTTAGCATATCGCCCGTAGCCACCGCACGGGTTCCGACCGGCGCATGTTCGGCTACTGCATGCATTCACCGGATGACACTTCGGCATCGCCGGCATTCACCACCGCGAGCACTGGCCGCAACTCGTCGGTGGTCATGGCATAGCCTCGCCGTTCCCCGTCCTCACCGCGTGCGAACACGACGCCGATCACCTCGCCGTCGCCGCTGAGGAGGGGACCTCCGGAGTTCCCGGGCTGCACATCGGCGTCGAGCGTATAGATCGCGCGCGGCATCGCCGACCGGTCGTAGATGTCGGGCACCCTGACCTCGCCGACGGCGATCACGTCGGCGGTCGAGCTGCTGAACGGGCCGCCGAGAGGGTAGCCCTGCACCGCCGCCTGCGTCCCGGGTTCGACGGGATCGGCGATCGGGAGCACTCCGGCGTCGAGCCCATCGACGGCGATCACGGCGAGATCGTCGAGGGGATCGAAGTACACGATGCGCCCTTCGCGGGTACGGCTGCCGTCAGCGCCGAACCAGCCCGCCCCGGCGTCGACACTGGGCAGCTCGACGATCGGCGTCTGCACGCCGGCGACGACGTGGGCGTTCGTGACGACCAGGCCGTTCCCGGCGACGAACCCGGAGCCGGTCATCGACGTGCCGCACGCGTAGGCGGTGCCGCTGATCCGCGCGACCGACGCCGAAGCGGTCTGCAGCTCTGGATCGTCGAGTGCGATGGGCGGATCGGTCGGAGTGGTACTTCCTCCGATGGCCTGCTCGATCCTCGGCAGGCCGTCTTCGATCACGAGGGCGCCCACCTGCGCGAGAGCGTCGTCGAGAGGGGCGGGCGTGAGCCGGTCCAGCATTCGAAGCACCTGCGATGAGCCCACCGCAGCCGAGACGGCGGGAATGCCCGCGGAGGTGAGACCCGCTCCGACGATCAGCAACGCGAGCGCCACGGCGGCGATGCCGACGACACCGCCGCCGATGCGTTCCACGCCACGCAGCCGGGTGCGATCAACTCCCCGACGGATCATTCCGCCGACGCCGGCGCCGATCCCGGCGCCCAGCAGCACGACGATGACGGCGAGACCGGCCAAGGCCGCGCTGCGCCACGCGTCAGCGGGAATCGCCTCGGACGCGAACGGGGTTGCCAGCGGCACGAGCCAGAGCGCGCCGAGGGCGCCGAGCACCGTGCCGGCGATCGCGCCGAGACTCGCGAACAATCCTCGGGTGACACCCACGATGAATGCCGCGAGAAGCGCGACGAGCGCGACGACATCCACGACGAGCATGCGACCCTCCCTTCGCATCCACGGTAGAGGCCGGCACTATGGCTCGGCTGGAAGCGTGCTGTTCTCCCGTCGCTCGGGACTTGCACTTCAGGTCGGATTGACTATAAGATCTCATCGAGGTTATAGTCACCATGACACGAACAAACTCCCCCTCCGCCGCTCCGTCCCCCGTTTCGAGCGAGGGCGACATCCGCGTCGCCGTTTCGACGGTGATCTTCAGCCTGCGGCGTGAACCCGGCACCGATCGTTCGAGCGTCGTCCTCCCGCTCGTGCGCCGCACCCGGGACCCGCACGAGGGACTGTGGGCGCTTCCCGGCGGTTGGCTCGACGCGGCCGAAGAGCTCGAGACCGCGGCATCCCGCACTCTCGCCGAAACGACGGGTCTGGCGCCGAGCTACCTCGAGCAGCTCTACGCCTTCGGCGATATCGACCGTTCCCCGACGCGCGTCGTGTCGATCGTGTACTGGGCGCTGCTGCGCGAAGGCGCTCTGCTCGCCCCGGCATCCGAGAATGCCGCGTGGTTCGACGCGGCATCCCTCCCTGCTCTCGCCTTCGACCACAACCACATCGTCGACTATGCGCTGTGGCGCCTGCGCAACAAGGTCGGCTACAGCCGCATCGCCCACGGCCTGCTGCCCGACCTGTTCACGCTCGCCGACCTGCGCGAGGTGTACGAGGCGATCCTCGGCCGCGACCTCGACCCCGCCAACTTCCGCCGTCAGGTGGAGAACTCCGCAACGCTCATCCCGACCGAGCAGTTCCGGACCGGCAGCCACCGTCCTGCGCGACTGTACCGCTACAACCACGATGTCGAGCTCGCCGAGCGCGGGCCCCTACCGACCGAATCCCTTCCGGAGGTGCTGTCATGACCACCCTGACCCTGCAGCCGCGTCCCGCCGGCCGCGTCCACCCTGCCGATCGTCTCGACCCGAGCGTCGACCACGGCATTCAAGCGATCGTCACGGGAGCCTCGACCGCCGAGACATGCAACACCGACCTCGCAGCGGGTCCGTGGGACTTCGACTCACGTCCCGGCTACGGCCCCGGATCCTCGATGGGCGACGTCATCCCCACGGGGGCGCCACGGCAAGGTGAACTGCCCGCCGAGTACCGCGAGGCCGGCGAGGCCGAGCTGGACGCCCGCATCGTCGCCGCCAAGCAGACCCTCGGCGACAGGGTCGTCGTCCTCGGCCACTTCTACCAGCGCGAAGAGGTCGTCACCCACGCCGACTACGTGGGCGACTCGTTTCAACTCGCCAACGCCGCGCTGGAGCACCCGAATGCCGAGGCGATCGTCTTCTGCGGCGTGCACTTCATGGCCGAGACCGCCGACCTCCTCTCCCGTCCCGAACAGGCGGTGATCCTGCCGAACCTCGCCGCGGGGTGCTCGATGGCCGACATGGCCTCGATCGACGAGGTCGAAGAGTGCTGGGAGCAGCTCGAGGACGTCTACGGCCCGCTCGACGCGCGCGGTGACGACGGGCGCGCGCCTGTCGTACCCGTGACATACATGAACTCCTCCGCCGCGATCAAGGGGTTCGTCGGGCGGCACGGCGGCATCGTCTGCACGTCGTCGAACGCGCGGACGGTGCTGGAATGGGCGTTCGCACGCGGGCGCCGTGTGCTGTTCTTCCCCGACCAGCACCTCGGTCGCAACACGGCCAAGGCGATGGGCGTTCCGCTCGAACGGATGCCGATGTGGAACCCGCGCCGGCCCCTCGGCGGGTCGTCGGTCGCCGAGCTGGCCGACGCGCGCGTCATCCTGTGGCACGGGTTCTGCTCCGTGCACCGCAGGTTCACGATCGACCAGATCGAGAAGGCGCGGGCGGCGCACCCCGGCGTGCGCGTCATCGTGCATCCCGAGTGCCCGATGGCGGTCGTGGATGCCGCGGACGAGTCGGGATCGACGGACTACATCCGCAAGGCGATCGCCGCGGCCACCGAGCCCACGACGTTCGCGATCGGCACCGAGATCAACCTCGTGCAGCGCCTTGCGGCGCAGTTCCCGCAGCACCAGATCTTCTGCCTCGACCCCGTCGTCTGCCCATGCTCGACGATGTATCGCATCCACCCCGGCTACCTCGCGTGGGTGCTCGAGCGGCTCGTCGCAGGCGAAGTCGTGAACCGCATCACGGTGCCCGCCGACGTCGCCGATCCCGCTCGTCTCGCTCTCGAGCGGATGCTGGCGGCGAAGCCGTGAGCGTCCGGGTCGTCGTGGTCGGCTCCGGCATCGCCGGGCTCACCGCGGCACTGCACGCCGCGGCATCCGGCTGCGAGATCACCCTCGTGACCAAAGATGTGCTGGAGCACGCCAACACGCGGTTCGCGCAGGGTGGGATCGCCGGGGTCATGTTCGATGACGACAGCGCCGCAGCGCACGAGCTCGACACCCTCGTCGCCGGTGCGGGTCTCTGCGATCCCGAGGCGGTGCGTGCGCTCGTGACGGAGGGTCCGGCGCGCATCCGCGAACTGATCGCGCTCGGCGTCGCCTTCGACCGCGGGGCCGATGGCGGGTTCGTGAAGGGTCTCGAGGCCGCCCACTCCTACCCGCGGGTGCTGCACGCGGGCGGCGACGCGACGGGCAGCGTCATCGAAAAGGCGCTCGTCGCACGACTGCGCGAAAGCGGCGTCGAGGTGATCGAGCACGCTTTCCTCGCGGACCTCGTCGCGGCGGCAGGGTCCGGAATAGTCACGGGCGTCGAGCTGCTCGTCGGCGAGCGCCCCGACATCCCTGGGGTACGTCGGGTTCGTCGCGCGGATGCCGTGATCCTCGCCACGGGTGGCGCGGGGCAGCTCTACGCCCACACGACCAATCCGCCCGTCGCGACCGGGGACGGGATCGCTGCCGCACTGCGGGCCGGGGCGAGCGTGTCTGATCTGGAGTTCTTTCAGTTCCACCCCACGGTTCTGGCCGCCGGTGAGCCGTTCCTCGTGTCCGAAGCGGTCCGCGGCGAGGGTGCGGTGCTGCGCGACGAACAGGGCCGCAGGTTCATGCTCGACGTGCATCCCGACGCCGAGCTCGCCCCGCGGGACGTCGTCGCGCGGGCGATCGCACAGGTCATGGCCGAACAGGGCGGGCGCCCCGTGCTGCTGGACGCGACGGGGCTCGGCACGACCCGAAAGAAGACGGCGGCGTTCCTCGCCCGCCGATTCCCCACGATCGATGCGGCCGTGCGCGAGCGCGGGCTCGACTGGGCGCGGGAGCCCATTCCCGTGACGCCCGCCGCGCACTACCTGATGGGTGGGGTCGACACCGACCTGCACGGCCGGACGGACCTGCCCGGACTGTATGCCGTCGGCGAGGTCGCCCGCACGGGCGTGCACGGCGCGAACCGGCTCGCGTCGAACTCACTGCTGGAGGGCGCGGTCTTCGGC
>NZ_JBASZT010000122.1:0-2460 GCF_049661145.1 Microbacterium sp.
CGCGGCGCGCGCGGGCGGGGGTCCGCGTCAGGCGGTCGCGTGGGCGGGGGTGGATGCCGCGGTCTTCGCCTCGGCAAGGTCGGCGAACAGGTCGGTGTTGAACCGGTAGGCCACGAGAACCTCGTCGATGACGCGCTCGCGCTCGTCGGCATCCCACGACACGGCATCCAACTGATCGCGGTAGACGTCCTTGAACGCTGCGGGGTCGGCGATCTCGGCGAACAGGTAGAAGCCGATGCCGTTGGTCTGGAATCCGAACTGGCGGGCCATGAGCTTGCCGATGAACTGACCGCCCGACAGGTCGCCGAGGTACCGGGTGTAGTGGTGGGCGACGAAACCGCCCGGCCAGTCGGTGCCGACCTCGTCGATGCGGGCGACGTAGCGCTGCGTCGTCGGCAGTGGCTCGATGCGATCGCGCCAGTCGGACCCGATCAGGAACTCGAGGTCGGCTTCGATCGCCGGCAGCCGCGTCAGTTTGTCGCTGATGAACGGCGCGGCGGTCGGGTCGGTGCGCATGGTGTCGGCGGCGCGCTCGAGCGCACCGTAGATGAACCAGTGCTGGGCCACGAGCGCGACGTAGTCCTCGCGCGTGCCCTTGCCGCGCATGAGGTCGGACATGAAGCCCGCGTGCTCGCTGCCGGAGTGGGCGCCCTGGGAGCGCTCGCGCAGGGCCGCGGAGAAGGGGATCGGCTCGGTCATAGGACCAGTGTAACCGACTTAGGTACAGCTAACCTGAAGGTTTCAGATGATTGCGGAGGGGAGTTCACGCCAGCCGATCACCCGTGGGGGCGCGGCGGCACGCCGAGGCGGGAGCACGCCTCGTCATAGAGCGCGACGATCTCGCGCCGGACCTCGCGCCGCTCGGTGATCTCGCCGCCGGGCCACGGCACCGCGACGATCTCCTCGCCGCCACCGGCGGTCGTGATGCGCCACTGCCCCTCGGCCCCGTCGAAGGCCACCATCTCCGAGGAGATGACATCGGGAAGCGGCGAGAACGCGCGGGCGATCAGCAGGTTGTCGTCGGCGTGGTCGTTGTTCATGTGGCCAAGGATGCCGGCGAGTGCGGCATCGTCGAAGGTGTGCGGCATGGCACCACCCTAATGACCGGGATGAGCCCACCATGGGAGAGGGATGCCCGTGACATCCGTTCGAAGCGCTCAGGGTTCTGATCTACGCTGAAGAGGAACATTCGGGGGTGAGGATGCGGCGACTCCACCGCGCGCGGCGCAGCGTTGCCGTCGCTGGCGCGTTCGCGATCGCTGTCGCACTCGCCGCGTGCTCCGCGGAAACGACTTCCGGCAGCGTGACCCTGCCCTCCCAGGTCGATGCTCCGCTTCCCGACGAAACCCAGGTCCAGCTGCAGGCGGCGGTCGAACGGGCCGTCGCGGCATCCGGGTCCAGCGGTGCCGCCGTCGGGGCGTGGGCGCCATGGTCGGGCAGTTGGCTGGCCGGTGTCGGCACAGTCCTTCCGCAGGGAGCCGCGACACCCGCCGATGCCACCTTCAAGATCGGCGCCGTCACGCGCGCCATGACCTGCGACGTGCTCTACGGCCTCGTCGCCGACGGAGTCGTGGAACTGGGCGACCAGGTCGGCGACTACGTGCCGGGGCTCGCCGGCAACGAGGTCGCCCCCGATGCGACCACCACGGGTGCGGCTCCGGCCGGCGAGATCACTCTCGGGCAGTTGTGCGATTCGACCGGAGGGCTCTCGTCCTACGCGCCGCTGATCGAGGCCCGGCTGCGCGCAGCGCCGACACGGTCGTGGAACCCGCGAGAGCTGCTCGCGTACGGGCTCTCGCGCGGTGTCGCCACGACGCCAGGGACGACGTTCGCCGACTCCGACACCGGTTACGTGCTGCTCGGCGTCGCTCTCGAGCGGGCTTCGGGCAAGACCGCCGCCGCGTTGTACGAGCAGTACGTGTTCGACCCCGTCGGGATGCCGGCAAGTGCGCTGCCGACGGCGGCCGACGTGGAGCTGGGCGGGCTGTGGTCGGGCGACGCCGAGGACGGGAGCGTCGCGTGCGCCGCCCCCCTGGACATGACGGCGCTCTCTCCATCGGCGGGATTCACGGCATCCGGCGTCACGAGTGATCTGACGGACATCGGTCGCTACGTGCAGGCCCTCGCCGTCGGGGCCCGCTCGTACGACACCGACAAGCGGTTCGACGCCCCGCTGCCGGTCTGGGCCGGCGGCCCGTCGTGGTTCACCGCGAGCGGCGGCGCCTACCAGGCCGGAAGCCTCATCGGGCAGTACGGCTCGCTCCCCGGGTACCTCACGGCGGCGTTCGCCGACCGCAGCACCGGCATGACCGTCGTCGTCGCGCTCAACAACTCCCGCGCGTCGGCCGACCTCGTGCGTAGCCTCGCTTGGGAGCTTGCGGCGATCGCGTCGAAGGCGCCGGCCGCGTCGGGGCAGACGCTCCCCGAGGCCGGCCTGCCGTGGACCGCGGAGGACATGGC
>NZ_JBASZT010000123.1:0-12623 GCF_049661145.1 Microbacterium sp.
GCTCTCGGGCGCCTACGCCTCAGCCGGCGAGCTGGATGCGCGCGCCCTCGGGGCGGGCGTCCGCATGCGGCACGGGCAGCGCGCGGTGGCGTTGTGTGTCAGGTCGCGCATGCGGCACGCAGGATCCGCGCGCACGCTCATCGCCGTGCGCACCGCTGCCCAGCGGCAGCTGGGGGCGGCGCTCGTCGCCGAGCACGACGGCGACGTGCTCGTGGGCGCCGTCGTGCCCGGTCGGGTGCACCGGCCTGCCGTCATTGCGTTCGCCGACGACTTGCGCCGCGAACTCGGCGCGGCCGCGGGCAGTGTGCTCGTGGCGGCGAGCTCGCCCGTCGACACGATCCCCGACCTCGTTGGGGCGCTGCCCGCTGCAATCCAGACGGCGGGGCTCGCGCTGCGTCTCGCGGCGGGCGCCGATGTGGTTTTCGCTCCGGATTTCGCGCTCTTCCAGATGCTCGTCTCGCTCGTCGACGACGTGGCGCTCGAGCGGTTCGTCAATGAGCAGCTCGGCCCGCTGCTCGAGTATGACGCGCGCACGGGCGCCGGCTTGGTTGTGACCCTCGACGCCTACCTCGGGTCGGGCCTGTCGAAGACGCGCACCGCCGACATTCTGGGCTTGCGCCGCCAATCGCTGTACGGACGGCTCGAGCGCATCTCGGCCCTGCTCGGCGGAGTAGATCTCGACAACCGCGACCGTCGCACCGCGCTCGACCTCGCGCTCGTGAGCTGGCGCCTGCGCGCCACCGGTGCGCGCCGCGCCTCCGGCACCCGCGCGTAGCTGCTCACAGCCGGCTCGCGCCCGCGAGGCGGGTTCAGGGGCGCTGGAAGGCGACGAGTCCGACGGTGTTGCCCTCGGAGGTGCGGATGAACGCCTGCCACTCACTCCAGCGGCCATCGGAAGGATGCCGCGGATGCCGCGGCATCCGCTCAGACGGCGAAGGCGCCGCGGTTGCTCGCGACCTTTCCGTCCTTGAACACGAGCAGGATGTTGTCGCGGTTCGCGAGCGAGTCGATGTCGTCGAGCGGGTTGCCCTTGACGACAACGGCGTCCGCGATCTTTCCGGCCTCGAGCGTGCCGAGGACCTTGTCGACATCGCACGTCCCCGATGTCGCTACCGTCGTCAACTCCCCGCAGTCAACGGTGGAACATCGAAGCCCAGCAGGCGCGCCTTCGGCCGACCGGGGCCGACCGGTCCCTCGGGCGTCCAGGGGTAGACGAGAGTGGTGACGGTGCAGTTGCCCAGCACCGGGAGCAGGTCACGGTAGCCGTCGGGATCGATGCCGGCGAACTCGCACACCAGCAACCGCAACAGGGTGGCGTGGGCGACCACCAGCACCCGCCCGTCGGGAATCTCCTGCGTCAGCTCGTCGAAGACGGGGAGGGCCCGCCGGATGCCGTCCCTGCCGCTCTCACCCTCCGGCAACGGCGAGGATGCCGGGGCTCGCCGGAAAGCGTCCCATTCCGCTGTATGCCGCTCGGCCAGCTCCTTCGGCGTGAGCCCTTCGCCCACGCCGAAGTCGATCTCGATCAGGCGCGGATCGATACGGACCTCGAGTCCGCTCGTCTCGGCTGCAGGTGCCGCCGACCGCGCTGCCCGCGACAGCGGCGAGGCGATGATGGTGTCGAGCCCGGCATCCGCCGCCCACGCGCCGAGCGCGGCAGCCTGGCCGAGGCCGTGCCGGGTGAGTGCGACATCCGATACCCCGGCGTAGCGATGATCGGCGTGCCAGACGGTCTCGCCGTGGCGAGCGAGGAAGAAGGTGGTCACGGCCCCGACGCTACCCGAGACGGCTGCTGTGCGCGGTGGGTTACGGGATGCCGAGACGCGTCGGCTCCCTTGCGCACCTGGCTTCATCGATCCCGTCCGGTGGGAGCGGTAGGTTCGAACTCGCCCCGGCAAGCCGTGAGGGGCAGGCGGGGGCGCGACGATGGCAGGCGAGACCGACGGGCGCCGTGCCCGTGGCAGATTGCGTCGGGAACTCATCCTGCGCACCGCCGTCGACGTGATCGACCGGCGTGGCGGGGGTGCGTTGACGCACCGGGCAGTCGCAGACAGCGGGGGAATCTCGCTGGCTTCGGTCACGTATCACTTTCCGAGCGCGCGACAGCTCTCGGCGGCGACCTACGAGTGGGCCGGACTGCGTCTGCTCGACTACATGGCGAACGCCGCCGACTGGGCGTCCGTGACGGTCGGGGCCTTCCCCGAGCTTGCGGGGCAGGTGGCCGCGGGGCTCGCACTGCAACGCCGTGGAGAGCTGATCACGGTGAACCACATGTCGTTGGCTTCGGCGGATGACGCGAATCTGCATGCGATGTCGCAGCAGTTCCGCGGGAGGAGCGCCGGGGTGTTCGATGCCTTCGTCGAACCGGGATCTTCGCCGATCCTCCTCGCCGCGGTGAACGGCCTGCTGGTGTACGCGTTGTCCGACCGAACGGTCCCGCAAGAGCGCATTGCGGCTGCCGTCTCGGCGCTCGTGCGGAAGTTCGCTCTTCCCGCCCCGCCCGCAGCGGGCGTGCAGTCCTCGAGAAACTCACCGCCCAGCGGTTGAAGCGCGGCGCTCGCCTAGACCCTGTGCGGCACACGAGCATCGGCAGAGATCAATGTTCATGTACATTTGTACTGATAGTACCCGGCGCTGCGACCACACCGAGAGTCGGGCCTCGAACCGCAATACCGTGGACGGCGAGAGCTGGCGACGCATGACAGACGAGTGCGATCACGAAGAGGACTCGACCACGCCTGCGCGCAGTCCGCGCCGATACCGGAGTGACCGGATGCTGGCACTCAGCGACGGTGTGTTCGCGTTCGCGATCACGCTGGTGCTAGACCTCGTCATGCCCGTCGCGACCACCCGCAACGTCTGGACCGACCTTCTTCACGGCTGGCCGCAGTTCCTCGCCTACGTGATCTCCTTCGCGACGATCGGCGCCGTGTGGCTGGCGCACACGGCGATCACGGACCACCTCGTTCGCACGGATTCGACATTCCTGCGGCTGAACCTGCTCGTCCTGCTCCTCGTCTCGTTCATGCCATACCCGACGAGATTCCTTTCGACGTTCATCGAGAGCGACCATCCCGAACAGGTCGCCGTGACGATCTACGGGATCACGGTGCTGCTGCTCGTGGGGTTGCTCTACCTGCTGTGGTGGTATGCCGACCGCGAGGGCCACTTCGACTCCGGCGCGGCTGAGGAAGAGCTCGGCGTCTTCACCCGCCGCATGGTGCCCGGCATCGCGACCTACGTCGTGTTGATCGTCGTTGCCTGGTTCCTCCCGCTGGTCGCGGTGTTCGGCTACGCCGCGATCGCGTGCTACTTCATCGTTCCGTTCCGCGCGCGCCTTGTGCGCCGCGTCGGAGCAACATCCACGAGCAGAAGGAGACCCAGATGGTTCACGAGATGACCGAGGCGCGCGAGGCGCGCGGCGAACGACTGAAGGAGCGCATCTACCTCGCGTTCGTCGCGCTCGCCGTTGTCCTCGCCGTCGGATCCCACTCGGAGTCACCGGCCGCAGCCCTGTTCACTCTCATCGTGACCGCGCTCGGCACGCTGCTGGCCGTGCTCGTCGCGGACGTGATCTCACATTTCGTCATCGCTGAGCGCGGCATGACGGGCGCCGAACTCCGCAAGGCGCTCTTCACGAGCTTCGGCGCGCTCACCGCGGTGATCGTTCCCGTGCTCGCCTTTCTCATCGCCCTCGCCGGGTGGTGGTCGATGGACACGGCCGTGTTCGTCGCCGCAACCGGTCTCATCGTCGCCCTGGTCGTGATCGGCTACACCGCGATCCGCCGCATCCCGCTGCCCTGGTGGCAGCGGGCGATCGCGCTCGGCCTGGAAGCCGTCCTCGGCCTCGCCGTCATCGGGCTCAAGGCACTCGCCCACGGCTGACGTCGCGACACCGGACGGCTTCGAGATGACAGCCAAGGCTGTCCGCCGCCAAACCGCCGGCAAACTTCTCGTCATGTTCGGCGCGGACGGCTCACGCGACACCACCAAGCGTCCCGCGATGGGACTGGCTGCGGCCCGCAACAGCGACATCGCGATCATCACCGACCATCACCCGCGGTACGAAAACCCGCAGACCATCCGCGACCACCTCTACCTCGGTTCAGCTCAGGCGCCTCCCGCGGGCGGCCTTTACAACATCACACCTCCCGAGGACGCTGTCACCAAGGCAGTCTCACTCGTGGGGGACGGGGATGCGATCTTGTGGTTCGGCCCCGGGCATCAAGACCATCGAGAGATCAACGGCGTGCGCTATCCGTACGACCCGCGAGGCCTGAGTTGCGAGGGCGAGAATCGGGATCGATCTCCTCAGACTCGCCCTCGTTCGACTCGTCGCAGGTCTGTGCCGATAGGCGTTTGGGGACCAGCTGGCGGCGACAGCGGCCGGAGCCTGACCCGGCTTCCCGGACGGTTGTTGTGTGTTGATCATGCGCGATTTCGGCGGCGGTGTGAAGGGTCTCGTAGGCGGCGGGGCTGAGGTTGCCGAGGCTGCTGTGCCGACGGCGAGGGTTGTAGAACCCTTCAACCCACTCGAACATTGCCGACGCGAGCTGCGTCCTCGAGTCCCAGGCCGTTCGATCCAGGAGCTCGCGTTGCATGTTGGACCAGAACGACTCGGTGATCCCTCGCCGGATCTGAGGCGCAACCCGCCGCAGACCAGGATCAACGCGCTGCTGTGCGCGGACGCGGACGCGGACTCTATCGTCTTCCGCCGGCAACAGAGAACGCTGAAGACGCTGCAGGCGTCCGATCAATTCAGCGTCCGATGCGTTAGGTCGGCGTGAGGTCGGGTTGCGGCTGACGCCGGGCGAGTACGCGGGTCATCGGGCCGGCGACGCCGGGCTTGAACGGGAGGATCTGGATCCGCACGGTGCTGAGGTGTCGGAGGAGGCAGCTGCGGTGGCGTTGGGAGCTGGCGATGAGTGCTTTCTCGAGCGTTGCGGGTCGTTTGTTTTGCGCGTTCTGAGGCATTCCGAACGCGGTCTCGACCGCCGCCTTGCCTCGTGACACGATCCCTTCCGCGACTGTGTGGAGGCGTTCGGTCGTGGAGCCGGCCATCACTGTGACGACGGCGGCTTCGAGCGGAAGAGTGGGCGGTTTCGAGCCAAGACCTCGGAGCTTTGGCATTCATGGTCAGTGGAGTTCCGCCAACGCATGGGCGTTGAAGTCGCAGACTTCCCCGAACCGACCGGATAGCACCTTGGCCGCCCACTCGGGATCCCCGAGTAGCGGTCGTCCGACGGCGATGAGGTCGAACTCGCCTTGTTGCATGCGCTCAACGGCACTTGTGGGTGCCGTTGCTTTGGCCCCCTGACCTTGGAACACGGAATGGAAGACTGCGCCGGTCATCCCCACCGAACCGACTGCAATCGTCGGCTTGCCCGTGATTCTCTTGGTCCATCCGGCGGTGGTCAGTGCCGACTCGGTAAAGAGAGGTTCCCACCAGCGACGTGTCGAGGCATGGAACAGGTCGATGTCGGTGTCTGCGATCGGGCGCAGGACACGCTCGAGTTCTTCCGGTGTTTTCGCGACCTGCGCCGCATAGTCGTGCATCTTCCATTGCGACCAACGGAAACTGACGATGAAGTCGGGCCCGGTCGATGCGCGGATGGCGTGGATGACATCGACAGCGAATCTGCTGGGCTCGTGGTACTCGTCGGTGCGCGTGTTTGTCCTGCCCCAGATGAATTGATCGATGAGGAAGCCGTGCGCACCGTGGACTTCCACTCCGTCGAAGCCCAGTTGCTCAGCGGTTCGCGCCGATTGCGCGAAGGCCGCGATGATCTCGTTGATATCGTCGCAACTCATCGCCTCACCGTAGGGGCGACCTTGCTGGTCGACACCGCTCGGTCCAAGAATCCGCGCAGTAGGGTCGAGCGACATCGCGGGATCGCGGTCGATGCCCGCATGCTCGATCTGCAGGAGTATCGGCGCACCTGCGGCATGAACGTCGCCGACGATGCGACCCCAGGACTCCTGTGCCTGCTGCCCGGCGATACTGGGAAGCAGAACGTGGTTCGATGCTGTGGGGTGGTCGATGAAGGTCGCACCGGTTATGAGAAGACCGACATTGTTCTCTGCCCTTCGCCTGTAGAAGGCACGGAGGTCCTCGTCGGGCGCACCTCCCTCGCAGTGCCCAACGCCCATCGGGGCCAGAACGATGCGGTTCGTGAGTTCGGTGGTTCGGATTCTCAAAGGACTGTTCAAGCCGGTCGTCATGCCCCAGCGCTCCGCGTGGTCTTGTGGAGGAGGACGCCGGCGATGGTGGCGATGGCGTATCCAACGACAGTCAGCCCGAACATGATCGGTGCCGCCGCAGCGGGACTCGCAGTCGTCGTCAGCAGGCCCGCGGCGATGGCGACGCCGACGAGCGATCCGAGCTGGCGGTTGACGTTCAGGACAGCACCAGCGAGTCCGGTGTCACGAGCCTCGATGCTGTTCATCATCACGGCGGTCATGGCTGGAGAGGCGATGCCCAGACCCAGGTGGGCGACTGCCAGGCAGACGGCCAGCCAGGGGTATGAGACATCCCGGATCGAGACGAGGGCGAGGGCAGCGACCGCGGTTGTCGCCGCGCTCATGCCAATGATGATGGCGCCGCGAGCGCCGAGCCGTCCGCTAAGGCGGGAGAAGGCGAGGTTCCCGATAACGAACACAACCATCATCGGTAGGAGTTGAAGGCCGGCGGTCAGCGGACCCGAGTCCAAGCCTTGCTGTAGAAGAATGGAGACAAGGAACACGCCGCCGAATAGGCCAACGTTCATGAATACCCCCACGACGTTCGCCAGCGAGAAGTCCCGGTTCCGTAGAATCCGACCCGGATAGACCTCTTCAGAACTGCGGCTCTGCCACCAGATAAAGCACACGAGGCCGACAATCGCCGCAGTGATTCCTGTGATCGTTACGGGCGCCCCCCATCCCACGTCGGGGCCTTGCATGAGCGCCACGGCGAAGCCCGCGATGGTGAGGGCGAACAGCAGATGCCCGGCCACAGGGATGCGGCGGGAGTGTGGCGGCAGGGCGGGGAGCACGGAGAGGGACATCCAGATCGCGGCGATCCCGATGGGCAGGTTGATCCAGAAGATCCACCGCCATCCAAGACCGGCAACGATGAACCCTCCGATCATCGGCCCGAGCGCAGCAGCTGCCGCGCCCATAGCCGCCCACAGTCCGATCATGCGTTGGCGGACGGCTGTATCTGGGTAAGCGGCCCCGAGCAGCACGAGCCCGGCGGGCTGGAAAAGCGCCGCTCCCACGCCTTGCACCACACGGGCTCCGATGAGCACCGGCGCCGTGGTTGCCAGGCCTGCGAGCACACTCGCGGCGGTGAACAGCACTAGCCCACACACGTACAAGCGTCGCGCGCCGAAGCGACCGGCCAGATCTCCCGCGAGCAGTAGCAGAGCCGCCACGGCGAGAACGAACCCGTTAACAATCCATGCGACCACAGTGGTAGGAGCGCGCAGATCAGCCCCGATCTGTGTGGTGGCGACGTTGACCACGGTTGCATCGAGATTTCCTACGAAGAAGCTGAGCCCTATCGCGAAGACCGGGGCTAGACGCACAGCTGTGGGCGAGGATGTCCGAGTGCTACTCATCTGCGTTCGCCTCTGACCGGGCCAGTTCGTCGCTCGTGTCCAGGGCGGCGAGGTCGGCGCGTGCCCGGTCGAGTGCCTCGTCGATGCTCATTACTTGTGACAGTCCGAGCGCGGAAACGATGCCTGATAACCGTGTTGGCAGGTCGCCGCCAATGACATGCACGGGGATGGACAGTTCGCGTAGCGTGTCGAGCAGAAGGTCGCTCGAGCGATGTCTGAACTCTTCCGAGACTGGCCGGTGTCCGTCCGCGACCAGGGGGAACTCGATGGGCAGGTGGATAAATACGTCATACCCCCGCTTGGCGTGTCTCTTGGCGATCGCCCCGATGGCGTCCATCGAAACCTCAAGTGCCTGCGCTTCCCCGGTTTCCCGTGATGGCACGCTCGTCGGGTCCTCGGGGTTGATGCCGACTTGCGCGCGCATCTTGCCGTACGACCATTCGTGCAGCGCCGATCCATCAGAGACGAACCCGTCGGGCAACTGACCTTCATGGCGGTACCTCTCAGAGAACCGGAGAATGCCGAGCTGGATCAGTTCCGGTACCCCGCAGTCTTCGAGTCTCTTGCCGGGGGCCACGTCTGGTAGGAGCTCGCGCATGGTCTTCGCGTGGGTTCTGGGGATGCCAGTGAGGTGCGAAAGCGCGTACGACGTCGTGGTCTTGCCTGTCGAGTACGTGCCGGAGATTGCTATTCTCATCCGTTCTGAGAACCTCTCGATGTGGGCAGCGCGTGAGCGAGGTTGTAACGGGCAGAGATGGGGCCAAAGTGTCCGGTGAAGTCCGTCACTCGCCATGTCTGGCTATTCATCGGCAACAGCCGCGTGCGGGAGATGCGCGCCTCAGCGTCGAACTCTGCTTCGTGGTACAGGTGAGGGCCCTGGGAAAACAGCTCAACGTGGCGCATCCACAAGTTGTCCGAGACCGATCTATCCATATGGTCGAGTGCATAGAGCATCATCTGGCTGACTTGGGCTTGGCCGAGGATGCAGTTCACGAAGGTTGGGCTTAGCGTGTACGAAGAGCCGATGTCGAGGTAGTCTCGGTCACTCGTTCTGGATACTGGTACATGGATCGTTGTCTCGTCGGTGAGCCAGCCGTTCCCGATCGTGACGAGGTCAGCTTTGAAGCCTTCCCCGTAATAGCGCTCGCTCTTACAGCCGAGCAGGTCGTCGACGCTTAGATAGGATTGACAGATCGTACGCGTTTCCGCGGCAGGAGCAACTATGTCCAGCTCCACACGGAGCGACCCCACTGTGAAGCGGTTTCGAAGCAGTCGGCTGCTAGAGAAGAGCGGATTGTCATATGCCCGGGACTCCACCACTTCTCCTGTGACATCGACCTCGTCAAGTTCCTCGACAGCCTTCGCTCCTGCACGGATGCCGACTCGCTGCAACCAGACCCATCGCCTCTCAGCGGGAGACAGGCCCATCGCGCTGACCAGCATCGCTTCCGCGAGTTGAGCCGCAGCCACAAGCGCATCAAGCGTCGATAGATGCGGGCGGCGGGTCTCCTGCCCCGCTTTCGAGGACCACGCCTCTGTGAGTATTCGCTCTTCTGAGGGCCACTGATATTGGGGTTCAGGGCCACTTGTTCGTCGATGCGATCGCGTCGTTGAGCGCCACCGATTATTCGGGTTCGGGGCCACTTTCTTAGGCTCCTTCTGCCGCGTGGCCAATCACGCGGCAGAAGGAGTGATTCGGATGGTACGCAAGATCAAGGCGAAGCTGGTGCTGAAGCTTCGCGCGGAGGGGCTCACGGGTCGGCAGATCGCCGCGCAGGGCATGTCCCGCACCAGTGTCGCGGCGGTCATCGAGGCCGCCGACCGGGAGGGCATCGGCTGGGACGAGGTCGCCGCGCTCGACGAGGCGGACGTGTATGCGCGGTTGTTCCCGGGGCGGGGTGAGCACGAGAGTGTTCACGCGCAGCCGGACTGGGATCGGGTCCATAAGGAGCTCGCGCGGGTCGGGGTGACGTTGAAGCTGCTGCATGGCGAGTACGTCGACGCCTGCCGCGCCACGGGCGAGACGGCGATGGGGTACGACAGGTTCTGCAAGTCGTATCAACGGCACCTGCTGGTGATCGGGGCGGTGTCGCGGGTCGGTCACAAGGCGGGGCAGACGGTCGAGGTCGACTGGTCCGGGAAGACGATGCAGCTCACCGACCCGGTGACCGGCGCCACGACGAGGGTCTACTTGTTCGTCGCGACGTTGTCGTTCTCGAGGTACTCGTTCGTTGAGCCGGCCCTGGATATGCGGCAGGACACCTGGTTGCGCGCGAACGCGGCGATGTTCGACTGGTTCGGCGGGTCCGTGCCGAGGATCGTTCCGGACAACCTGAAGACCGGGGTGATCAAGCACCCCGCCGAGGGCGAGGTCGTGCTCAACGACGCGTATCGGGAACTCGCGGCGCACTATTCGGCGGCGGTGCTGCCAGGCCGGCCTCGGAAGCCGAAGGACAAGGCGAGTGTTGAGGGCACGGTCGGCAACGTCGCGACCTCGGTGATCGCGGCGCTCCGTGACAGGCGGTTCTCGACACTCCCAGAGCTGCGGGCTGCCGTCTACGAGCGCGTCACTGCTTACAACGCGGAGCCGTTCCAGAAACGGGCCGGCTCCAGGCTCTCCGTGTTCGAGACAGAGGAGAAGCCGCTGCTTCGGCCACTCCCGGCCGTCGCGTTCGAGATCAGCCGATGGCTCTATGGCCGCAAGGTTCAGAAGAACGGGCATGTGGTGTTCGAGCGGAACTTCTACTCCGTCCCCTACGCGAACATCGGCCGGTCCGTCGACCTGCGCATCACCGACACGATGCTGGAGGTGTTCGCCGGGGATCATCGGCTCACCAGCCATCTCCTCGCCCCGGCCGGGGTGATCAACGAGTACCGGACGCACGACTCGGACCTGCCCGACGGGCCCCGATATCAGCAGATGGACCCTGAGCGAGCCAGGGAGTGGGCAGCTCGGATCGGGGAGAACACCACGACGATCGTGAACCGGATCTTCGAGTCCGTCCCGGTCGACGAGCAGGGGCTGGACGCGGCGCTGGCAGTGTTGCGGATGACCCGCCGCTACTCCGCCGCGCGGGTCGAAGCAGCTGCCGGGATCGCGCTCGAGTCCAGGGTGAGGTCGCCGCGGTATGCGCATCTGCGACCGATCCTGGACTCGAACCAGGACCAGACCGGCAGACGACAGCCGAGGTTCGAGCCGAGTGCTTGGGAGGAACCTGCCGGGTATGTCCGCGGCGCCGACTACTACGCGGGAGGCACCCGATGAGCCTGCTCGACGCGGAGACGAAACGGAAGCTGCGGGAGATGGGCGTCGCCTCGCTGGTCGACGCGATCGACGTCCAAGACGACACCCTCACCCTGGGGATGGTGTTCGAGGAGCGCATCAAGCTCGCCGTCGACGACGCCCACGCCGCGTTCACCCACTCCAAAGTCGAGGGCCTCATCCGGCGGGCGGGGCTCCGCTACCCGAACGCGGACCTGAGACGAGTCGACCTGCTCGAACAACGCGGCCTGGATCGCGGGGTGATCGCCCAACTCGGGACCTGCCAGTTCATCACCCGCCAGCAGAACGTCGTGTTCCAAGGCTTCACCGGCTCCGGGAAGTCCTACCTCGGGTCCGCGCTCGCGAAGCAGGCCTGTCAGCACCGCTACCGGGCGCACTACATCCGCATGCCCGACCTCGAAGAAACCTGGGCCGCCGCGAAAGACAAGCCCGCCGGTCGGGAGAAGTGGCTGCGGAAATACTCCACCTTCACGCTCCTCGTGATCGACGAATGGCTACTCGACCCGCCCACCGACGACGTCCGAACCATGCTGCTTGAGCTCCTCGAACGCCGCTACGACCAGGCCTCAACGGTGTTCTGCACCCAATACGCGAAGAAGGACTGGCACCAGCGCCTCGGCTCCGGAGTCCACGCCGACGCGATCATGGACCGCATCGTCCACAACACCCTCTGGATCGAAACCGGCGACGTCAACATGCGCGAACACACCGCCGCGGCCGGCTGACTCCAGGCCGGTGAGCGTCGCTCCTGCGGGGGGTGGCGCTCACCGGCAATACCCGTGGCCCCGAGAGTGAATATCTCCTGGCCCTGAAACGCAATAATCAGTGGCCCTCAAGACTCCAAATACTCACTCTGGATAGCTCAAACCCAGCACCGCCGTCACTTGAGGGTTGGACTCTGGGGACTGGCTGACCTTCACTCGGGACAAGCTCTGCTGCACAGCACGGAAGCCCTCCGCGAAGTACCGCTGGTCCGCGTCTCCCAGCAGCTCCGACACCAGCACGCGCTGAACACCGATCATGCCGCTCACCTACTTCACATCATGCAGCTATTCCGATGGTTGGGTACTAGCATATCATCCAACCATCGGAATGAGACGTGAATCTCATAGTCTGATGGCGATTGGCTCTGTTACAGTTGGGGTATGCTTGAACTTCGTGACACAACGTCCGTGCTCCGAGGGCTACTCTTCACCGTCGCCGACGAGGTTCGCGATGAGGTCAAGGCCGTAGTCCAGAGGCAGTCCCTGACGGCGTCTCAGGCAAGCGCCCTGGTGGCGCTTGAAGAGCCGATGACGATGCGCGCGCTGGCGGAGCGTGCTCGCTGCGATCCCAGCAGCGTCACCTACATCGTCGACAAGCTTGAAGAGGTGGGTCTCGTGGAACGGACTCCACACCCGACCGACCGGCGGTCGAAGGTGATCGTCGCAACCGAGGAGGGCGTACGCGCCCGCGCCTCGATCGTCACTGAGTTCGCACACGCCTCAGTGCTCAGCAGGCTCGACCAAGCTGAGCTGGATCAGCTTCAGTCACTCCTCGCAAAACTAGCAGCCTAGTAGTACTTGGTTAGGTTGGTCCGGCGCGTTGGCAGTAGGGGCAGCAGCTGAGGAGGCGGATGACCGCGGTTTGGAGTTCGCGGAGGATGCCGTAGAAGCTCAGGCTGCCCCGTGGGCTTTTGGGTCGGCGGTCAGGCGCTGGATGGTGATGAACAGGTGCGCTGCCGTCACGAGCGTCGTGTG
>NZ_JBASZT010000124.1:0-2378 GCF_049661145.1 Microbacterium sp.
ATGCAGCCGCGCTGACCGCACCGGCATTCCGGCCCGTCGGGGTCCACCGAGATGTGCCCGACCTCGCCCGCCGCACCGTGCGCGCCGCGCCACAGTCGACCCCCACTCACGAACCCCGCCGCGATGCCGGTGCCGAGATTCAGATACGCGAGCGTGCGCCCCACGCCCGGACCCGGACCCGGACCCGGACCCGGACCCGTACCCGGACCCGGACCGTAGCGCAGCGCGTACGCGCCGATCGCCGCCGCCTTGACGTCGTTCTCGGTGCGCACCGGCATCCCGAGTCGTGTTTCCAGCGCCCGTCCGAGGTCGAGCTCCGCGATTCCGAGGTTGACGGCGTGCGTCACGACGGAAGAATCCGGGGCGACCTGGCCCGGCATCCCGACGCCGAGGGAGGTGAAGACGGATGCCGGGACGCCCACGGTCGTCGCAAGCTCCTCGACCAGGGACAGGATCGTCGTGACGACGGCATCCGGCCCCCATCCCGTGGGGCGCCGGACGCGTGCGACGATCTCGCCGGCCCCGGAGGCCGTGACGACCACCGCGTCGGTCTTGGTGCCACCGACGTCGAACCCGATTCGCATCAGCTCGTCAGCGGCGCTGCCGCGCTGTCGCATCAGCCCTTCACCGCTCCCGCCACCATGCCCCCGCTCATCCGGCCCTGGACGATGAGGAAGAAGACGATCACCGGGATCGCCATGAGGGTCGAGCCCGCCATCACGACGGCCCAGTCGGTCGCCTTCGTCGCCTGCACGAAGCTGCGCAGCCAGATCGGCAGCGTCTGCGCTTCGGGCCGGGTCATGATGACGAGCGCGAAGACGAACTCGTTCCACGCCTGGATGAACGCGAAGATGCCGGTCGAGACGAGGCCGGGTGCGAGGAGCGGGAAGGTGATCCGCCAGAACGCCCCGCTGCGGCTGCAGCCGTCGATCATGGCGGCCTCTTCGAGATCGGCGGGGATCCCGCCGACGAACCCGCGCAGCGTCCAGATCGTGAACGGCAGCACGGTCGCGATGTAGATGGCCGACAAGCCGACGATCGTGTTGAGCAGGTTCCAGCCGTCGAGCACACGGAAGGTGGAGATGATCATCGCCTCGGCGGGGATCATCTGGATCACGAGGATCGCGATGATGAAGCTCTTCCGCGAGCGGAAGCGATAGCGCGATACCGCGATCGAGGCGACGAACGCGAACACCAGGGCGGTCGCGACCGTGAGCAGCGTGACGCCGAGTGAGATGCCGAGCGCCGAGCCGAAGCCGGGATCGGTCGCGGCCGTCTGGAAGCTCCGCCACGTCAACTGGTCGGGCCACAGATGCGGCGTCGTCGTCTGGATCGCCGAGCCCGGCTGGAGGGCCGTGTTGACCATCCAATAGACCGGGAAGACGGAGCACACGATGATGACGACGGCGACGACGTTCAGCGCGATGCGGGCGGCGAGAGTGCGAGGGCGTGCGTTCACTGGTCGTCCTCCTTGAGCATGGTGCGGATGTAGTAGCCCGAGATCAGCAGCAGGATCACGACGAGAATGACGGCGATCGCGCCGCCCGCCCCGACATCGCCGGTGGCCATCGAGACGCTGTAGATGTAGACGCCGATCGTGTTGGTGTCGGCACGCACGCCGCCGATCGTCTGCAGCGCGTAGATCTGCGCGAACACCCGCAGATCCCAGATGATCTGCAGGATGAGGAGCACGACGAGGATCGTGCGGATGTAGGGGACGGTGATGAGGCGGAAGCGCGCGAATCCTCCGGCGCCATCGAGGGATGCCGCCTCGAGCACCTCTTCGGGCACCTGGCCGAGCCCGGCGTAGACCGAGAAGACGACGAACGGGATCGCGCCCCACGTGATGATGATCGCAGCGACGGCGAAGAAGCTGAGGGGGTCGGCGAGCCAGCTGTGGCCGGTCCAGTCGGTGCCGGTGAACTGGGTGAGGAAGTAGTTGACGAGGCCGTACTGCGTGTCGAAGATCCAGCCCCAGACGATCGTCGCCGTCAGCGCCGGCATGGCCCACGCCAGCAGCAGCCCGATCGAGACCGCGGTGCGCATGACCGTGCCGAGCCCCGTCATGAGAACGGCGATGAGGATGCCGAGGACCATCGTCGCGGCGACGCACGCGACGCAGAGGGCGACGCTGCGTCCCAGGACGACCCAGAACTCGCTGTCGGCGAGAACGTCGACGTAGTTGCCGAACCCGATGAAGTCGGCGGGAGCCCCGAAGATCTGCTCGCGGCCGTACTTCTGGAACGACATGATGATCAGCTGCACGAGCGGCCAGCCGATGAAGACGGCGAGCATGATCGTCGCCGGCGCCAGCAGTGCATACGGGGCGGCGCTTCCCGGGCGCGTGCGGCGCGGGGTGCTCGCGGCCGGCGGGGTGG
>NZ_JBASZT010000125.1:0-2310 GCF_049661145.1 Microbacterium sp.
ACCTTACATCGCGCTCGCGCTCGCGCCGCTCGCGGTCGTGCTCGTGCTCGCCGCACTCGACGCCAGCGTCCGTTCGGCTCACACCCTCGCGCTCCTCGCCGTGCTCGCCGCGATCGGCGCGGCGATCCGCATCGCGAGCACGGGCGTGGGCGGGGTCGAAGCGCTGTTCGTGCTGCTGATCCTTGCGGGTCGCGCGTACGGTCCGCGGTTCGGCCTGCTGTTGGGGGCGGCATCCATCGCCCTCTCCGCGATCATGTGGGGCGGGGTCGGCCCGTGGCTGCCGTTCCAGATGTTCGCGTGCGGCTGGGTCGGCGCGGGCGCGGGGCTGCTGCCGCGCCGGGTGCGCGGACTCTCCGAGATCGGGATGCTGTGCGCCTACGGCATCGCGTCGTCGTACGCGTTCGGGCTCGTCATGAACATGTGGTTCTGGCCCTTCGCCGTCGGC
Source organism: Microbacterium sp. (assembly GCF_049661145.1). Classification (GTDB taxonomy): domain Bacteria; phylum Actinomycetota; class Actinomycetes; order Actinomycetales; family Microbacteriaceae; genus Microbacterium. The sequence goes on from NZ_JBASZT010000125.1 coordinate 446, forward strand.
GCCGACACCTCCATCTCGTACGTGCCGGGCGGCTCCGTCGTCGAGAACCTCGGCAACTTCGTGGTGTACTCGTTGCTGACCTCGACGCTCAGCTGGGACACCCTCCGCGCCGTCACGACCGTCATCGGCCTCACCGTCATGGGGCGCGCGCTGCTGCGGTCGCTGCGGCGCGTGAAGCCGGTCGCGAACGCCCCGGCATCCGCCACTGCCTAGCGCGGCGGCCGGTCACGGCGTAGCGTCGCCGACATGCTGGTCCTCGGCTCGGTCGTCATCCGCGTGACGGATCTGCCCGCGCAGACCGCGTTCTGGACGCGGGCGCTCGACTACGTCGTCCGTGAGCCCGCCGAGGACGATTTCGTCGTGCTGCAGTCGCGCTCCGGCAGCGGCTCGCAGGTGTCGCTGGATGCCGTGCCGTCGCCGCGGGTGCTGCCGCCCCGCATCCACCTCGATCTCTACGCCGACGACCAGGATGCCGAGGTCGAGCGTCTCGAGCGCCTCGGCGCCCACCGCGTGCACTGGGACAAGCAGCCCCCCGATGCCGACTACGTCATCATGGAGGACCCCGAGGGGAACCGCTTCTGCGTCGTCGACGCCGTGGACTGGTCCGGATGGTCGGGCCGCGCGGGATGAACACCTCGACGATCAGTGCGGCCGGCGGGACTCGCTGTCGCCCCGGTCGAGGGGATCCAGGTTGAGAACCTGAGCCGCGTATGCCGAGTGCAACTCGCCCGGGATGCGGATCGGATTGAGCCACTCCAGGTCGTCCTGCGTGATGGCGAACCGTCGCGCGATCTCGCTCCATACGTCGCCGGATGCCGTCGTGTACAGCATCCTGCCGTCGACCACTTCGACCGCGCCGCGTGCGCCGTCGCGCGCTCCGGCGTCCTCCGGATCGACCCACGGGCGGGTCACCGGCGTCGTCCACGCCAGGTCTGCTTTCGCGAGGATCGGCTGCCAGCAGCTGCCGTCCCCGGCGGATCCCGTCGGCCTGACGACGAGCAGTGACGTGAAGAACGTCGGATCCGGATAGGCCTCGCCCAGGAAGCTGCCGATCTGCCCGATCGTCGCGCCCAGCTGCCAGATGTTGTCCGCGCCGCACTCGTCCATCGTGAAAGGGCTGTCCGAGAGGGCCTCGATGAGGCTGTTGCCGGGATCGTCGGGTAGCCAATCCGTCGGGTAGTCGAAGCGGTATGCCGTGCCGGAGCGCGTGACCGTCACGGGTCCGAGCGTCGTCCCGTCGGCGGCGACCATCGTGCCCGTCGCGACGATTCCGTCGGGGATCGCGACCGGGGTGGGCGCCGCCGACGCGGTGGCTGTGCCTTCCGCGACGCTTTCCGTGGTCGCGCCGACGCCCGCTCCCATGCCCGCGCAGCCGGTGAGGACCGTCGCCGTCATGAGCACGGCCGTGAGCCGGGCGGCCAGCACTCCGCGTCGCGCCACCGTTTCCCTCCCTTCAGGCACCCTATCGGCCCGGCCGCTCGCCTCATCGCCGGCAGGCCCTGCGTTGCCGACGGGCCCTGCCGCGCGCGCCGGACGTGGGACAATGGCGGACGGCGATGTCCCTTCCGAACGGATGCCGCCGGGAAGGCCGCTCGTGCAGATCAGGAACTCCTCCGACTGGCGCGATGCCCTCCCCTTCGAGATCCCGGTGGCGGCCGCCGAGGCGGCGCCCGGCGATCCGACCCGGTGCTCCGGGTGTGGTCCGGGCAGCGAGCCGTGGCCGCGCGAGGGACTCTGGATCGTGAAGCACCGGCATCCCACCAATCCGTCGGGGTTCGTCCGGTACTACTGCGCCGATCACAAGCCGAAGGCGACCCTCGCACCGCCCGTGGCGGCGCCCGAGCGCGGCGGGCGCGGCCGCACGG
>NZ_JBASZT010000126.1:0-2077 GCF_049661145.1 Microbacterium sp.
GAGTTGCCACGACCCCAGGCTCGCTCCCCGGCGAGCGCAACGGCATCGCCCACGCCGCCGGGTGATCCGCGATGTGGTCGAGGTAGACCGCGGTTGTCGCGCGCAGCCGGTCGCGGACCGGCACTCCCGCGGGCAAGTCCGCGAGAGCAGCGCCCTGCCGTCGCAGCAGGTCGTCGATCGCAAGCCGCACGACCGCGGCATACAGCTCATCCTTGCCAGAGAAATAGCGGTAGATCAGGGCTTCGGATGCCGACGCCCGCGCCGCGATCGATGACACGGTGACGGCTCCGTAGGGTTCCTCTGCGAAGGCGGATGCCGCGGCATCCAGGATCGCAGCCCTGCGCGCATCGGGGTCGAGCCGTCGGCGCGGCTGACGATCGGTGCGAGTCATGCGACAAGTCTAGCGCTAGTGAGCTATCCTCAGTAAGGTTAGTGAACTTGACTCAATAGGAGGATGCATGGGCTGGGTGGAGCACGCGATCTGGTGGCACGTCTATCCCCTGGGGTTCTGCGGCGCGCCGATCCGCGATGCAGACGCGGCGCTGGACGCACCGCCCGTCCCGCGCCTGCGGCGATTGCTCGCGTGGCTCGACTACGCCGTCGAACTCGGCTGCTCGGGGCTGCTGCTCGGCCCGATCTTCGCGTCGGCGACGCACGGCTACGACAGCCTGGACCAGTTCCGGATCGACCCGCGCCTCGGCGACGAGTCGGACTTCGCCGACCTCGTGGACGCCTGCCGCGCCCGCGGCCTGCGGATCGTGCTCGACGGCGTGTTCAGTCACGTGTCGGACCGGCATCCGGCGTTGTTGCGCGCCCTGCGCGAGGGTCCCGGCAGCGATGCGGCGGCGCTGTTCGACATCGACTGGGAGCACGCGGGAGGCCCTGCTCCGCGCGTGTTCGAGGGACACGGGTCGCTCGCGCGGCTCAACCACGCGGCGCCGCAGACCGTCGACTACGTGCAGCGCGTCATGACCCACTGGCTCGACCGGGGCATCGACGGCTGGCGCCTCGATGCCGCGTACTCCGTCGATCCGGCCTTCTGGGCGCGGGTGCTTCCCGGGGTGCGCGCGGCCGGTGACACGGCAAGGGGCAACACGTGGTTTCTCGGCGAGGTCATCCACGGCGACTATGCGGGCTTCGTCTCGGCATCCGGCGTCGACTCGGTGACGCAGTACGAACTGTGGAAGGCGATCTGGTCGAGCCTGGAGTCGGGCAACCTGTTCGAACTGGACTGGGCACTGAAGCGGCACAACGGCTTCCTCGAGACGTTCCTGCCGAACACGTTCATCGGCAATCACGACGTGACGCGCATCGCGAGCACGCTGGGGGCGCGCGGCGCGGTGACCGCGCTCGCGATCCTGATGACGGTCGGCGGCATCCCGTCGATCTACGCCGGCGACGAGCAGGGGTTCACGGGCGTGAAGGAGCAGCGGCTCGGCGGGGATGATGCCGTGCGCCCCGCCTTCCCCGACCGGCCCGACCAGCTCGCGACGTGGGGCAACCATCTGTATCGCTCACATCAGGATCTCATCGGGCTGCGACGTCGGCATCCCTGGCTGACGTCCGCGACGACCGAGGCGGTCCACCGGTCGAACAAGAGGTACACCTACCGCGTGCGCGCCGCCGAGGGGTCGGCGTTCCTCGACGTCACGATCGATCTCGATCACGCCCCGAACGCCGTGATCCGGGATGCCGAGGGGCAGGTGCTCTGGTCACAGGCTGCGCGGTAGCGGCGTCGCGCTGACCCGCTACCCCGGCGCGACCGCGGCTTCGAGCGCCTCACGCATCCCGCGGGCGAAGGCGGGGCCGGCGCTCCCGACGGTGTCGCTCCACAGGACGCACACCGTCAGCCGACCGGCGTACGAGACCGCCGCGATGCCGATGCGGCTCTGGCCGCTGAGTACGGGCAGCGCCCATGCCGCCGTCACCGGCGCGCCGCACAGCCGCTGCGCCGTGGCCGGACCGCGGACGTTCGAGAGCGCCAGGCCGACGGCGCGCTGCCGCGCGAGGAACCAGCGCATGAGCCGTCCGCCCGCGCGGGCGCGGACGAACCACGGCAGGGGGCGTCCCCTCGTCC
>NZ_JBASZT010000127.1:0-9942 GCF_049661145.1 Microbacterium sp.
CAGAACGAGCGTCGCGACCCGGCCGCGCGGTGCGCGCGCCGCACCCGCGACACTCAGCACCACCGTCGCCGCGGCCAGAACAACTACGCGCACCGCCACGGCGAGCGCGAATGGCGACTGCATGAACGTGACGGCCTCCGGCTGCCACTCACCGCCGTCGCCCGCAGAGCGGATCCACAAGAACTGCAGGACGAGCTGTGCGAGCGACGCGACGGCGGCCACCCCGACGCCGACGCGTGACCAGCGCACGAGCGTGCGGCGCTCGCGCGGACCGGCGCCCAGTAGCAGCGCCGGCGGCAGCAGCCCGAACGCCAGCACGAGCCCGAGATAGAGCACACCCTTCGCGACGCCGACACCCAGTGCCAGCGTCGCACTCGGAACCGGCGGTGCTGGCGGGGAGATGGTGGATGCCGGGACGCCGACACCGAACTGGATCGAACCGCCGACGGGATGAGTGTCGGACGAGACGACGCGCCAGCTCGCGATGTAGGCACCGACGGGCAGGTCGGCCGGGAGCGGGATCGTCAGCACGAGCCGCGCATCGTCCAGGGTCGCGGGGCCGGCCTCCACGTGCGCGCCATCGGCATCCAGCACCGATGCCGACTGGAGCAGACTGCTGAGGGTCACCGGCTCCGAGAAGGTCACCGTCACCGCCGTGGGTGCCGCGTCGAGCTCCGCGCCGTGTTCCGGCGTCGTGGCGACGACGGAGGCGTGCGCGCTCGCCGACTCGGCAGGTATCGCGACGAGCAGGATGCTGACGACGATCACTGCGAAGGCGGATGCGAGACGTTTCGCGAGCCTTCTCGGCATCCGGCCGCTCACGGCCGCGATCGCGACCTTGCCAGGCCGTTCACCGCGAGCCCCAGCGCGACCAGTGACGCGACGAGTGCCGCAACGGCGAGCCCGGTCGTCCAGTCGGCTGCGGTGTCACCCGACGGATCCGACGTCGCGGCGGCCTGGGCCGTCGGCTGCGCAGAGGCTTCCGCGTGTCCGTGCTCGTCACCGGATGCCGGCGATATCTCCAGCCGGGGCGCCGGATGTTCTGCCTCGACGCCTTCGTCGGCCTGCTCCACCCAGCTGACCTCCGTGCCGTCGGAGTAGGTCTGCACGGTCGGGAAGAAGAGCACCTCCACGTCGGGCAGCGGCCCGACCGATGCCTCGAACTCGCCGAACTCCTCCGGACCCAGGCCCTCGCCCGTGGCCGTCCACACGATCTCGGTGACGGCGTGTGTGACGGTGCCGCCGTGCGGGGCTTCGACGGGTTCGGGCAGCTCGGTCTCGACGAGGCGCGCGTCCCAGCCGTCGACGGGCTTGACCCGGACCGAGAGCAGGGGGGTATCGGCGGGGAGGTGCACGTCCACGCCGACCGTGCGTGCGGTGTCCGATTCGGTCGGCACGCGGAACGTCAGCACGGTGTAGCCGCCGGCCGTGGCGGACGGAGCTCCGACGGAGACGTGGGCGTGCGCGGCCGGCGCGATGGTGAGCAGCAGGGCCAAGGCGGCAGCGACACCCGCCGCGAGCCGGGCGGCGTTACGGCGGAACGGTCGCTGCGGTCGGCGTCGTGGCGGGTGAGACGTCGCGCCGCCGTCGGGCCTCATGAGACCGCCTGATCCGGCGCGCTCGCGGCTGCCTCCAGGTCGGCGTCCAGCAGCGCGAGGATATGATCCCGCAACCCGAGGAACGCCGGGGAGGACTGGTCGCGCGGACCCGAAAGTCTCGCCTCTCCGGACAGGTTTTCTCGCCCCAGCGGCGCGGCAGCGCCCTTGAAAAGCGGACGGGGGAGAACCACCTCGACGACCTCCCGCACGCGTGCGGGGCGCGGCGAGAAGACGACGATCCGGTCGGCGAGAGTGAGCGCCTCCGACACGTCGTGTGTGACGAGCACGGCGGTGAACCGGCGCTGCTCCCACAGCGACAGCAACTCGCCCTGCAGGATGCGCCGCGTGAGGGCGTCGAGCTTTCCCAGCGGCTCGTCCAGCAGCAGCACGGACGGGTCGCCCACGAGCGCTCGCGCGAGCGCCGTCCGCTGCGCCATGCCGCCCGAAAGCTGCGACGGCCACGCATCGGCGAACTCGGTCAGTCCGACGAGCTCGAGTGCCGCGTCGATGCGCCCCGCGGATTGCTTCAGGATGCCGCGGGCCTGCGGTCCCAGAGCCACGTTCTGTCGGACGGTGCGCCATGGCAGCAGCGTGGGGTCCTGGAACACCAGGGCGCGGTCGGGATCGGGGCCCGTGACGGGGCGCCCTCCTACGTACACGTCCCCGAAGAGCGGGCGGTCGAGCCCGGCGAGCAGGCGCAGCAGCGTCGACTTGCCGCTGCCGCTCGGGCCAACGAGCGCGACGAACTCACCGGGTCGCGCCGAGATCGACACGTCGTCGAGCACGAGCAGGTCGTTGTCTCCGCTGCGGAACGCTTGTGTGGCCCCGATCACATCGATCGCGGCGCCGGTGGTGGTGCCGATCGGTGTAGCAGTGGCGGCGGTCGCGGTCACCATCGGGTGAGCTCCTTCTCCCAGCGGAGCACGTGGTTGCGGATGCGGAACAGCAGGGTCAGCGCCAGGCCACAGACCACGACGAGCACGATGATGCCCGCGTACAGACCCGGGAAATCACCGAAGCCCTTCTTCCAGTTCAGGAAGTACCCGAGACCCGAGTTGACGCCGAAGTTCTCGGCCACCACGAGCGTCGCGAACGACGACCCCAATGCCATGAAGGCCCCCGTGAAGATGCTGGGCAGCGCGGCGGGCAGGCTCACCCGGAACACCAGGAACCAGCTCTTCGCCCCGAGGGTCTGCGCCACGTCGAAGTAGGAGCGCGGGGCGCTGAGGATGCCGGCGCGGGTGAGCACGGTGATCGGGAACCAGACGCTGAGGGCGATCATGAACACCGCCCCGGCGAACGAACTGGGCGAGAGCACGAACACGATCGGCACCCACGCGAGGGCGGGAACCGGACCGATGAAGATCAGGATCGGGTGCACCCAGTAGTTCGCCCACTGATACCAGCCGATGACGATGCCGGTCGCAAGTCCCGCGACGAGCCCCACGACGAAGCCGGTCGCGAGCAGTCCGAGTGAGCTCACGAGGCTGCGCCAGAGCAAGTCCCGCGAGTCCCACAGTCGCTCCAGGATCTCCTGCGGGGCGATGAGGTACGGCGGCGAGAACAGCAGCGTCTTCGACGTGCTGAAGATCCAGAACAGGAAGAACACACCCGAACCGAGCAGCCACGCGGCGCCGTGTGCGGCGCGCGCGTAAGCCCATGCGCCGATCCGCCCGCGGGTGCGCGAGACCGCCCACAACACCGCCCAGCCGACCGCGATCAGCAGCGCGATGACGATCGACGCGGCGTTGGCGCGCTCTATGTACTGCACGTCACGCAGTGGCAGCTGCGGATGGTTGGGGACGAACGCCGAGACGGCGGCGACGGCGATCCACGACAGGATGCCGAGGGTCAGCACGAGCGGGTCGATCCGTACCGGATGGATGACCTTCTCCAGGGCGGCGTGGATGCGGGCGGCATCCGGTGTCGGACCCGCAGGCGTGCCCGGCGCAGCGGCGGCGGCCGCGCGTGCGGTGAGAGTGTCTGTCATGACCGGTCTTAGAAGTTCAGGCCCAGGTCGACGAAAGCCTGGTCGGCGAGGGCCGCCGCGTCGGTGTCCTTGGGCAGGAATCCGGTCTTGATGTACTTCTCGATGCCGGGCTGCAATACGCTCTTGAGGTTCTTCGGTGAAGGGTCGAACGTGAGCGTCTCGAGGATCGGAATGATCTCCTTGGGTGTGCCGGCGACGTACTCCTTCTCCGACAGCAGATCGGCGGTCTCCTGATAGTGCGCTCCCGCCCACCGCGAGCCGTCCGCCCACAGCTCGACGAGCTTGGCCGCGGTGACAGGGTCTTCGCTGACGAAGGTGTTGTTCAGCACGACGGCGCAGCACGGCTGGTCGGAGTTGGCGCTCAGGCCGTTGTTGTTCGACAGCACGGTCGCCCAACCCTCTGTGACGCCCTCGATGATGGGCAGATAGCCACCGCCGGTGGCGATGGCATCCACCTTGTTCGTCTTGAGCGCCTCGGGCAGTAGCGGCTGCTCGATGACGACCCATTCGACCTCGCCGGCCTCGGGGCTCGAGTTGATTCCGACATCCAGCAGATCGAGCGAGAAGAAGTTCGTCGCCGAACCCTGCAGGTTGCTGACGCCGATCTTCTTGCCCTTCAGGTCGGAGACCTTCTTCACCGGGCCGTCGGTGAGGGTGTACAGATCGAGACAGCCGTAGTGCAGTCCGCCCGACAGCTTCACGGGTGTGCCGTTGTAGATCGGGCCCAAGTAGTTGAAGAAGATCCCGTTCGAAGCGATGTACTTACCTGAGCCCACGGCCTCGACGACGTTCTCACCGTCACCGGTCTTCTTGAGCACGACGTTGAGGCCGGCCTTCTCGAAGAGGCCGTTCTCATAGGCGATGACCAGCGGTGCTTCACAGACCCCGCTCGGCGACGTGAGCAACAACTCGCGGTCGGCCCACGACTTGGTGACGGTCAGGCCGTTCGCCGTGACGTTGGCGCGGTTCTGGCTCTGCAGGAACCACCAGGTGCCGAAGCCCCCTGCGGCGAGCACGGCAGCACCGACTCCGACGCCGGTGAGCAGCGCGCGCCGCGACACACCCTTCGAGGAGTCGGGGTCGGCGGTCGGTTCGGCGATCTGAGCGCCGCTGGGCAGCGTGGGTAGTGTGTTCGCCGTCGTCGTGGTGGTCTGGTCGGTCGGTGGCGTGATGGCCGGGTTCGTGTCGGCGGCGGGGGTCTCGGGCTCGCGCGGGGTGTCGGACATGGCGGTCTCCTCGAGTGGGGGCTGTGATGACGGGTTGGCGCGGGGGGCGCGTACGGACTCAGGCTAGGAACGCCCCGACGGGGTCCCCACCGGCGACGCAATGCGGGCACACACAACGTCACGTGGCGTCACATCCGCGCATATGTCGGCGTATGACTGCGATGGATGCCGAACGCCTTGCCACTACGTACTCTGACGCCCAGACCAGGCCCGGCATCCACCGAGTGACCTCGTGAGGCCCAAGGACCTCGTGAAGGAGAGGCAGCACGCCATGACTATCAGCGCCGACACCATCGCACCGCGCGCCATCGCGCGTGACCTGACCGACACGATCGGGTCGACTCCCCTCATCGCGTTGGGCAACTATGCCGCCGCGCGCGGCCTGAGCGCCCGCATTCTCGGCAAGGCAGAGTTCACCAACCCCGTCGGCAGCGTCAAGGACCGCATCGCCTGGGGCATCATCCGCGACGCGGAGGAGCAGGGCCTGCTGCAGCGCGGCGACCTCATCGTCGACATCACGAGCGGAAACACCGGCATCGCCCTCGCGGCGATCGCCGCCAGTCGCGGCTATCGGACGAAGTTCTATCTCGGTGACAACACTTCGCCCGATAAGCGCCGCATCCTCGAGGCCCTCGGTGCCGAGTTGGTGACCATTCCGAACAGTTTCTTTCTCGACCCTGACGCGCTCGAGAAGCTCTTCGCGCAGGCCGAGGCCGAGAACGAGGGTGCCTTCATCGCCAACCAGCTGGGCAATCCGGCCAATCCGCGCACGCACTACGAGACCACGGGGCCGGAGATCTGGCGCGACACCGACGGCGAGATCGACGTGCTCGTCGCTGGCGTGGGTACGGGTGGCACCGTCTCGGGGGCTGGCCGCTTTCTGAAGGAGAAGAAGCCGGGGCTACGGGTCGTGATCGCCGAGCCAGGCGACGCGTCGGTCCCCACCGAAGAAGACGAGTACCCCGACGAGATCGACGGAGTGCACAAGGTGCTCGACATCGAAGAGGAACGTCTGCCTCCGAACTATGACACGTCGATCGCCGACGAGGTGCTGCAGGTCGAGGCCGCTGACGCGTACGCGACCGCCCGCGCGCTGCTGCGCGAGGACGGGCTGTTCGTCGGGCCTTCCGCCGGGGCGACGGTGTGGGTGGCCACCCGGCTTGCCGAGCGCCCCGAACTGGCCGACGCAACGATCGTGGCGATTCTCCCCGACACCGGTGAGCGCTACCTTTCGGCGGGGGTCTTCTTTCCGAAGGCGTAGTCCGAAGCGTCAGTGCGCCGCTTCGGCTACGGTGGCGTGACGAATCGCGTCGGTCGGCGGACGTGCCGAGGTGCCGTCTTTCTAGAGTTGGCCATCACCGGTCGAGGGCCGAGAAAGAGGAGGCGGCGCGCCGAAATGACGGATGCCCTTGTCACGCCCATCCCCGTGTCTTCGTACGGCGCCGTCGTGCGTACAGCCACACCCGACGAGCATGCCGCGGTGGGCGAGCTCACCTATCGCGGCTTGGGTCATAGCGACGCCGCCCGTCCCGATCCCGCGCGCGAGGCGCTCCTGCGGGATGCCTCCGCGAGAGCTGCCGAGGGCGATCTGCTGGTGGCCGCTGATGCTGCGACGGGAGAGCTCCTGGGGACGGCGAGTCTGCTGCGTCCGGGCAGCAGGTTGTCTCGTCAGGCGAGGGGCGGCGAAGCCGAACTGCGCTTGCTCGCCGTTCTGCCTCGCGCGCGGCGATTCGGTGCGGGCTGGGCGCTCATGAGTGAGGCGATCGAGCGTGCCCGCGTGTGGGACGCGCCAGCCCTCGTGCTCGACACCGGCCCCGGCAACCACGCGTCGCAGCGCCTCTACCACCGCCTCGGGTTCCAGCGCGTGCCCGAGCGTGAGACGCTCCCCGCGTCACGCGGCGGGCACCTCGCGGTGTTCCGCTACGACCTCCGGGCGAGCGAGGGCCGAGGAGCACGAGACTTGGGTCGTGGTCGATCGCGTCGACGGACGACTGCTCGGCACCGTCACGACCGGGCGGCCTGGGGAGCAGATCACCCCGATCGGCCGCACCGGTGAACTCGACTTTCGCCTGCTCGGGGTGCATCCCGGGGCTCGCCGACGTGGGGTCGGGCGCCTGCTCACCGACCGCGTGCGCGTCTTCGACGACGGGCATGTCTCGCTCGCGTACGGGATCGACCTCGACCCCGACCGATCCGCGGCGCCGTAGATCGGCGCCCATCCGCGTGCTCGGGTGCGGCGGCGCGGTCTGTCATGCGACGCAATGGATCGTATTGCAGCGTCGCCGGCAGTTGCCGACGATCGGTGGGCCTGTTCTCATCGAAGCATGACCGCTATAGCCGTTCTCGTCGGAAACCCCCATCACTCGTCTCGTACTGCCCTCGTCGCCGAGGAGGTGGCCGTCCAGCTCGCGGAGCTGACGGGGGCAACGCTCCTGCCCACGATCGACCTTGCTTCATACGCCGACCGCGTCTTCGTCTTCCCTGATGCGAGAGTCTCGCATCCCCGAGGCAGACTCTCTCTCGCCCCACGGCGCGGCGCCACTGAAAAGCTGAGCCCGAGGTCGACGCGGTCGCCGAGGAGGCCGCTGCCGCCGACGTGCTGGTCGTCGCGAGCCCCACCTACAAAGCCGCATACACCGGTCTGCTCAAAGCGTTCCTCGACCGGTATGACTCCGGAGGGTTGGGTGGCGTCACCGCGATCCCGATTCTGACGATCGGATCGCCCGCCCACGCTCTCGCCGTCGAGCACACGCTGAGGCCACTTCTCGTGGAGCTCGGCGCCAGTGTGCCCACCCGGGGAATCGCCTTTCCCGCCGCCGAGACCGACGACCGCACTCGTATCGTCAAGGAGTGGCTCGACGGACAGCTCGCGAGCCTGGAGTCCTTGCTTCCGCGCGCGGCGTAAGTCGCGCCTCGCAGCTGCTCCTCGACACCGGGGAGCGCTACCTGTCCGCCGGGGTCTTCTTCCCGAAGGCGTAGAGTTACGCCGCATGAGAGTACTCGTCGTCGGTGCGAGCGGGCACGTCGGGCGGGTTGCCGTTGCCGCGCTCGCCGAAGGCAACGACATCGTTGCCGTGAGCAGGTCAACCGAACCTTCGGTCGATGTGACTGATCCGTCGAGCATCGAGCGGCTCTTCGAGGTGCTCGGCCCGTTCGACGCGATCGTGTCGGCGATCGGCAGTGTGCCGTTTCTCCCCCTGGATCAGCTCAGTCGCGAAGACTACCTCTCGGCCTTTCGGGGCAAGGTCCTCAGTCAACTCGACCTCGTGCGCATCGGTGAGCCCCATATGCGGGATGGCGGATCGTTCACCCTCACGAGTGGCATCCTGTCCCGAGTCGCGATCGCGACGGGTTCTGCAGCCGCGATGGCGAACGGGGCGTTGGAGTCGTTCGTGCTCGCCGCGGCCCGAGAGTTGCCGCGCGGCATCCGCATCAATGTCGTCAGCCCCAGCGTTCTCGAAGACGCGCCGGCCTACCACGACGCGTTCCCGGGGTTCATCCCGGTGACGTCGCGGGCGGTCGGAGCGGCCTTCGTCCGCTCCGTGCGGGGTGTTGAGACGGGCGTCACGTTCGCCGTCGACTAACGCGAAAGTCTCGTGAGGTTTATGCGGCGAGGGGGGTGAGTTCCACGTTGTATCCGAGGGCGTGGAGTTGTCGGAGGGCGCGGGTTTTGGTGTGTTCGGGGTCGCGGGTGTAGTGGTCGGGGCCGTGGTCTTCCCAGGCGGTGCCGGTGGTGAGCATGTGCCAGACGCCGGTGAGGATCGCTCGTTCGGTCGCGACAAGGGCTTTCAGTTTTCCGCGCCGGGCGGCGATGTTGCGATACCGGGGCGCGAGGTGGGATGTCTTGGAGCGGATCGCGGCCATCGCCGCGACGCCGAGCGCGCCTTTCAGGTATGGGTTACCGGGGCGGGTGTGGGCGGATTTCACCCGCCCAGCGGACTCGTTATGCCCAGGGCAGACGCCAGCCCAGGAGGCCAGGTGCCCGGCGGTTTCGAACACGGTCATGTCGGCCCCGGTCTCGGCGATGATCACGTCCGCGACCTTCTGCGACACTCCCGGGATCGTCGTCAACGCGTCCCGGACGGACCGAAACGGGGCCATCGCCTCCTCGATCCGCGCGTCCAAGCGGTCGATCCGGTGCTGAGACTGGTCGATCGCGGCGAGGTACTCACCGATCATGAACGCGTGGTGATCGCCGAACCGGAACGCGCGCAACGCCTCGGCCAGCTCGACGGTTTTCTTCGACAGCGAGCCTTTCGCGAACGAGGCAAGCACTTCCGGGTTCCGTTCCCCGGCCACGAGCGCGTCCAGCATCAACCGTGCGGAGACCCCGAGCAGGTCGGTGACAATGCCGGACAGCTTGATGCCGGTGGACTCGAGGAACTTCTCCAACCGTTGCTTCGCCCGGGACTGCTCCTGCACCGCGTGAGAACGCGCCCGCGTCAGATCCCGCAGCTCCCGCACCGGCTCCGGGGGCACGAACGCCGCCCGCAGCAGCCCGTGCGCACCCAACTGCGCCAACCACGCCGCATCCGACACATCAGTCTTACGCCCTGGGATGTTCCTGGCCTGCTTCGCGTTCACGAGCATCACCGGAAGCCCGGCATCTTCCATCAGATAGTAGAACGGCTTCCAGTAATCCCCGGTCGCCTCCATCACCACCACCGTCACCCCGGCCTCCCGCAGATGCTCCGAAAGCTCGGTGATCTGCCCCACCCTCGCGCCCCACGTCGTCACCGTCGTGGTGAACGTGCCCGCCCGCTTCCCGGGAACCCGGATCGCGACCTTCGCATCCCGCTTGGAGACATCCATCCCCGCAGCCCGCTCATGCACCACATCCATCCCTCTACGCTCCATCCCCTCAATGACATCGACACCGGCCACGGGAGAGGGCAAGGACAAAATCAGGAATCTAACGCTCGCGCTCGAAGGCAGCAATCCACGGTTCCCACGGCGCCCTCCCTGTCACACTGACTCACGAACTCCAACGCACCAAGCAGCGACCGACATCACCCCACGACCAGCACCCCCAGCATCCCGCCAACCAACGCCACAAGACAAGAGAAGCAACCACCCCATGCTTTCCCACCCCCACGACGGGCCGCGCCAGCGGCCACGAGTCACTGAT
>NZ_JBASZT010000128.1:0-4856 GCF_049661145.1 Microbacterium sp.
GTCGAGGGCCGTACCCGGCGGGAGGCCCTCGACCTCGGCGATGAGGTGACGGTTCACCGGACCGTGCTCGGACCACGTGTGGTCGGTGTAGAACCCGTCCCAGAACGCGGTGGCGCCGGGCATGGGACTGCTCACGGTGCGACGGTCTTCACATCGGCGGCGATCGCTTCGAGAGCGTTCACGATGCCGACTCCGCTGCCCTGGGCGAGGTTCTCGTTCGCACCGTAGACGCGATCCTCCTTCACCGCGGCGAGATCGGGGAGTGCGGCGGCGAGGTCGGCGATCGCGGCCTGCTCGTCGCCGACGTAGTTCACGAACACGATGTCGGGGTTCATCGCGAGCGCTTGCTCGGTGTTGAGCTCGGCGAACGGGGTCGGCAGGTCGGCGAACTCGTTGGTCAATCCGAGCGCCTCAACGAAGGCGGATGCCGGGTAGCCGCCGATCGCGTAGACCTTACCGCCGACGACCTTGAGGAAGGCGACCGTCGCAGTGCTGCCCCCCAGCGAGGCCTTTGCGGCGGCGACGCGGTCCTTCAACTCGTGGTTGAGCTCGTCGGACTTCGCGGGCACGTCGTAGATCTTCCCGAGGTTGGTGATGTCGGCGTAGACGGTCTCGATGGACTGATTGCCCGACGGCTGAGCACAGTACGCGCCCATGACGTACGCGTTCGCGCCGATGCCGGTGAGGTCGTCGTAGGACAGCGTGCCCTGGCCAACCAGCTGCGCCTCGTTGAAAGACAGGAACAGGTCGGGCGCGGCCTCGATCATCGGCTCGCGCGCGGGGATGACGTCTGGGGAGACGACGGTGACGCCCGCGGGCAGGTCGGCGGGCGCCTGGCCGCGGTCGTCGGGCCCGAGGACGACGCCGGTCACGGAATCGCCGACGCCGAGTGCGTCGAGGGTCTCCAGGGTGCGCCAGTTGCCGAGCACAACGCGGGAGGGCGCTTTCTCGTAGGTGAAGTCACGCCCACACGACGACACGGTCACCGGGTAGGCAGCATCGGCGGACGCGCTGGGCGTCTCGGAGATCGTGTCGGCGGGGGTAGCGGCAGAGCAGCCGGCGAGCGCGAGGCCGGCCAGCAGCAGCACGGCGGGCGCCGCGCGATGGGTGGTGTTCATGCGGGGGTGCTTTCTGTGATCGGGCGCGGGCCGAGAAGGACCGCGCGGGTTCCGGTGAGAGGGTTGATCGTGATGGCCGCGGCAACGCCGAATACGTCGCCGATGAGTTCGGGGGTGAGCACCTCGTCGGGGCCACCGGCGGCGACGAGGCGGCCCGCATCGAGCAGGAGGAGCCGGTCGCAGTACGCCGCGGCGAGGTTCAGGTCGTGCAGGGCGGCGATCACGGTGACGCCGAGACCGCGGAACAGGCCGAGCAGATCATGCTGCGCGGCGAGGTCGAGGTGATTGGTCGGTTCGTCGAGCAGCACGACCGGAGTCGTCTGCGCGAGGGTGCGGGCCGCGAGCACCCGCTGGCGCTGCCCACCCGAAAGGGTGTCGATCCGCCGGTCCGCCAGATCGGTGACACCCGCGGCGTCCAATGCTTCGCCCACACGGTCGTGGGGGTCTTCGTCTGCGCCGAGAAGCCGCCGGTGCGGCAGTCTGCCGGTCTCCACGACATCGCGCACCGTGGCGCGGGCGTCCGTGCCGTCGTCCTGCAGGAGCACCGCGACCCGGCGGGCGATCTCCCGCGTCGAGAGCCCCGCAACATCCGTGCCGTCGAGGAGCACCACCCCCTGCGAGGGCGTCAGCGCGTGCCAGATCGTACGCAGCAGCGTGGACTTGCCTGAGCCGTTCGGGCCCAGCAGCCCCACCAGGTGGCCACCCTCGACGGTGGCGGTGATGTCCTCGAGGATCTGCGCGGTGCCGATGCGAACCGAGACCGCGTGCAGTTCGACGCTCATACGGGAGCTCCCCGGTCAGTGCGGGCAAGCTGGGCGATGAACAGCGGGGCGCCGACGGCGGCGGTGATGATCCCGATCGGCAGCTCGGTCGGTGCGAGCAGAGTGCGGGCGAGGATGTCGGCGGCGGGGAGGAACGCCGCGCCGAGCAGCAGGCTCGCTGGCAGAACGCGGCGGTGAGCGGCGCCGACGAGGAAACGGGCGGCGTGCGGGATGACGAGCCCGACGAACCCGATGCCACCGACGGCCGCGACGACGCACGCCGTGATGAGAGCGGCGATCCCCATGAGCTCGAGCTGAAACCGCCCCACCGGCACGCCCTGCGAGCGAGCCAGTTCGGGGCCTGCGGCGAGGGCGTCGAGCCAGCGGGCGCGCACCAGCATCCATCCACAGCCGAGCGCGGTGACAATCACCAGCGGCGGCAGGTCGTCCCAGCCGACCCCTGCGACCGAGCCGAGGGTCCAGAACAGGGCGCGCTGCAGCTGGGTCGGGGTCGCCATGATCTGCAGAAAGTACGTCGCCGCGCCCAGCAGGTAGCCGATCGCGACGCCGGAGAGGATCACGCGCCCCGGCATCCACCCTCTGCCGCGGCGCGCGAGAGCGATGATCACGAGGAACGCCGCGATCGCGCCGGTAAACGCCGCGGTGGTGATGCCGAGGCTCCCCGCGCCGAGGAGGACGATCGCCGCGACGGCACCAAGGCTCGCTCCCGGAGTCACGCCGATCACGTAGGCGTCTCCGAGAGGGTTGCGCACGACGGCCTGGATCACAACGCCGGTCACCGCCAGGGCGATGCCCACAACGATGCCGGCGAGTACGCGCGGAAGGCGCACATCCCACACGATCTGTTCCGCCATGCGCCCAGCGTCCGGCGTCGTGCCGAAGAGATGGGTGGCAATGACCTGGCTGACCTCGTCCAGAGGAACGGCGACCTGACCGACGAGGACTCCGGCCACCGCGACGACGAGGACGAGCGCGACGGCGCCGAACCATGCCCCGCGGCTCATCTACCCTCCTCTAGGTGATAATTGTTCTCAGTAAAAATGTCGAGGAAAACGGTACGGCGACGAAGGGGCAGGTGAAAATTCTCATGCTGAATCAGCAAGACGCACCGCTCAGGCCTTCGTTGGCGGCGGTCGAGCGGGTGCCGGTCGTCGCGGTGACCGGCTACCTCGGGGCGGGCAAGACCTCGCTCCTCAACCACCTGCTGCGCGCGCCCGGTGCGCGGATCGGCGTGGTCGTCAACGACTTCGGTGCGCTGAACGTCGATGCCGCCCTCGTGACGGGGCAGGTCGACGAGGCGGCGGGCATCTCCGGCGGGTGCCTGTGTTGCCTGCCGGATGCCGGTGGACTCGACACGGCGCTGGAGAAGCTCGCGCATCCTCGGCTGCGGCTGGATGCCATCGTGGTGGAGGCCAGCGGCGCTGCCGACCCGGTCGTGCTGGCTCGGCTCATCCGGTTCAGCGGGGTGGAGCGGATCAGGCCCGGCGGCATCGTCGAGGTGATCGACGCCGTCGAGCACTTCCGCACCGTCGACACGTGGCCGGAACCACCGGCCCGGTACGCGGCGGCATCCCTCGTCGTGATCGGCAAGACCGATCTGCTCCCCGCCGGCGAGCGCGAACGCACCGTCGTGCGGATCCGCGAACGCGTGCGCCTACGCAACCCGCACGCGCAACTCGTCGTCGCGCGAGCGGGGCGGATCGACCCCGCGCTCGTCTTCGACACCGCGAACCGCGACGACCCCGAGGACGAACTGCCCATCGCCGCGCTCTTGCGCGACGGGCACGGCGAGCACCATGATCACGACGGGCACGAGCACGCCAAGGCCGCCGCGGTGCTGCTGAACCGGCCTGTGGCGCCCGGCGCGCTGATCGACCTGCTCGAAGAACCTCCCGACGGCGCGTACCGGATCAAGGGCCGGGTGCGGGTGCGCGGTGCGCGGACCGAACGCGGGTACGTCGTCAACGTCGTGGGCCGGATGATCCACATCGCCCCTCTGCCCGAACCCCCTCCGGTCGGCGAACTCGTCGCAATCGGGGTCGACCTCGATCCCACGGAGGCCGAGCAGCGATTGCGGGCGGTCGCCGCGGCATCCTCAGACCAACCCGACCCCTTGGGGTTACGACGACTACGGCGCCACCGCCGCCTCAGCGACTGACGCGGGAGGCCACCTTGGATCAATAGAGGACGGCTCTCAGCGCGTACCTCACGCAGGCACATTCAGCGCGGATCCACCAAGGAGGTTTCCCTACTGGTCGTTGAGCGAGAGAGCCGCAGGCGACCGAGACGAAACGCAGCACGCTCTCGCAGGTGCAACCCCCTGCCGCTCGCGGTGAGCGCTTCAAGCGACGATGCGGAGCACACGTGCGGACGACTCAAGCGCGGCGAACTCCAATGCGGCGAGGATGTCTTCGCGTTCGAGCTCGTCGTAATCGCTGAGAACATCGTCGTAGCTCATGCCCGACGCGAGGAGCCCGAGCACGTCCTGCACGCGCAACCGCATTCCACGGATCGTGGGCGCACCATGACAGACTGCCGGATCTACCGTGATCCGGTCGAGGTTGCTGGCGAGGACGCTCATGCGGAGATTCTACCCAGGGCGACGGACGCTGTGGCGTTGGAAAGATCAGCACGTGCGCCGGATGCCGCCCTGCGCATCACCGACGACCCCACCGACGAGGCCCTCCTCGCTGGGGGGAGCATCCCGATGGCCCTGCTGATCGGGATGCTCCTCGACCAACTTGTCGGTCATCGCGGAGCGTCCAGATCTCACCTCTCTGCATCAAGCAGCTTCGCTGCCATGCGGGGGGCGAACTCCGTAGCGTCATCCTCTGACCCGGATCCGCGAGTAGTGGTTGTTGGTGTGTGATTTCGGGTTCTCGTGCTTCGGTCCGCCGGGGTTCGCTGGTTCGGGCGTGACGGTGTCGCGCCTGTCGCGGCGTTGGGCGGAGGTTCC
>NZ_JBASZT010000129.1:0-14278 GCF_049661145.1 Microbacterium sp.
CAGCTGGAGGTACTCATCCCGGAGACCGCCTCGCGCGCCGTCGTGCTGTATGCGCCGACGTGGCGCGACGGAGCGCTCGACCCGGCGATTCCGTCGGCCGACGAGGCGACCGCCCTGCGGGCCGTGCTCGCCGAAGCCGGAGCCGTGCTGTTGATTCGTTCCCACCCGCTCGGGGCAGGGGATTACGGTGCGCTCCTCGGGACACACGTGCGGATGCTGGGCAGCGATGTCGTCGCCGACGTCACCCCGTTGCTGCCCGCCGTCGACGCGCTCGTCACCGACTACTCCTCGCTCGCTTTCGACGCGGCGCTCGTGCCGGTTCCGACGCTCTTTCTGGCGCCGGACCTCGCCGACTACGCGCGCACGCGGGGCTTCTACGGCACGTACGCCGACGTCGCCGGTTCCGATGCGGCCGGCGACTGGACCGTGCTGACCGCCCAGTTGGGGTCCGTGCTGTCCGACCATGAGGAGCGCGAGCGGCGCGTCGGGGCAGCCCGCGCGCTGAGCGCCCGGCTGCACGCGTTCGACGACGGCGAGAACACCGCGCGCGTGTACCGTGCGATACAGGCCCGGCTGGCTGCAGAGAGGCGTTCATGACGATCACGGCCCGCATCGATATCGGCAGCGTCGGTGACAGTGACCTCGGTCGTGCTCCGGCGCTCGTCCTCCATGGGCAGGGCGTTCCGCCGATGACGGCTGAACTGATCGGACGTCGGGCGCGCGTGAGCGCAGTCCCGGTGTCGTCGGATGACGCGGCCTGGACTGCCGTGCTCCTGCTGCAGGTGGCGCGTTGGGGCGGACCGCTGCTGCCGCTGCCGAGCGGCGGGTACGAGGTGCGGCTGACCGATGCCGCAGGCACAGCACTCGACCTCTCGGCATCCGTTGCCGAGGCGATGACACCGACACTGCGGGCGAAGCTGGCGGACGGACACCTGACGATCGCCCCGCCGATCGATCCGGCCTACGACTCGGGGGAGGGCCAGGCGGCGCTCGAGCGCCGCTATGCGACGCGGCCGCCCGGCGGCGGCGCCCTTGAGAACGCCGTCTTCTTCGAGAGCTTCTACGGACGCAACGCCAGCTGCAACCCGCGCGCGATCGACCGAGAGCTGGCGCGCGTCGCGCCCGGCGTGATCCGCTACTGGAGCGTCGTCGACCTGTCCGTGCAGGTGCCCCCCGGTGCCGTCGCGGTAATCGAGGGGAGTCCGCAGTGGTGGCGTGCGCGCGGTGCGGCGCGCCTGCTCGTCGTCAACGACTGGCTGCGCCGCCGCTTCACCCGCCGATCCGGGCAGGTCGTGCTGCAGACCTGGCATGGCACGCCGCTGAAGCGGCTCGCGCTGCACCGGCCGGGCTTCGATCCGCGGCGCGCCGTCTCGGTGATGCGGGAGAGTCGCCGGTGGGACGTGCTGCTGGCGCAGAACGCGTACAGCGCACGCATTCTGCGCAAGGCATATGCCTTCTTGCGCCGCCCGATCTGGGTGGAGGGCTACCCCCGCAACGACGTCCTGGTGACCGGGGACGGCGCCACGATCCGGGCGCGCCTGGGGCTCGCAGGAGATGCCCGCGTGCTGCTCTACGCACCCACGTGGCGGGACGATCGCGATGAGATCGTCGATTTCCTCGACCTCGAGCGCCTCGCGCGCGACACGGATGCCGTCGTCCTGGTCCGCGGCCATTCGCGAACGCTGCTGCCAGGATCGGACGCGCAGGGCGCGCGCGTCGTCGATGTCACGGGTTACCCCGACATCTCCGAGCTCCTGCTGGCCGCCGACGCGCTGGTCACCGACTATTCGTCGGTGATGTTCGACTTCACCGCCACCGGCAAACCGCTGTACTTCTTCACACCCGACATGGTGCACTACCGCGGTGAGCTGCGGGGCTTCTATTTCGACCTCGCCGCGCACGCGCCGGGACCGATCACGTCGACGCAGGCAGAGCTGACCGCGGTGCTGAACGATCCCGGTGCGCTCCTCGCCACGGCCGATCGCTACGCACGCTGGCGGGACCGGTTCAATGCGCGCGACGACGGCCGTGCGGCCGAGCGGGTGGTCGCCCGCGTTCTCGACCAGGGCTTCGTCGACCGCGCCTAACGCGAAAGTCTCGTGACATGAGCCAGACCTTCTCGCCCCCACGGCGCGGCAGCGCCGCTGAAGAGCTGACCCGACCGACGCGATGCCGGAGCGCGTCGGTCGGAGCGCGTCGTGCCCGAGCGCGTCGTGTTGGCCTTAGTAGTGTTGGCCTTATAGGGGCGTTGCCGCGCCGTGGAGTGGCGAAAGCCGCGGGTCCCGGAGCGACGCGTTCGTATTAGGGCAGCGGAGTGTTGCGATCCAGGCGCGAAGTGTCCACGTCCTCGCGCGCGCCCCGCGCCGCGCCGAGGAGAAACCCGCTGCCCCACGCGAGATGCATCGTCGGGATCACCACGAGCGTCCACATCCGTTCCCGCAGCCCCGGTCCCGCGGCCGTGCCCAGCGCTGAGCCCGCGACGAGAACCGCGTACGCCGCCAGGGGCACGAAGACGACGGATGCCGCCAGCGCGGCCGCTCCGCCGATCGCACCCGTCACCAGCAGCGCGCCAACAGCGATCGCCAGCAGCACGAGGACGACGAGCGCCGGCGGGGCGAAGAACCGCAACGAGTTGCGCCGGCCGTAGCGGCGGACGAGTTCGCCGCGCCACGTGCCGGTGGAGCGGAACTGACGTGCCAACCGTGACCAGCGCTCCCGGGGCCAGTACGTGACGGCGAGCGCGGGGTCGAACCAGACCCGGTATCCGGCGCGACGGATGCGGAGATTCAGCTCCCAGTCCTCGCCGCGGCGGATGGTCTCGTCGAACAGTCCCACTTCGTCGAGCACGGCGCGACGCATCACCCCCAGGTACGCCGACTCGGCGGGGCCTTCCTCACCGCCCGAATGGTACGAGCCGCCGCCGAGCCCGATGGGCGAGTTGTACGCGCGCGCCACGGCGCGCTGGAAAGGAGTACGGCCGTCGGCGCGCATGACGCCGCCGACGTTGGCCGCGCGCACCCTCGCCAGCGTCGCGAGAGCGCGGCGCGTGTAGCCGGGCTCGAGTTCCGAATGCGCGTCGACGCGCACGATCGTGGCGTGGCGCGCCGCGCGGATGGCGAGATTGAGGCCTATCGGAATGTCGGCGGCGGGGTTCGCGATGAGCCGCACTCGAGGATCTTGCTCGGCGAGCCGGCGCGCGATCGCATCGGTGTCGTCCGTGGAAGGTCCCAGCGCCAGAATGACCTCGGCGGGGCCGTCGAGGTCCTGCACGAGGACGCTGCGGACGGCGTGTTCGAGATACGCCTGCTCGTTGAGCACCGGCATGACGAAGCTGACCCCGGCATCCACCGGTGGAACGGGAGCGTCCCGATGGTGGTGGTCCTCGTCGTGCACTCGTCGATCATGTCACGTCGCCCGGACCCGGCGTGGTCGGCGCTCTAGGCTGGAGGGATGGGAGTCGTTTCGGACGGGCGCAAGGCCGTCGCCGTGCTCAGCAAGGCCTTGCGCAGCCGCCGCGCGGCCGCGGATGTGCGCTCACGGCTTGCGAGGCAGCCTCCGCACCCGGCTCAGCACTTCCGTGTCGCGGTCTACTTCGCCGACGGCGACGTGAATATGTACCAGATCCGCCAGTGGTACAAGCCGTTGGCCGAGATCGCCAAGGTCTGGCCGGTGGTGGTGCTCAGCCGCAATGCCACCGGTGCGCGTGCGATCCTTACGGATGGTGCCGTGCCCGTCGCGTTCGCGCCGACCGTCCGTGACGTGGAACGCTTCATCGGCCGACAGGACATCCGCGTCGTACTGTACGTGAATCAGAACACGCGCAACTTCCAGATGTTCCGGTACGGCCGCCGCTGGCACGTGTTCATCAATCACGGCGAGTCCGACAAGATGTACATGACGACGAACCAGTTCAAGGCTTACGACTTCGCCTTCATCGCCGGAGAGGCTGCCCGGCAGCGGCTGGGCCGGGTGCTGTGGGACTACGACCTGGACGAGCGCACCATCGAGATCGGGCGGCCGCAGGCGGACCACTACTCCGGTGCGCCGCCCTACACTCCTGACGGGCGCACCGTCATCCTCTACGCGCCCACGTGGGAGGGCGATCGGCCGTCGGCGCACTACGGGTCGATCCGCACCCACGGCGAGGCGCTCGCCGCGGCGGTGCTGGCGTCACCCGCGCACCGTCTCATCTACCGGCCGCATCCGCGCTCCGGTGTCGTCGACGACGAGTACGGAGCGGCGAACCGACGCATCGTCGCCGCGATCGCCGCAGCGAATGCGGCCGATCCGGCCGCGCAGCACGTCTTCGACGACAAGCCCGACCTGGGCTGGCAACTGGCGGCTGCCGACGTCGCGATCGTCGACATCTCCGCGATGGTGTACGACCGGCTCGCGGCCGACCGGCCGCTCATGGTGACCAGGCCGGCCGACCCCGCCGCGCTCGTCGACACGCACGGCTACCTCTCCGACGCCGAGTGGCTGGATGCTGCCGCAGCCTCCCGCGTCCTCGCGGAGACCGCGCGCGTGCTGTCCGACCCGGACGCTGTCTCGCGTCTGGAGGGCTGGGTGCGCCACTACTTCGGAGATACGGCTCCGGGAGCCGCCTCGGCGCGGTTCGCCGCGGCGATCGACGACCTCATGACCCGATGGGAGCGGTGGCACTTGGCCTCGGTCGGCGAGCCGGAGGGGAAGGACGACGAGGCCGAACTCGACGACGAGTAGCCGTCAGCGATCGACGAGGCGCGAGATCGCCGCCAGTGGGATCGCGAGCCACGCCGGGCGGTGCCTGGCTTCGTAAAGCGACTCGTAAACCGCCTTGTCGAGTTCCAGCGCGTCCAGGAGCGGTCCCGACGCCGCAGCACCGGATGCTGCGCGATAGCCACGGAGGAACGCATCGCGGGCAGCGGCCGCCCACGCATCCGCGCCCGCACGCGCCCTTGTGTCGGCCTGCGCGAGGGAGCCGGCGACATAGTCGAATGAGCGCAGCATGCCGGCGATGTCGCGGAGAGCGAGATCGGGGGCGCGGCGCTCGTCGATGGGGCGCATCGGTTCGCCCTCGAAGTCCAGGAGCACCCAGCCGCGACCGGGCACCTGCAGCACCTGACCGAGGTGGAAGTCGCCGTGCACGCGCTGCAGTGCCGGCCACTCGGTTGCCATGGCGGCACGATAGGTGCGCTCGATGGCGTGGCGGTGGCGGGCCAACTGTGGCACCTCGGTGAGTGCGATCGCCAGCCGCCTGCGCCAGCTGCCCGCGAGAGCGGCGCGAGCGTCGTCGTCTGCAGGCGGAGTGGGGAGCAGCCGGGCGAGGTCGAGGTGCACCTCGGCGGTCGCGCGGCCGAGGGCATCGGACTCGTCGGTGAAGTCGGCCCCCGCGCTCGCGGCCGACAGAGCGACGCGCCAGGCGTCGGCGACACCGGGGAAGAACTCCTGCGCGAAGGCGAGCGACCCGGACTCGACGTCGTCGGTGGTGGCGGAGTGCCACTGGCCGTCGACGCTGCCGACCACGGCGGGAACGTGCGCGGAGCCAGCCGCAGCGAGGGCGGACTGCAACTCGATCTCGGGGTTCAGCCCGCTGTGGAGTCGGCGGAACACCTTGCAGATGACGGGTGTGCCGTGGTCCGGACGGAAGATGATCGACGTGTTGGACTGCTCGCCGGACAGCACCTCCGCGGTGGCCTCATCGCCGGATTCGAGTTGTCGCCACAGCGCCGCCGTGTAGGCGGGGTCGTGGGGCCCGTCGACGAGAGCCCGCCCGGCGTCCGTAACGCCGATGAAGGATGCCATGCCCGTCACGTCGGCGGCGGCGCGCATGACGAGGGGAACCTGATAGACGATGGGTCGCTGCGGCGCGTCGTCCACGACGATGAGGATGCGCACCTGCGTTCCGGGGTCGTCGGAGTCGACGTGCTGATGCGAATGTCTCGCCACCTGAGGCGGATTTTCGCGCCCCCACGGCGCGGTAGCGCCGCTGAAAGGCCGATCCGCGAGGATGCGGAGGCGGGGGATGCCGTCGGTGGTCGTGTACCAGCGCTGGCGCGGCATCCATGCCGTAAGGGCGGCCAGTGTACTGCTCATGCGATCGAGCGTAGTCGGCGGGACGCGTCGAGCGCTGGGCTCATGCGCCCGGCGCGACGAGGGCCACGATCGCGGCGATGGCCGAGGCGAGTGCGATGGCGAGCGCCAGCGCGATGAGCACGGCATGCACGATGAGGAATCGGGTGGCCTTGCCCTCGGCATCCCTGGCGCGCGGGTCCTTCGCGACCCGGCCGTAGAACCGTGGCCACACGAGGACGTTGAAGCCGGCGTTGACGAAGAGCAGGGCGATGAGGACGACGGTCACGCCCTGAGCCTACCCAGGACGTCAAAGATGCACGGTGCGACAAGACGGCGCCGGGGCGGGTGAGTGACGACTGGCTTTCGCCGCGGGCCCTCGGGCTCAGCGCGCGGGGGTGGGTTCGTCCCGGATGGCGCGCACCAGCGCGTCCCGACGTGCGGCACGGGCGGCGGCCCGCCGATCTTTGCGGTTCGTCGGCGGACGGCGGTCGAAGATCCACGCCGGATGGCTGCTGCGCAGCAGCGAGGCATACACGGGAACCAGGCTGTTGTAAGGGTCGACGCGGGCGGCTTCGGTGATGAGCGCATCGGCCGCCGACGCGATCCCGAGCGCCCAACGCACCCAGGCGAGCGCGCACATCGCCCAGGAGCGCTCCGGCAGGGGGCAATGGACGACGGCTCTCCCCAGGAGCTTCGCGCCACGGCTCAGGCGGCCCGCGTCCGGTCGCTGCCGGGTGTCACCCGCGAGCAGTCGTGCCGTGTGGCTGTCTTCGTATGGGTGCCGCCCGGCGGCGCTTCGACCGAACGCGATCTGCAGGACGGTCCGGTCGACATCGCCCTCGTTTCGGAGCGTCGCGAGCAGGCGCGCCAGACTCAGCGGCCCGACCGTGTGGGGATCTTGAGCGAGCAGTTCCTCCAGCAGGTCGAGGGGATCGGGCAGCGGATGGGAGCGAACGCTGCCGAAGGAGTCGAGTTCGATGTCATCGAGGCGCTCCAGCAGGGCGAGGCAGACCTGCTGCGCCAGGCGCCCGTCGCGGGGCGGCAAGTGTTCGGGCGCGGTACGCTGTCGAAGTTCGGGCGGTATGGCGGCACGCGCGGCCTCGAGTTCGGACAGATCGCGCTCGCCGGAGTCGTCGAAATGGGCGCACCAGCCGTCGCGCGCGACGATAGCGGCATCCTTGATGGCGTATCCGGCTTCGGCGAAGCGCTCGAGCAAGCCCTCCAGCAGGTCGGTCAGAGGACAGTCGGCCGCCACGAACGGGTCGTCGCTATAGGCGACGATGGCAACGCCATTGCAGCCGTCCAGGCGTGCGAGCAGGGCAAGCGTGGCGGTGGTGAGGCTCTTCACGACCGGCGGCACGGCATCGACATCGCGCAGCGGCGGAAGTGGGATGCGGAACGCGCCGTTGCTGCGGCGGTGCCAGAACGGCAGAACCACGACGCAGTTGCGCAGTTCCAACCCCGCGGAGGCCTCGGTGAGGGCGACGACGTCAGCGGTGGTGACGGCTTTGATGATGGTGGTGGTTTCGCTCATCCCGCCATGGTGGCGACGCCGGCCCGTCTCTGGGAGCCGACCCCGGCGCGTTGTGGACAACTCGCTGAGGTCTGCGGTTGTGGAGAGAGCGATGGAGCGAAATCTCCGCAGTTCGCTGACCCTCCTCAGCCGGCCGCGGGATCAGCGTCGCCGCCGGCGTCCTGAACGGCCTCTTCCACCAGTACCTCGACGGGCACGGAGAACGCGGTGCCGGCGGCGCCGAGGATGCCGAGGTCGTCGACGGCGGGTGGAAGCACCTCCGCAGGCTCGTGCGGCTCCCAGGGTTCGGCCGGGAGCCCCGCCCACTCGGTCGGCTCCTCGGGGCGGCTCTGGAAGATTCCCATGCCTCCATTGTGCGCCCGCACCGGCGAGGAAGGTCTCGCATCGTCACAGGACGAAGCGCCAGCAGTACTCCTCGTCGGTCAGCCAGCGGTACCAGGCGAGTGTCACGACCACGGCGTCGAGGTCGGCGCCACAGAGACACAGGGTGACGTTCTCGCCGGGGAGCACTTGCCCGAGGTGCTCCGACGGTCCGTCCGATCGGAAGACGCGGACGAAGTCGGCGGGCTCCTCGCCGATGTTGGTGAGGGTGGGATGGGCCCCGTCGGAGCGGTCAACGCTCCAGGGGACGCGGTAAGGACGGGATCGTCCCGGTTCGAGGGCTCGCAGCATGCCGGTGAGACTAGAGACAGGGACCGACCCCGGAACGGCGCATTCGGCCCGGGAACCGCGGATCTGTGGAGAACTGCCGAAAGCCGCGGGGTGTGGAGGAGGCGATGCAGGACGTGGGGGAGTAAGCGCATGCTCAAATGCGACCGGTGCGGGAGCGGATTGCCGGAACGCTGGAGGCATGAAGGAAGCGCGGTCGTCGGCATCCGAGAGGTTCGGTGCTCTCGTCCGCGACCTGCGCGACAAGCAGACCATCAGCCGCAAACAGCTGGCAGAGCTCGCGGATATGGACCTGTCCCACCTGGCGCGCATCGAGAACGGGCAGGGCAACCCCACGCTGTTCGTGATCATCCAGATCGCCACGGCACTCGGCGTCCCCCCGGAGCGGTTCGTCGAGGGTCTTACCGCGGCCGACCTCCCTGACGACGTGAAGCCCTACTCGCTGACGGCCGCGATCCGTGAGATGCGTCGTCGTCAGCACCGGGAGTGACTGTCGCAGCGGCGACGTCCTCAGTCATCGGGCGTGGACTCGTCCGCACTCGTCTGCCGTCGTTTCGGCGTGACCTTGGCGACGGCGGTGCCCACGGCATCCGTCACTCGGCGGGAGCTCGACGTCAGCGTCGTTCCTGCGCGGCGAACGGCGCCGAACGCGGTCTGCTCGACCCTGCTCGCTCCGGGGAGGGGCTCCAGTTCGGCGGGATACTCGGTCGGCGGCACGCCGAACGCTCGCCGCGAGCCGACCACGACCCGGCGGCCGAGCAGGTGGTTCCCCGTCCCGCCGATCGCCGCACCGATGCCGAACGGCAACGCCTTGCCGATGATCGACGCGCTGCCTTTCGTTGCGAACTGGTGGATGAAGCTCCGCTTCAGCCGGTCGACGAGCGGGCCCACCGCCGCACGCGGCAGGGACTTCGTGATGATCTCGCCCCAGTACCGGTCGCGAGCCACGCCCTTGCCGGCGACCTGACGGCCCAGCTGGGCGACCAGGTCGACCCCCTCGTTGCCGAGCATGAGCGTCAGCACGAGAGCCCGCGCGCGGTCGGGATTCTCGACGCGGATGCCGTGGAGCTCCGCGAGCGACTGGGCGAACAGTGCCGTCGCGTCGAGGAAGCCGACCGTCTCGACTCCGGAAAGGGCGAGGGTGATCCCCGTGCCGACCCCGGGGATGACCGCCGTCGCACCGACTGCCGCACCGCCCGTGGTCACCGCGGCGAGGTAGCGCCGCTCCAGCATCCGGGCGATTTCGGTCGTCGTCGCATCGGGATGGCGCAGCCGGATGCTGCGCAGGTGCGCGATCACGGCCGGCCGCTGCACCTGCAGCACGCGGTCGAGCGCGCGGATGGTGCGCGGATGCTGCGCCGATCCCTCGGGCGGCGACCCGCCGTCCCACGGCGAATCGTCGGGGAGGGAGTGGATACGGTGGACCTTGGCCATGTCGGCACGATCCTAGGAAGTGCGGCTGGGCAGGTGCTGAAGGCGCGACCCGGTGACCGCGGATCTCGGCGTGATCGAGGCTCAGACGAACTGGTTCGCGCGCTCGAGATCCTCTACGAAGTCGACCTCGACGGCGTAGAGGTCGGAGATGTCCAGCGGCTGCAGCAGCAGGCCGTTCTCGACGATCGCCAACTCGAGCCCGCGCTCGAAGTAGTCCTGGTCGTCGACGCGGCCGAGCTGCGTGATGAGCGCGCGCTTGTCGCGACGGGAGATGTAGTTGATGCCGACTGCCTCGCCGATACCGCCCTTGACGGTCTTCGACAACTCTTTGATGTAGCCGTCGGCATCCACCGTGTACTTGACCTCTTCGTCGCTCACCTTGGCGGTGTTGACGGTGACGAACGACTGGTCGCGCTCGACGAGGTCGATGGTGCGGCCGAGTACCCGCGGATCGAACACGACGTCGCCGTTCATCCACAGCACGCCGCCGCGCCCGGTCGCCTTCAGCGCGCGCAGCAGGCTCTTGGAGGTGTTCGTCTGGTCGTAGCGCTCGTTGTACACGTACTCCGCTGTCGGGAAAGCATCGACGATCGTCTCGGCGCGATAGCCGACGACCGTGGTGATTCGTGCATCACGACCAAACGCCGCGCGGATGTTGTCGTGCTGCTGGCCCATGATCGTTCGACCGTCCCTGAGCGTGGTGAGGGACTTGGGCAGGCTGCGTCCGAGCCGCGAGCCCATGCCGGCGGCGAGGATGACGGTCTGAAGAGTCAAGGGAAGCTCCTGGGAAAGTGTTCACTGCCAGTTCGACATGCAGACACTCCTTCGTGCCGTCGCTATGGTAGCGAAGCCACCTGAGAAGGCACCGGAAAGGGCTGGTCCGTTGTCGATTCGTGACAATTCGGTCAGGACCGCCTCCTCCGAAAGACGATATCTGGACGTCGGGACGCCTTGCTAGGTTGGATGGGTGACCGCCTCCCTCCCACTCTCCGAGGACGACGACGGCGTGCACGCGCTGCCGCCGCTCCCATCAGTCACCGCTTCGCAAGCGGCGGCGCGCTTCGATGCCGAAGCGTATGCCGTCGCGCCCAAGACTGAACCGGCATCGCCTCCGAAGAAACCGCGTGCATCTCCTTCGAGGCCGCGTACGACGACACCCCGCAGGCCCGTCAAGCGCACTGCCCGTGCCAAGAGGGCAGTTGCCCCGCCGCCACCTGAGACTCCCGCCGACGTCGCCGCTGCGCAATTCGAAGCGGCTGCGCGCGGCGGCGAACACGAGGAACTCGTCGTGCCGCCCAAGCCCGAAGCGCTTCCCGCGGTCGAGTCGGCACCCGTGGCGGGGTTTGAATCGGAACCCGACGCCGTCGCGGCACCTGAACCTGTCGCGGCACCTGAGCTCGAGGCGGTGGCGGAAGCGGAGGTCGTGCCTGAGCCTGAGCCGGAACCCGAGTCGGAGGTCGTGCCCGAGCCGGAACCCGAACCCGAGGTCGTGCCCGAACCCGAGGTCGTACCTGAGCCCGAGCCTGAGCCAGAACCCGAGGTCGTACCTGAGCCTGAGCCTGAGCCAGAACCCGAGGTCGTACCTGAGCCTGAGCCAGAACCCGAACCTGAGGCCGTGCCTGAGCCCGATCCGCAGCCTGGGCCGGAGGCAGAGCAGGTGGTCGTGCCGGAACCGGAGCCCGAACCTGACCCCGAGACGGCATCGGAGCCGGGGCCCGATGCGGACCTCGATGTCGAGTTCGACATCGACCTCGACATCGACCTGGACGACGCGGATGTGCTCCTGCAGATCGAGGAATCCGAAGCCGGAGTCGTCTCGACTCTGGAGATCGACGAAATGATCCCTGCCGTCCGGGTGCGCGGCGTGATGAAGGCGTTCGGTGGCGTGACGGCGGTCGACGGCATCGACCTGACGATCACTCCCGGCAGCTTCTACGGAATCGTCGGTCCCAACGGCGCCGGCAAGACGACAACCCTGTCCATGATCGCGGGGCTCCTGCGCCCGGACAGTGGTTCGATCACCATCGCGGGAGTCGATCTGAAGGCGGACCCGCGGCGCGCGAAGCGTCAGATGGGCATTCTGCCCGACCGTCTGCGCACCTTCGACCGGCTCACCGGGCGACAACTGCTGCACTACTACGGCGTGCTGCGTGGCCTGCGCGGTTCGGTGGTCGAAAGTCGCGTCGCCGACCTGGCGCGCGCCTTCGACTTGACCGACGCGCTCGGACGGACGGTCTCCGACTATTCGGCCGGCATGACGAAGAAGCTCATGCTCGCGGGCGCGATGATTCACTCGCCCCGGGTGCTCGTGCTCGATGAGCCTTTCGAGTCGGTGGATCCGGTCTCCTCCGCCGTCATTCTCGACATCCTGAGCGCGTACGTCGAGCACGGTGGCACGGTGGTGCTTTCCAGCCATGGCATGGAGCTCGTCGAGCGCGTCTGCAGCGGACTCGCCGTGATCGTCGGCGGGCACGTGCTCGCCGAAGGCAGCGTCGAGGACGTGCGCGCCGGGCGCACCCTGGAAGAGCGTTTCCTCGAGTTGGCGGGGGGCGCGAGCGACGTGGAGGGCCTGGAGTGGTTGCACACGTTCTCCGACTGAGGCTCGACCTGATCTTCGGCGCCCTACGCGGCGACCGCCGTCGGGTGATCCGCGCTGCGATCTCTCTCGTGCTTCTGATCCTCATCGTGGCGCTCGCGTGCGTCGGCATCCTGAGCCTGCGTGCGGTGCCGTCTGATGTCGCCTACGCCGTGACGATCGTGGGGTGTTCCGCGCTGACCCTGGGATTCGTCGTCGCGGCACTCGTCGGTGGCGCAGACGACCAGCTCGACCCGCGCCGGTTCGCGGTCTTCGGCGCCACTGCGCACGCGACGGCGTGGACGACGCTCCTTGCGAGCATCGTGAGCATGCCGATCCTCGGCGCGTGCGTCGTCGCCGTTGCCTTCGTCACCCTGTGGACCGCGCAGGGAGCGTCGAGTCACGTCGCCACGCTCTCCGCCGTCATCGGCGTCGTCACCTGCCTGTTGTTCACGAAGGTCGCTTTCGCGATCGCGAGCCTGCTCCTGCGTGATCGTCGTTCCCGGGAACTGACCGGCGTGTTCCTCATCGCGCTGCTGGTCGTGATCGTTCCGGTCGTCGTTTTCCTCGCGTCGCTGGAGTGGCACGGTGAGGTGCCTTCGGCGCTGACGCAGGCTGTCGATGTGCTGGCCATGACGCCGCTGGGAGCGGCCTGGGCGCTACCCGGCGCTGCGCTCACGGGCTCGCTGGTGCCGCCCCTGCTGATCGCTTCGGTGACCATCGTCGCGCTCGGTGGGCTCTGGCTGTGGCTCGTCGACCGGCTGCTGACGACGACCGAACGTCCGGGTTCGGCACGCGAGCGGCGTGGACTCGGCTGGTTCGACATCACCGGAAGCACTCCAGCGGGGGGCGTCGCCGCCCGGAGTCTCATCTACTGGTCGCGCGATCCCCGGTATCTCGTCAACGTCGCCATCGTGCCGGTCGCCGCGGTCGTCGCCGTCGTGCCGCTCGTGCTGGTGGGAGTGCCGATGTCGACGGCGTCGCTGTTGCCGGCACCGCTCATCGCACTGTTCCTCGGCTGGCTCGTCCACAACGACATCGCGTACGACTCGACGGCGCTGTGGATGCACATCGCGAGCGCCGTGCGTGGCGTCGCCGACCGTGTCGGAAGGCTCGTCCCAGTCGCGGTGATCGGCATCCTGATCCTTGCTGTCGTCATCCCGCTGTCGATCTCGCTTCACGGACGCTGGGCGATGCTGCCTGCGATGGCGGGTGTGTGTGCGAGCCTGTTCCTGACCGGCCTCGGGCTCTCGTCCGTCGCATCGGTCGTCGCACCGTACCCGGTGTCACGACCCGGGGACAGCCCGTTCCAGCAGCCGCAGCGCACCGGCGGCGGACTGTCGCAGGGGGTCGTGCTGGTCGCAGCGATCGTGCTCAGTCTTCCCTCGCTGTGGTGGGCGTGGCTTGCCCTGACGGTCGACGCGGAGTGGTCCTGGCTCGCCCTGTGGGGTGGCGCCGGGATCGGCGCAGTAGTGCTGGTCGGCGGCGTCCTGGGTGGCGGGGCCGTCTTCGATCGCAGCGGCGGGCGCCTGATGGAGTTCGCCGCCTCGACCTGACCGGTGGCGACCGACGGGTCTGTGGGCAACAGGCCCGCCCGTCGCCGCCCGCCGCTAGAATCGGGGACCATGAGCACCCCACTGGATCGCCCCGACGACGGCGGCGTCGCTACGCTCGATCGCGAACTCGAAGAGCTCCTGCGTGAAGAGCACATCGAGCCGGGTGACCACGAGCGCTTCTCGCACTACGTCAAGAAGGACAAGATCCTCGAGTCGGCGCTGACGGGTAAGCCCGTCCGAGCACTGTGCGGCAAGAAGTGGACACCCGGTCGCGACCCGGAGAAGTTCCCGATCTGCCCGACCTGCAAGGAGATCTACGAGTCGATGTTCTGACCCGAAAGTCTTCGTGAGGTTCAGGCTGCCAGGGGTGTGAGTTCCACGTCGTATCCGAGAGCGCGGAGTTGGCGGAGGGCGTTGGTTTTGGCGCGTTCGGGGTCGGGGGCGTAGTAGTTTGCG
>NZ_JBASZT010000130.1:0-9750 GCF_049661145.1 Microbacterium sp.
GCCGCGGCACGGCCGCGGCGGTGTCGAGAGACATGCGGATACCTCTTGGATTTCGGGGAGGGCGCTCTCCCGTCAGTGGGAGCTCAGCCCGTCGTGGCGCCCTGGGCAGCAGAACGCACGAGCTTGGAGTACTTGGCCAGGACGCCACGGGTATAGCGCGGGGGAAGCGGCTCCCAGCCGTTGCGGCGGGAG
This sequence comes from Microbacterium sp., assembly GCF_049661145.1. Taxonomy (GTDB): domain Bacteria; phylum Actinomycetota; class Actinomycetes; order Actinomycetales; family Microbacteriaceae; genus Microbacterium. The sequence continues at coordinate 193 of NZ_JBASZT010000130.1, forward strand.
TTCAGCTCTGCCTCATCGACGAGTAGGTCGAGAGTGCGAGCCGCGATATCGACCCGTATCAGATCACCATCGCGCACGAAGGCGATGGGACCTGCGTCCACCGCTTCGGGTGCTATGTGGCCGATGCACAGGCCGGTTGTGCCGCCCGAGAATCTGCCGTCCGTCAAGAGTAGTACATCTTTCCCGAGCCCCGCGCCCTTGATGGCGGCGGTGATGGCGAGCATCTCCCGCATGCCGGGGCCGCCCTTCGGACCCTCGTAGCGGATCACCAGCACGCTGCCGGGCTCGATGGAACCGTCCGCGACGGCATCCATCGCCGCACGCTCGCGCTCGAACACGCGCGCGGGACCTTCGAACACGGTGGCGTCGAAGCCTGCCGTCTTCACGACGGCGCCGTCGGGTGCGAGCGACCCGTGCAGGATCGTGAGACCACCGGTGGCATGGATGGGGTCGTCGAAGGTGTGGATGACGGTGCCATCGATCGGGTCCGGGTCGAGCTCGGCGAGGTTCTCGGCGACCGTCTTGCCGGTGACCGTCAGCGCATCGCCGTGCAGGAACCCCTCGTCGAGCATCGCCTTCATGATGACGGGGATGCCGCCGTGGCGATCGACGTCGTTCATGACGTACTTTCCGAACGGCTTCATGTCGGCCACGTGGGGCACCCTGTCGCCGATGCGGTTGAAGTCGTGCAGACTCAGTTCGACGTCTGCTTCGCGCGCGATCGCGAGCAGGTGCAGCACGACGTTGGTCGAGCCGCCGAGCGCCATCGCGAGGGCGATCGCGTTCTCGAACGCCTCTTTCGTGAGGATGTCGCGGGTCGTGATCCCCTGGCGCAACAGGTTCACGACGGCCTCGCCGGAGCGGTGCGCGAAGTAGTCGCGGCGGCGGTCCGCTGATGGCGGCGCGGCGGAGCCCGGCAGGCTCAGCCCCAGCGCTTCGGCGACCGAGGCCATCGTATTCGCGGTGTACATGCCGCCGCAGGCGCCTTCGCCCGGCGCGATCGCGCACTCGATGCGCTTGAGGTCGGCCTCGCTCATCTTTCCGGCGAGGCACGCCCCGACCGCTTCGAAGGAGTCGATGATCGTGACGTCCTTCTCGGTCCCGTCGGAGAGCTTGACCCAGCCGGGCGCGATCGACCCGGCGTAGAGAAAGACGCTCGACAGGTCCAGGCGCGCGGAGGCCATCAGCATGCCCGGAATGGACTTGTCGCACCCGGCCAGCAGGACCGTGCCGTCGAGGCGCTCGGCCATGACGACGGTCTCGACGGAGTCGGCGATGACCTCGCGCGAGACGAGCGAGAAGTGCATGCCCTCGTGGCCCATCGAGATGCCGTCCGAGACCGAGATCGTGCCGAACTGCAGCGGGTATCCGCCGCCGGCGTGCACGCCCTCCTTCGCACCCTGCGCGAGCCGGTCGAGGCTCAGATTGCAGGGCGTGATCTCGTTCCAGCTCGACGCGATGCCGATCTGCGGCTTGTCCCAGTCCTCGTCGCCCATGCCGACGGCGCGCAGCATGCCGCGTGACGTCGTCGCCTCGATGCCGTCGGTCACGACCCGGCTGCGCGGCTTGATGTCGATGGTGGTGGAGCTTTCAGGCATTCTCGAAGTCTATTCCCGACAGGCGGTGCGCTCGCGCGCCAGACGCACAAGCATGGCCGCCAGTTCTGGGATGCCGTCCACACGCACGGATGCCGACGTCTCCCCCGTTCCGACGCGCACGCCCACGTCTCCCGGTCCGAGCGAGCGCAGTGCGTCTTCGTCGGTGACGTCGTCGCCGGCGAAGAGCACTGCCGTCGCAGCGGTGCGCTCGCGCAGCCACGCGACGGCGGTGTCCTTGCCCTCGTCGCGGAAGGCGTACTCGACGATGTCGTGGCCGGTACGGCGACGCCACTCCGGCGCCTGCGCCGCCATGAGCGCGTCGACGCGCTCGTGCAGCCCGGCGCGGTCGGCCGACACCACGGTGCGCGAGGGCACGGCGAACCCGAAGGTCTTCGGCTCGATCCACGCCCCCGGGATGCCGGCGGCGATCGCCTCGGCCGCCGTGCGCAACCGGTCGCGTTCGGCGCGCTCGGTGAGGGTGCTGTCGCCGGCATCCGTCGCGTCGGCATCCGCCTCGTTAGTGCGCATCGCCTCGGGGATCCAGTGCTCGGCACCGTGGGAGCCGGCCAGCAGGATGGTCGAGTCGTCGCCGTGCTCCGCGATGATCCGCAGGTCCGGCAGGCTTCGCCCCGACACGAACGCGACCGTCGTCGCAGGGGCCGCGACGAGCGCGTCGACGGCGACGCGGGCGTCGGGCGCCATGCGCGCGCGCATGGGTTCGTCCACGAGCGGCGACAGCGTGCCGTCGAAGTCGAGCGCGACCAGCAGCCGGTCGGTGGCTGAAAGGAGGGCGATGGCCTCGTCGATCGTCACCGCTCCCTCCGTCACCGGTCGCTCCGCACGGCGTCGAGGTCGGCGAGGAAACGCTTCGACCAGCCTGCGACATCGTGATCGCGGACGCGGCGTCGCAGGGCCCTCATGCGACGTGTCTGCTCAGCGGGCGTCATCTGTACGGCCGCGATGATCGCCTCCTTGAGGCCCTGGATGTCGTGCGGGTTGACTTTGATCGCCTGCGCCAGCTCGTCGGCGGCGCCCGTGAACTCGCTCAGCACGAGCGCGCCGCGGCCGTCGATGCGGCTGGCGACATATTCCTTCGCTACGAGGTTCATGCCGTCGCGCAGCGCCGTCACGAGCATCACGTCGGCAGCCAGGTACAGCGCGATCATCTCTTCCCGCGGGTAGGAATGGTGCAGGTAGCGGATGGCGGTGTGGCCCACGGTGTCATGGTCGCCGTTGATCCGCCCGACCGTCAGCTCGATCTCGTCACGCAGCTGCATGTACGCCGCGACGCGCTCGCGGCTTGGGCTCGCGACCTGAACAAGGGTGACGTCCGCGACATCGAGGCGGTGCTCGGCGAGGAGCTCGCCATACGCCTTGAGGCGGTGCATGATGCCCTTCGTGTAGTCGAGCCGATCGACGCCGAACAGCACCGTGCGCGGGTTTCCCAGGCTCTCGCGGATCTCCACCGCACGCGCCTGGACGTCAGGGCGGCGGGCGATCTCGTCGAACAGCGCGGCGTCGATCGAGATGGGGTAGGCCTTCGCGACCGCGATGCGGACGCGACCATCGGCGGCCGGCACGCGGATCGCACCGGCCTTCGTGTCGAAGCCGAGTTGCCGCCGCACGGCGCGGGCGAAGTTGCCCGCGTCGGCGACGCGCTGAAACCCGATGACGTCGGCACCGAGTAGCCCGTCCAGCACCTGGCGCCGCCACGGCAGCTGCGAATACAGTCCATATGCCGGAAATGGAATGTGATGGAAGTACCCGATCACGAGGTCGGGTCGGAGGTCCCGCAGCATCTTCGGCACGAGCTGCAGCTGGTAGTCGTGCACCCACACGGTTGCGCCCTCGCGGGCGACGGATGCCGCCGCTCGCGCGAACCGCTCGTTGACGCGGACGTAGGCGTCCCACCACACCCGGTGATAGGCCGGTGGCGAGATGACGTCGTGATACAGCGGCCAGATCGTGTCGTTGGAGAACCCCTCGTAGTACAGCTCGACGTCGTCATCCGTCAGCATCACCGGGACGAGCGACATGCCGTCGAACTCGAAAGGGTCGAGCTCGAGGCCGGCCGTCCCCGGCCAGCCGACCCAGGCGCCGCCCGTGGTCTGCAATACCGGTTCGAGGGCCGCCACAAGGCCACCGGGCGAGCGACGCCAACCCCCCTCGGCGTCCTCGGAATGATCGACGGGAAGGCGATTCGACACGACGATGACATCGGCCTCGGCTCTGGTGTCGCTCACGCGGCTCCTCTCGGCAGGCGTGGTTCCAGGCTAACGTGGACCCATGCGCAAGTACCTTTTCGGGACCGGGATCATCTCCGCTGTGACCAGCGGACTGGCGCTGCTGCGGGGGGCCCGCGGCGACGTCCCGTTCACCTGGCGCCAGGCGCTCGCGTGGATCAGCTGGGGCATCACCTTCGCCCTCGCGATCGGCGCCATCGTCGACACCCGCCGCGCCTCGCACGGGCGCACGGTCGCGATCGACTCCCCCGTCAAGAGCAAGGAGCAGAAGCTCCAGAAGGACCGGCTCGAGCGCTGACGTCCGGCCCTACCCTTCGGTCGAATCTCTCTCGGTCGAATCTCTCCCGTTCGAATCCCGGCGCGGCCGAATCTGTCGAATCCGGCCCTCGTCGCCCCACGCCGCATCCGCCGTCAGCGCGGGCGCGTCGAGGCGTTCGCCGAGCGCGAGGCACAACCTGTCAGCGAGAGAGAGGCCCGAACCCCGGCGCCACAAGAGCGCGGCGCACTCACCGTCTTCACGTGTCACAGGTTCGACGGTCAACTCGTAGCTCTCCAGCAGCGCAGCCGAGAGAGCCCAGTCACCACGACCACGCACCTTCTGTGCCACTTCAGACAGGTTCGCCGCACCGATGACGGCACCGGCGAGCAGTGCCTTCTCCACGTGCTCTGCGCCCGGCTCGTCCTGAAGGAACGCAAGAACGGCGGACGCGTCCAGGACCATCGTCACGCAGCACCCTCGACCGCCGCCGCGCGGCGGCGCTCGGCGATCAGGTCATCGACCAGAGAAGCGCCAGAGAGCTGGTCCCGGATGACGCGCTTCGCCTGCTCTCGCGTCATCAACAGCACGCCACGTTCCGTCTCGATGAACAGAAGGGGCATCCCCTGCTCCCAGTTCTGCCGCTCACGCAACGGCGCCGGGACCACGAGCCGGCCGCGATCGCCCAGACTTGCGGAGTAAGTGGTACTCATGTCGGAAAGATACCACTACTGTTCACGTTGTGGTATGCAACCGCGGGATCACCGGGCGAGGATGAGCGCTTCCCCCTGACCTCCGCCGCCGCACAGGCCTACGGCCGCCGTCCCGGACCCGCGCCGCGTGAGCTCGTGCACCGCGTGCACGACGAGCCGCGCGCCGGAGGCGCCGATCGGGTGACCGATCGCGATACCGCCGCCGTGGACGTTGACGACGTCAGTCGACAGGCCGAGCTCGGCCTGCGAGCGCGCCACGACGGCGCCGAACGCCTCGTTGATCTCGACGAGATCCAGGTCGGATGCCGTCAGGTGCTGCCTGCGCAGGGCCTGCTCGATGGCGCGAGCCGGCTGGGCGTGCAGCGAGTTGTCCGGGCCGGCGACTTGACCTGCGGCGCCGACCGCCGCCAGCACCGGCCAGCCCTGCGCATCGGCATGAGCGCGGGTGGTCACGACGACCGCGGCCGCGCCGTCGGAGATCTGCGAGGCGTTGCCCGCCGTGATCGTGCCATCTTTCGTGAACGCCGGACGCAGGCCTGCGAGCGTCTCGACTGTCGTGTCGGGGCGCACGCCTTCGTCGATCGTGACGACGATCGGAGCACCTCGGCGCTGCGGTACCGTCACCGCGACGATCTCGGCGTCGAACACACCTGCGACCTGCGCTGCCGCCGCCCGCTGGTGCGAGAGGGCGGCGACGCGGTCCTGCACCTCACGGGTGATCCCGTACGCGGGGTTCAGCCGATCGGTCGAGGCCCCCATCGACTCTTTGTCGTAGACGTCCGTGAGTCCGTCGAAGGCCAGGTGATCGAGGACCTCGACGGAACCGTACGACCAGCCCTCGCGCGATCCCATGAGCAGGTGCGGCGCTCGGCTCATCGACTCCATGCCGCCCGCGACGACGACCGTCGCATCTCCCGACGCGATCATGCGCTTCGCGTCGATGATCGCCGTGAGTCCCGACAGGCACACCTTGTTGACGGCCGAAGCGGGCACGTCCCAGCCGAGACCGCCCGCCAGCGCCGCCTGCCGCGCCGGGTTCTGCCCAGAACCCGCGGGCAGCACCTGGCCCAGGATGACGGCATCAACGGCATCCGCTGGGATCGATGCCTTCGCGAGGGCACCAGCGATCGCGAAACCACCCAGTTGCGGCGCCCTGAACGACGCGAGCTTGCCCTTCATCCGGCCCTGCGGGGTGCGCGCGGCGGCCACGATAACGATGTCGTCGTTACTCATGCTGTCCATCATCGCCTGGTGCCCGGCGCGCCGGGCGTAACGCCGGGCACCGCAATATATACCAGCCGTATATAATCAAGGTATGCAACATGCCGACGACATCCTCCGCCTCCTCGTGGGCGCGCACGCGCTCACGCGCGTCGCGTCTCTCGAGACCCGAAGCGAAGCCCCTGCCGCGCAGTGGCGTACCCTCGTGCTGCTGCGGGATCACGGTCCGCAGCGCATCGGCGACCTCGCCGCGCTCAGCCGCGTAACGCAGCCCGGGATGACCCGGCTGGTGGCACACATGACGGATGCCGGCCTCGTCGCGCGCGGAACCGATGAGAGCGATTCACGGGCCACCGTGGTCTCGGCGACGCCCGCGGGCCTCGATGCGCTCGCCGAGTGGATGCGAGTGCTCAGCGCAGCACTCGCACCGCGCTTCAGCGACCTCGATGAGGACGAGTGGGACACGATCCGCCGCGCCGCGGACCTCATCGCCACACGCACACGCGCGACGGAGCTCGCCCGATGAGCGGCACGGATTCGACCGCGAAGACCGCGAAGACCGCGAAGGTCAGCGTCTGGCGTCAGCCGGCACAGGTCTGGGCGGTCGCCTTCGCCTGCGTCATCGCGTTCATGGGGATCGGCCTGGTCGATCCGATCCTGCCGGCCATCGCCGAGTCGCTCGATGCGACGCCCGTCGAGACCGAGCTGCTGTTCACGAGCTACCTCGTCGTCACCGGGATCGCGATGCTCTTCACGAGCTGGATCTCCTCTCGCATCGGCACGAAGGTGACACTGCTGGCCGGTCTCGGACTGATCGTGGTGTTCGCGCTGCTATGCGCGCTGTCGGGGAGCGTGGATGCCGTGATCGGCTTCCGCGCCGGCTGGGGACTCGGTAACGCTCTCTTCATCTCCACCGCCCTCGCGACGATCGTCGGTGCCGCATCGGGTGGCTCGTCGGCGGCGATCATCCTCTACGAGGCGGCGCTCGGGCTCGGCATCGCGATCGGGCCGCTGCTCGGCGGCATCCTGGGCGAGATCTCGTGGCGCGGTCCGTTCTTCGGCGTCGTCGCCCTCATGGCGGTCGCTTTCATCGCCGTCCTCGTGATGCTGCGCAGCGCGGACCAGAAGCCCGAGCCCGTAAAGCTCTCGTCGCCGTTCCGGGCGCTGCGTCAGCCCGCCCTCGCGGTGCTCGCGATCTCCGCCCTCTTCTACAACATCGGGTTCTTCGTGCTGCTGGCCTTCTCGCCGTTTCCGCTCGGGTTCGGCGCGATGGGCATCGGCCTGACCTTCTTCGGCTGGGGCGTCGCGCTGGCGATCACGAGCGTGTGGATCGCGCCGATCCTGCTGCGCCGGCTCCCCCGCAGCACCGCGATGCTCCTCGTGCTGCCGCTGCTGGCGATCGACCTGATCGTCGCCGGGCTGGTGGTGAACTCCGCCCCCGGGCTCGTCGCGTGCATCATCGTGGGCGGCCTGCTGCTCGGCCTCATGAACACGGTCCTCACCGAGTCGGTCATGGAGGCGACGGATCTCCCCCGCTCGGTCGCGTCGTCGGCCTACTCGGCGGTGCGCTTCCTCGGCGGCGCCGCTGCCCCGCCGATCGCCGCCGTGCTCTGGCACGCGTGGGGCGCGTCCGTCCCGTTCTACTTCGCGGCGGCGTCCGTGCTCATCGCGGCCGGGGCCATCCTCATCGGCCGCGGCGCGCTGGCCCGCATCGACGGCCACCGCGCGGATGCCGAGGAGATCGGCCTCGCCGTCCTCGCGGGCGACGCGGCGTAGCCGGGTAGCGGCGCGGCAGCCGCAGTCGCAACCCCTAGGCTGGCGGCGTGACCACGTCCATCGACGCCGCACCCATCGAGGGGGCCTCGCTGCCTCGTGCGATGGAGCGGTTCTGCACGCACGCCTTCCGTCTGCGGGGGCGGGCCAGTCGAAGCGAGTATTGGTGGTGGATGCTCACCAACCTCGTCGTGCTCGCCGTCACGCAGTTGGCGCTGCCGGCACTGATCGAGGGCCGCACTCCCCAGCCGACGCTGTACCTCGGGCCATTCGGGTCGTGGCTGTTCGCACCCATCCAGGTGTTCACGACCCAACCGACCGACGCCCCGAGCTCGGCGCTCGCCGCGTTCTTCCTGATCTTCGCTGGTATCTGGATGCTGGTGACCGCGGTGCCCGGGTTCACCGTCGCGGTGCGGCGGCTGCACGACTCCAACCTCTCGGGATGGTGGGCCCTTCTCGTGCTCGTGCCGCTCGGACCGTTCATCCTGTTGTTGCTCGCGCTGCGCGGCTCTCGTCCTGAGGGCACTCGGTTCGACGGGTAGCGCCCACCACGAGAGGGCCCCCGATTCCATACGAAAGTAGGAATCGGGGGCCCTCTCCTGCCTGGTGCACCCCCTGGGACTCGAACCCAGAACCCACTGATTAAGAGTCAGTTGCTCTGCCGATTGAGCTAGAGGTGCAGGCGATCCGGCGCGGACGAACAACGGCGAACCGAGGGTCAACGTTACCATCCCGATGCCGTTCCCCGCCAATCCGCTGAGCCGCGCGCCGTATCCTTGACGATGTGACTTCCCGCGCCGCAACCTCGTCTGGTGGTAGCGGCGAGGGCGCGCCTGTCGCCGGCGATCTCTCCGACGATCTGCGGCTCGCCCTGAGGCTCGCCGATGCGGCGGATGCTGTCACGATGTCGCGATTCGACGCCGTCGACCTCGACGTGCATCTCAAGGCCGACGCCTCGCACGTGACAGAGGCGGACCTTGCGACAGAGCGCACACTTCGCGGCATCCTCGCGCAGGAGCGTCCGGCCGACGGCATCCTCGGCGAGGAGTACGGCACCTCCGGCGACGCGGCCCGGCAATGGATCATCGACCCGATCGACGGCACGGCGAACTACCTCAGAGGCATCCCGATGTGGACCACCCTCATCGCGCTTGCGATCGACGGTGTGCCGCACGTCGGCGTCGCGAGCCAGCCCTCGCTCGGGCGCCGCTGGTGGGCAGCGACGGGCCTCGGGGCGTGGACGAATATGCCGGGGGGCGAGCCGCGCCGGCTCGCGGTGTCGACCGTGAGCGCCCTCGCCGAGGCCAGCATCAGCTTCCAGTCGATCGCGCAGTGGGACGAGGTAGGCCGCAGCGACGACGTGCTGCGCCTGAGCCGCGCAGTATGGCGCGACCGAGGCTACGGCGATACGTGGCCGTACATGCTCCTCGCCGAAGGGCGGCTCGAGTTCGTCGCTGAGTTCGACGTGAAGGAGTACGACATCGCCGCCCTCGTCCCGATCGTGCGAGAGGCCGGAGGACGGTTCACCGACATCGACGGCACCGACTCGATCTCATCCCGTTCGTCACTGGCGACCAACGGCAGGCTGCACGACGACTTCCTCGCCCTGCTCAGCCCGCCTCGACGAACCGAGATGCCATGACGACCCGCCGCCGCCTGCCCCTGGCTACCGCCCTTGCCGCCGCCGTGCTGCTCCCGGCGCTCCTGACGGGATGCGGTGGCTCCGCGGCGGAGCCGCCGCCCACCGGCAACGG
>NZ_JBASZT010000131.1:0-2084 GCF_049661145.1 Microbacterium sp.
GCGCGGAGCCCGTCGGCGCGCCCGCCGTCGGCGCGGATGACTGCCCTCCCCGCGGCACGCCACCCGCATCATCGCCCGTACGCAGGATCAGCGCGGCGTGCGCGCCGGCGGCCTCGGCCACCGCGGCGACGATAGCGCTCTCGCGCTCGGCATCGGGCGGCGCGCCGACGAACCCCCGGTCCCATTCCCATGTGAGGTGGGTCTGCCGGTCTTCGTGCTGCACGCTCAGGTTCAGCACGACCTCGGGCGGCGCGGGCGGTGTGTAGGAGTCGTCGGGTGACTGGATCGGTGCGAGGGTGCGCAGCCGCGGCAGGTAGGAGCGCTCGAACTCGTCGCGGCCGCCCTTGTCGACGGAGATGTGGCTCGAGCGCTCGAGGATCCGGCGCAGCGGCGCCGTCACCGGTTGCGCGAAGGGGTGCAGGATGATCGATTCGGATGCCGTCCCGGCATCCGTCACTTCGGCCAGCGCGATCGCCGGGTCGCCGACGAACAGCAGCGGCGCGGTCCAGACGGCGCCGTCCACCGTCACCTCACCGGCGACGCGAAGCCGGCCGCGTGCCTCGGTGACGGCGATCCGGGCCGTCGCGGGGGCGCCGTCGAGACGCACCGGCAGGTGCGACTTCGCGGCGGAGACGAGCGGGATCCCGGCATCCGCCAGTGTCGTCAGCATCGGCCACAGCGTGCGCGACGGGGTCTGGTGCAGCGGCCGCCATTCGATGCGGTCGTAGTACGAGTAGTAGCCGTCGGCGGAGTCGGCGGTCAGCCGGTCGAGCTCGCCGAGGAGCGCCAGCTGATCCGCGGGGGCATCGAGCCCGTCGTAGCGGTCCCATCCCGCCGTGCCCTTGATCCAGGTGCCGCGAGTGCCCAGCATCCCGGGCCGGATCGCCACGCGCGGCGCGTTCGTGCGCCCCGAGCCGTACCCGCGGGGGCTGCGGTCGATCTGCACCAGAATGCACAGCCGGGTCTGGTCGGCGGCATCGTCCGCCCCGGCCGGCAGGATGCGGTCGAGCTCGCGCCGCCACGGCGGCACCGGTGCCGGGGGCCGTTCACCGGACAGCTCGACGAGGGCCGCGGCCACGTGGACGCAGGCGGGCGCCTCGCCGCAACCGCACGAGACCTCGACGGTCGCGCGCTGGGTGTTCATGCGCAGCGAGACCATTTCGGGCACACCGTCCGTCACGATCGCGTCGATCTGCGCGATCGCGCCCGGCGCCCGGCCACCGGCCCTGCCCGGCGTCGCATCGACGTCCGCTGCCGCGTCGGCGTCGAACAGGCTCACCCGCCCCGTCTGGACGAGACGGAGCGCCGCGCGACGTGTCGAGTCCGGAAAGCTCTGCGCGACGATCGATCCGGCAAGGGTGTTCAGGTCCACGCGACAACTCTCGCACCTCCCTCCGACACGGGCGCACCAGGCCCGGGCACGGCGGGTCGGTGTGGGCACGGGGCGGCGCGTGGTTCCCTGTGTCGGAGCGACGTGGGATGCTGAGAACATGAGGGCCTGGATCGTGCGCTTCGCATCCCTGTACGTTTTCACCCTGGTCGTGCTCCTGCTGATCGGGCTACTGCTGCCGTCGGTGCGCGTCGGTTGGGCGGCGCTGTGGGCATCGGTACTCCTCACGGCCGCGACGATCTGGCTGAAGCCGCTGATCTCGAGAGCGTTCACGCGCGCCGCGGCGAAGTCGGCATCCGAGCGGACCGCGGTGGGCGAGAAGCTCGTGCAGTACGCGATCGTGTTCATCGTCGAGCTGATCGTGTGGGTGCTCGTCGTGCTCTTCTCGGGTGTGCGCGTTGGCGGATTCTTCTGGGGCTGGGTCATTCCGCCGATCCTCCTGCTCGTGGCGTGGGTCGTCTACGACCTCGTCGACGACCGCATCCGGGCGACGGCCGGTGATCTCTACGACCGGGCGAGCACCGGCATCCGTCCCTCGAAGGGCGCCGCGGATGCCGACGCCACCGGCTCGGCGATTCCCTCCGCAGCCGCGCGCGAGGACGTCGACGAGCTGCGAGACGGCCTGACCGCCGAGCAGCGCCGCATGCTCGACGAGCTCGGCAAGAGCTGAGCCCCGCGGCGCGCTCCCCTGACG
>NZ_JBASZT010000132.1:0-2072 GCF_049661145.1 Microbacterium sp.
GCCGTGCAGCAACGGCTCCAGTGGCAGTCGACCGCGCACGGCGAGCACGCCGGTGCCCTGCGGGGCGCCGATCTTGTGGCCGGCGATCGAGAGGGCGTCCGCGCCGGTGCCCGACAGCGGCAGCCACCCCGCGGCCTGCACAGCGTCGAGGTGGAGCGGAACAGAGCGCGGGGTGGCCGCGGCAGTCGTGGCTGTGGCTGCCGTGGCGGCGGCGATCGCAGCGGCGACGGCCGCGGCATCCTGCACCGTGCCCACCTCGTTGTTGGCGTACCCGATCGTGACGAGCGCCGTCTCCGGGCGTAGCGCCGCCGCGATGGCGGCAGGCTCGACGCGGCCGGTGCCGTCGACGGGCACTCGCGTGACAGCGAACCCGTGCACGCGTTCCAGGTACGTGCACGACGCGAGCACCGCCTCGTGCTCGATCGTCGTCGTGATCACGTGCACGGGTGCGCCGCGGTGCAGCGCGGCGCCGATTGCGAGGCCTTTGATGGCGAGGTTGTCGGCCTCGGTGCCGCCCGAGGTGAAGACGATGTCGGCCGGCCGCATCCCGACGACGCGGGCGACGCGGCGGCGCGCTTCGGCGAGAGCAGATGCCGCCGCCTCGCCCACGGTGTGATGACTCGACGGGTTGCCGAACCGTTCCGTGAGGTAGGGCAGCATCGCCTCGAGGACCTCGGGGCGCACCGGGGTCGTCGCAGCGTGGTCGAGATACCGCATCAGCCCGCTGCGTCGGGGCGACCGGCGGCCCCGGGTCTGCCCGGAGTGACGCGGACGTCCAGGCCCAGGTCGAGGGCCCTTGCGGAGTGGGTCAGGGCGCCGACCGAGATGACGTCGACGCCGGTCTCGGCGACGGTGCGCACGGATTCCAGGGTCACACCGCCGGATGCCTCCACCGTGACGCGCCCCGCGATCAGAGCGACGCCGGTGCGGAGGTCCGCGAGGGAGAAGTTGTCGAGCATGATCGTCCCCACCCCGCGCGCGCCGACCCCGGCCGCGAGCACCGGCTCGATCTGGTCGAGGCGATCGACCTCGACCTCGACGTGGGCGGTGTGGGGGAGAGAGGCGATCGCCGCGCGAAGCGCGTCGGTCACGCTCGTCCCATCCGCCGTCAGCACAGCGAGGTGGTTGTCTTTGGCCATGACGGTGTCCGACAGCGAGAAGCGGTGGTTGCGACCGCCGCCGCTGCGGACGGCGTGCCGTTCGAGGGCGCGCAGACCAGGGGTGGTCTTGCGCGTGTCGGCGATGCGCGCGCCGGTCCCTTCGACGGCGGCGACGTAGCGGCGCGTCAGGGTGGCGATGCCGCTCATCCGCTGCACGAAGTTGAGGCCGATCCGCTCTGCGGTCAGCACTCCGCGCGCAGGTCCCGTGACGCTCGCGAGCACTGCGCCGGTCGCGAACTCGTCTCCGTCGGTGGCGTACCGGGTGACCTCGATCGCCTCGTCCGTCAGGGCGAAAGCGGCTGCGAAGACCGTGCCGCCGCTGAACACTCCCGGCTCGCGCGCGACGAGGTCCGCGGTGGCGACGGCATCCGCCGGGATGAGGTATGTGCTCGTGAGATCGCCCCACGGAGCGTCCTCCTCGAGCGCGGCCGCGACGACGCGGTCGATGTGCGCGCGAGTCAGCATGCCGCGACCGCCGGTTCTGCCCGATCGGCCGCCGTCGCCGGTCCCCTCAGCGGCGCTTCGTGTTCCGAAAGCAGGCTGGATCGGCTGTGGAGGGCTTCTCGGGGTGCCTCTAAGCCAGGTTCAGCCTGCTTTTGCGACACGGCGGCGTCGCGCCGGAAGTGGGCGCCGACGGACGCGGTGCGGGCGAGGGCGGCGGCGACCAGCCGTTCGGCAACCCGGAGCAGGTTCTCGTCTTCGCGCTCGGCCTCCGAGGCAGCGGCCCGGGACTGTGCGCGCCAGGCTGCGATGACGGATGCCGCGTGCTCCAGTCCTGCCGTGTCGCGCACCAACCCGGCATCCGCCCACATCAGCTCCTGCAGCGCCCGACGGGAGAACTCGGGTGCGTGAGCCGACGCGTGGTGTCGCTTCGCGTCGGGCGCAGCGACATCACGCGTCGGGTCGGCGTCG
>NZ_JBASZT010000133.1:0-9564 GCF_049661145.1 Microbacterium sp.
GGTTCGCACTCGTGAAGTAACTGGGCTCGCGGGCGCCGGGCGCCGGGCGCCGGGCGCCGGGCGCCGGGCGCGTTCGCGCGGTCGAAAGTGGCTCACGCGGTCGAAAGAGCAGCAGCGCGAGCCACAATCAGCAGCGCGAGCCACAACCGGCAGCGCGAGCCGAGCGGATGCCGAGGGCGCAATGACCGTGCGGAGGCTGCGCACACGCCAGTGACTGCGCGCCCGTCACAGCACCTGTGCCCCCGGCATCCGTCGGCGCATGACCTCGATCGCTTCGGGATTGTCGTCCACGAGCACGGCGTCGCGGCCCAATGCTGCGGCGACCGCGCCGGTGGTGCCGCTGCCGGCGAACAGGTCGAGCACCCGATCGCCGGGCCGCGACGACGCCTGCACGATTCGGCGGAGAATGCCCTCGGGTTTCTGCGTCGGGTAGCCGGTCTTCTCCCGGCCGTTCGTCGGCACGATCGTGTGCCACCACACGTCGGTGGGGAGCTTGCCGCGCGCGGCCTTCTCGGGTGTCACCAGCCCCGGGGCCATGTAGGGCTCGCGGTCTACCGCATCCGAGTCGAACCAGTACCGCGCCGGGTCCTTGACGTACACCAGGATCGTGTCGTGCTTGGTCGGCCAGCGCCGCCGGCTCTTCGCGCCGTAGTCGTATGCCCAGATCAGCTCGTTGAGGAAGCACTCGCGCCCGAAGAGCGCGTCGAGCAGCACTTTCGCGTAGTGCGCCTCGCGGTAGTCGAGGTGCAGGTACAGCGTGCCGTCGTCGGTCAGCAGCCGCCAGGCCCCGCGCAGCCTCGCCTCCAGGAAGTCCCAGTAGTCGTCGAAGCGGTCGTCGTACCGCCGCAGGTCGCCGCGCAGCCGCGCGTAGCTCGTGCCGCGGAAGCCGGTCTTGACCTCGCCCTGTCCCGGACTCCTCCAATCCGGCGCCGAAACGGCCGGTTCCGACTGTTCGGACGCCTGGTCGCGGGACGTTGGAGGAGTTCGGGACGCCGACTCGACGGCACGCGTCCGCGAGCGCCCGGTGTTGAACGGCGGATCGAGGTAGACCAGGGTGAAGGATGCCGACGGCAGCCCCGCCGCGACGACGAGACTGTCGCCCTGGTGGATCGTGACCGAGCCGGTCACGGCACCCGGTGCAGCCACGCGTCCGTCGCGAACTTCGACGCCACGAGCGCCTCGGCCTCGGCGTACTCCTCGTCGGTGATGTGGCCGGGCTCGGCGGCGTACAGCTTGGTGAAGGTCTCGACGAACCGCGCGATGATCGCCTCGCGCGGCAGCCCCGTCTGGCTGCGGAGCGGATCGACGCGCTTCGCCGCCGACGTCGTCCCCTTGTCCGACAGCTTCTCGCGGCCGATCCGCAGCACCTCGGTCATGACCTGACCGTCCATGTCGTACGACAGCGTCGCGTGGTGCAGCACCCCGCCGTTCGCCAGCCGCTTCTGCGCGGCTCCGCCGATCTTGCCGCTCGGCGACGCGATGTCGTTCAGCGGCTGATACACCGCGTCGACACCGAGCGAGCGCAGCGCTTGCAGCGCCCAATCATCGAGGAAGGCGTACGAGTCCGCGAACGTCATCCCCGCGACGAGGGATGCCGGCACATACAGCGAATAGGTCACGATCGAGTTCGCCGCCATGAGCATCGCGCCCCCGCCCGAGATGCGCCGCACGATCTCGAACCCGTGCCGCGCCGCGCCCTCGGCATCCACTTCGTTGCGGACGGACTGGAACGAGCCGATGATGACGGCCGACGTGTCCCACTCCCAGATTCTCATCGTGGGCTTGCGACGGCCGTCGCCGACGCGCGCGGTGAGCACCTCGTCGAGGGCGAGGTTCATGCGGGGCGAGACGGCCTTCTCGTGCACGACCTCCCACTCGAAGTCGCTCCAGCCGGGGGCGGTCACGAGCGCGCGGCGCACCGCCGTCCCGACCGACTCCGGCGTGAATCCCAGCAGGTGCGCGTCGTCGGGGAGGGCCGCGCGCACCGCCGCCGCGATGCCCGAGGCATCCGTCTCCACCGGCAGCCCGGTGACGGCGGCGTCGATGTCGGCGAGGGCGTCGTCGGGTTCGAGGAAGAAATCCCCGGCGAGGTGGAAGTCGGCGATCTTGCCGTCCCGCACCTCGAGATCGACGACGACGAGCTTGCCGCCCGGGACTTTGTACTCACCGTGCATGACTCCAGCGTAGAGCCGGCCGCGCAGCGGCCGTATCGAAATCTCACCTCGAGCCGGGCAAGCCGTATCAGCCGCGAAAGAGCGAGGGATAGATGCCGAGGTAGTGGCCGAGGGCATCCTCCACCTGAGTGAGCTCATCGCGTGCAAGATAGTCGACAGGGTCACCGACAACATAGTCCGCGTCGATGGAACGCACCTGGTCGATGAGCACCCGGGTGGGGCGCCCGGCAATGTCGATCTCGGGCCGGTGCAGCGACGCACCCGCTGAGGTCGAGGTCGGTACCACCGTAACGACGGACAGCGGTGAGTCCGACGGGGAGACGACGATGCCGAACCGTTTGCCGCCCTGTTCGTGCCCCCGTGGCCTGCCCAGCTCGATGCGGTACACCGCGCCACGGATCACCAGGCGTCGGCCTCGTCGTTCAGATTCTCGTTCGCGAGTCGCTCCGCATCTGCGCGGAACTGCATCAGCCACCGTTCGTGATCGAGAAGACGCAAGGCTCTGCGCAGCGTCTCGGATGTGCTCTCGCCGGGACGGGCGGCTTCCTTCAGGATGCGCTCATCGTCGCGTGTCGGACGGAAACCAATGGATGCGGCCATTGTGCCATGGTAGGTTCTGTCTGACAAATGTACAACAGAGCTCTCAACCTCGAACCTCCGCGCGCATCACTCCCGGACCGGAAAGCGCGCGTCGAGCCAGGCGAGCAGATCGGCGAACACCGCGGCGGCCATGGTCTCGTTGAAGATCTCGTGCCGGGCGCCCGGATACACGAGCGTCGTGACATCGGTGAGCCCGGAGCGGGTCCGGTAGGCGTCCGCGAGCCGGTGGACACCGCGGGGGCCACCGACCGTATCGTCGCGGCCGACCATGAGCAGCAGCGGCAGATCAACCCCGAGGTCCTTGCGCGGCTTGCCGAGCAGCCGCAGCACGTCGCGGATGCCGAACAGCTTCGGCAGCGTCGTCGTGGTCGTCAACGGGTCGTCGAGAAACGCCCGGCCAACGGTCAGATCCGATGCGAGCCACTCGACACCCAGGGCGTCGGGCGCCTGCCACGGCTTGTTGAGGTCGCCAGAGTTCAGCGAGCCCGGCCAGCGCAGCGACGATCCGCTCAGCACGACGGCGTCGAACGCCTCGGGGTGGTCGTTCACGAGGATCTGCGTCAGGAACGACCCCCACGAGTGTCCGATGATCACGAGCGGCAGGTCGGGATTCTCATCGCGGATCAGCCGCGTGAACTGCCACACCGCCGCGACGGCGGCGCGGTGCCCACCGGGCCCCAGACGCCCGAGCTTCGTCGCGTCTCCCGCCCACTGCGCCATCCCGGTGCGCCCATGGCCGCGATGATCGTCGGCGTACACCGTGAAGCCGGCATCCGTCAGCCTCGCGATCAGCGCACCGTACCTGCCGGCGTGCTCGCCGACGCCGTGCAGCAACTGCACGATACCGCGCGGCTCGGCGCACGCCGGGTGCACGTCGTAGAAGATGCGGATGCCGTGGTCATCGGTGAACGAGCGCTCCTGCGCGGCGACGGTCATGAGCACACGCTAGCGGTCAGCGTCCGTTGAGATGGCGACGATTTACTTAGCACAGCTAATAAGCTATGCTAACTAACTGTATGGACGATACCAGCAACCCCCTCGATCTGACCGCCGATGCCTCCGCGCTGCGCATGGCGACGT
The DNA here is from genome assembly GCF_049661145.1 of Microbacterium sp. Classification (GTDB taxonomy): domain Bacteria; phylum Actinomycetota; class Actinomycetes; order Actinomycetales; family Microbacteriaceae; genus Microbacterium. Next base: position 3,855 of record NZ_JBASZT010000133.1, read on the forward strand.
TCCGCCTCGCCCGACGGCTGCGCTCGCAGCGCGCCGTCGACAGCATGAGCGACGGGCAGTTCGCCGTGCTCGCCGCCCTCTCGGTGCACGGCGCCCACACTCTGGGCGAACTCGCCGACCGCGAACGCGTCTCGGCGCCGTCGATGAACCGCACGGTCAACTGCCTCGAAGAGTCGGGCTACCTCACGCGCACTCCTGACGCCGACGACCGCCGCAAGGTCAACATCGCCCTCACCGACGCCGGCCGCGCGGTCGTCACCGAGACGGTGCGGCGGCGCGACTCATGGCTGGAGCAGGCGCTCGCCGAACTCACGCCCGCCCAACGGCAGCTGCTGCACGACGCCGCCGAGCTGATGCGAGGGGTGGCAGCACGATGAGGATGCCGGCGATGTTCCGCTCGCTGGGCCTGTACAACTACCGCATCTGGTTCCTCGGCGCCCTGGTCTCCAACATCGGCGGCTGGATGCAGACCACCGCGCAGGACTGGGTCGTCCTCACCGGGCTCACCGACAACGATGCGACGGCCATGGGCTTCACGATGGCGCTGCAGTTCGGTCCGCCGCTGCTGCTCGTGAGTCTCACCGGCTGGGTCGCCGACCGCTTCGATCGACGGCGCCTGCTCATGGTCACGCAGTCGGCGCTCATGCTCCTGGGCATCGGGGCCGGCGTGCTGCTGCTGACGGGCATCATGACGCTGCCCCTGATGTTCTGCTTCGCGTTCGCCTTCGGCGTCGCCAACGCGTTCGACGCGCCGGCGCGACAGGCCTTCGTCTCCGACATCGTGGTTCGCGAGAACGCATCCAATGCCATCGCGCTGAACTCGGCATCCTTCAATATGGCGCGCCTGATCGGCCCGGCGGTCGGTGGCGTGCTCATCGTGCTCGTCGGCACGGGGTGGGTGTTCCTCGTCAACGCGCTGACGTTCGTCGCGATGATCGCGGCGCTGCTCGCGATGCGTACCGGCGAGTTGGTGCCGCGCGTGCGCTCGACGGGTGCCCAGCGCCTGGCCGACGGGTTCCGCTACGTCGCGGGTCGCGCCGACCTCGTCGTCGTGTTCGTCATGGTGTTCCTCATCGGGGCGTTCGGCATGAACTTCCCCATCTTCGCCTCGACGATGGCCCTGGAGTTCGGACAGCAGGCCGACGGCTACGGACTGCTCAGTTCGGTGCTGGCGATCGGATCGCTCACCGGAGCCCTCCTGGCGGCGCGCCGCGACCGCGCGCGCATGCGCGTGGTGGTCATCGCGACCGGGGCGTTCGGACTCGCGGCGCTCGTGTCCTCGCTCATGCCCGCCTACGGCCTGTACGCCCTGACGCTCGTGCTCGTCGGATTCTCGACAGTCACGATCCTCACGACCGCGAACGGGTACGTGCAGACGACGACGGCGCCGGCGCTGCGCGGACGCGTCATGGCGCTGTACATGGCCGTCCTCATGGGAGCCACCCCGGTCGGCGCGCCCATCGTGGGATGGGTCGCGACGGCGTTCGGACCCCGCATGGCGATCGTCGTCGGCGCCAGCGCGGGCTTCGTCGCGTTCGGGATCGGGCTCGTGTGGATGCTGGCGAGCGGCCGGCTGCACGGCGACCCGGACCGCCGCTTCCGGCTGCAGGTCGACGAGACCCTGCCCATCTCGCTGCTCGCGCCCGAGGAGTTCAGCGATCAGGTCGCCGCCACCACCCCCATCGGCCTCCCCGAGCCCGCCCGCGCGCGGCCCTGAGCGCCGGGGCGCGCTGTGGGCGCGGCGCCCCGGCGGCGGTCACGTCTGCAACCGGGATTCGGCAGTCACTTGAGCACAGTCTGCCGGGCTCGCACTGTGCACAAGTGACTGCCGAACGGCGGACGAGGCTTACGCCTCGCGAGTAATCGTTACCTTGACGTGCAGGTCACCCTTGTGCGGGCCGGCGTACACGCCGCGCAGCGGCGGGACGTCATTGTAGTCACGGCCGCGGCCGACGAGCACGTGCCGGTCGCCGATCTCGATTCCGTTCGTCGGGTCAAAACCCTGCCAGTCGCCGGCGAACCACTCGATCCACGCGTGCGACTCCCCCCGCGTCGGCACCCCGATCTCGGCGTGCTCGCCGGGGTGCAGGTACCCCGACACGTAGCGCGCGGGGATGCCCACCTCCCGTAGCGCCCCCAACGTGATGTGAGTGATGTCCTGGCACACGCCCTTGCGCGCGGTCCATGCCTCGGCGCCGGTCGAGTGCACTCCGGTGATCCCGGGCATGTATTCGACCGCGTCGCCGATCGCCGTCGCGATGGCGTGGGCCGCGCGAGCGGGCGTCGGATGCTGACTCGCCAACGATCGGGCGATCTCGGCGACCTCGGGGTGCGGCGCCGTCCGCGCCGACTGCCCGAGCATCTCGACCGTCGTGACCGCGCGACCCGCCTCGGCGCCGAGGCGCTCCCAGCCGAGATCGGAGAACTCCAGCGGGCGACGGCGCACCTCGACGAGGGACCGCGCGGTGATCACGAGCGCCGCGTGCCCGGCGAGCACGTCGAACGCCGCGACGCGCGTGCCGAAGTAGTCGACGTAGTAGTTCACGCTCGTGGACGGCTCGATGTCGAGCTGCGAACTGAGCACGAACTGGGTGTCGGTGGACGTCGGCAGCATCCGCGCCTCGTTGTACGACGCGCCGACCGCGCCCTGGTACGTGAAGCCGGTGGCGTGCTCGATGCGGAGCCGTCTCATGAGGTCTCTCCGATCCAGCTCGGCTCGGTGTGGGTCGGGAAGAACCTTCCGCGGATCGCCTCGGACGCCTCGCGCGTCACCTTCTGCACCTGCTCCATGTGCTCGGGCAGGTCGCGCAGGATCTCGGCGATGGGACGGTACTCCAGGTCGTTGCGGATGCGGCCGAGCGCCCGTAGCACCGTATTCGAGTGCCCGACACGGTCGGCGACGGGATCGATGGCGCTCATGCAGTTCTCGGCCTCGGCGATCGAGTGGATGATCGAGCGGGGGAACAGCCGGTCCAGCAGCAGGAACTCCGCCGCGTTGGACGCGCTCGGCATCCCCCGGTACGTGCGCAGGTACGCCTCGTAGGCGCCGCACGAGCGGAGGATGGTGGTCCACGACGGGCCGGATGCCTCGGTCAGCGCTCGTGTCGCGAGCAGCCGCGCCGTCATGTCGGTGCGCTCGATCGAGCGGCCGAGTGTGAGGAACTGCCAGGCCTCGTCATGGCTCGTGGACGAGTCGGTGATGCCGACCGCGAGCGCCGAGCGCTCGCGCACCCACTGGAAGAACTCGTGCACCTTCTCGTTGTGCAGGCGCCGCGGCATCCGCGAGTTGGTGGTGTTGAGGGTCTCCCACAGTTCGGTCGAGACGATCTCGCGCGCCCGCCGGGCGTTCTCGCGCGCCGCGTGGAGCGCGTAGGCGATGCTCGACGGGTTGTTGCGGTCGACGGCGAGGCTCGTGAGCACGTCGGATCGGGTGACCCGCTCGGCATCCTCCGGGGGGAACGAACCCATGACGCCCATGAGCGAGCGGCACGCGGTGTCCTCGTCGATCCAGGGGTCCTCCAGCAGCAGCTGAAGGTGCACGTCGAGGATGCGGGCCGTCCCGTCGGCCCGCACGATGTAGCGCCCGATCCAGAAGAGCGACTCGGCGATGCGGCTCAGCATGACGCCCCCTCCTCTCCGCGAGCCGCTACGTTTCGACCGAACCGCCACGATTCGCCCGTGCGGAACGTAGCGGCTCGGTCGGAAGATAGCGGCTCGGCGACGGAGGGCGAGGAAGAGCCGGGGGCGGATGCCGCGGCATCCGGGGTCTGCCGCGCTTGCTGCTGCTGCTCCTGCTGCTCGCGCGAGGTGCGCGGGCGGTCGTGGGGCGAGTGCGCCTGCTCGCCCTGCGGGTCGTAGATGATGTTGATCGCCTCCGTCACCGACGCCTGGTCGGCGACGAGGCCCGCGAGGCCGCCGGAGGTCTGCACGGCATAGTCGCGGCGCCACGGCGCCTCACCGCCGACGATCCAGGTGTCCTTCGACCCGCCGCCCTGGGACGAGTTCACGACGAGCTGGCCCTCGGGGAGCGCGACGCGCGTGAGGCCGCCGGGCAGCACCCACACCTCGTCGCCGTTGTTGACCGCGAAAGGCCGCAGGTCGGCGTGGCGCGGGCGCATCCCGTCCTCGACGAGCGTCGGGATCGTCGAGAGCATGACGACGGGTTGCGCGATCCAGCCGCGGGGGTCGCGGATGAGCTTCTTGCGGAGCTTCTCGAGCTCGGCGGCAGACGCGTCGGGGCCGACCACGAGACCCTTGCCGCCCGAGCCGTCGACGGGCTTGACGACGAGCTCATCGAGGCGGTCGAGCACTTCCTCCAGCGCCGCCGGCTCCTCGAGGCGCCACGTGTCGACGTTCTTGAGGATGGGTTCCTCGGACAGGTAGTACCGGATCAGGTCGGGCACGTACGTGTACAGCAGCTTGTCGTCGGCGACGCCGTTGCCGACGGCGTTGGCGATCGTCACGTTGCCGAGGCGCGCGGCGAGCATGAGGCCGGGCGCGCCCAGCATCGAGTCGGCACGGAACTGCAGCGGATCGAGGAAGTCGTCGTCGACTCGGCGATAGATCACGTCGACGCGCTTGGGGCCGCGCGTCGTGCGCATGAACACCTTGCCACCCATGCACTGCAGGTCGCGACCCTCGACGAGCTCGACACCCATCAGCCGCGCCAGCAGGGTGTGCTCGAAGTATGCCGAGTTGTAGACGCCGGGCGTGAGCACGACGACGTTCGGGTCGTCGATTCCCGGCGGGGCCGAGGCGCGCAGCGCCTGCAGCAGCTTGTTGGGGTAGTCGCCGACCGGACGCACGTGCATCGAGACGAACAGCTCGGGAAGGGTCTGCGCCATGACGCGGCGGTTCGAGATGACGTAACTGACGCCGGAGGGTACCCGTACGTTGTCCTCGAGTACGCGCATCTCGCCGTGCTCGTCGCGGATGAGGTCGATGCCCGCGACCTGAATGCGCACGCCGTTGGCGGCGCGGATGCCGGCCGCCTGACGGTAGAAGTACTGCGAGCTCGCGATGAGGCCGGCGGGCAGCACGCCGTCGCGCACGCAGTGCTGGTGACCATACGCATCGTCGAGGAACGCCTCGAGAGCGCGCACCCGCTGCTTCACGCCCTTCTCGACGCGCGACCACTCGTCGTACTCGATGATCCGCGGCACCGCGTCGAGCGGGAACGGTCGCTCCTCGCCCGCGAAGTCGAACGTGACGCCTTGCGCCAGGTAGGAGCTCGCGAGCGAATCGGTGCGGCCGCGCAACTCGGTCTGCGTCATCCGCGCGAGCGCGTGGTAGAGCTCGCGGTACGCGTCGCGCGACTCGACGGCGGCCCCGGCATCCACGGGAGCGGCGAACATCTCGTCGAACGGCGGCACACCCGCAGCGGTCTTACGCGGCGTCAGCGTTGAACCGTAGCCGTCGAACAGGTCACCCATGCCGATGAGCCTAGTGCGGACCGTGTTTCGTGAATATGACGGATGCCGGGTACCGCGCCCCTCTCACCCCCGCGCAGCCCGCGCGCCCGTCCCGCGCGTCGAGCGCGCCGGTTGTGCGCGAGTCCGCCGGTTACGAACCGCCCAGGAGCGGCGGACTCGGCAACAACCGGCGCACTCGCCGCCGGGCGCGGGGCGAACCGGGGCGGACCGGGGCGGACCGGCGACAACCGGCGACGACTGACGTAGCCTGTCGCCATGCGGAGCCGATGGGCACGTAC
>NZ_JBASZT010000134.1:0-3221 GCF_049661145.1 Microbacterium sp.
CAACCCCAGCCCCAACCCCAGCCCCAGCCCCCGCCCCCGCACCCGCCCCCGCGGCGGTGCAGGTGAAGCGGGCGCGGTAGGCGGTCGGGGTGAGCCCCAGCATCCGGCCGAAGTTCTGCCGCAGCACCGCCGCCGAACCGAACCCGCACTCGTACGCGATCGCATCGAGGCCGAGATCGGTCTGCTCCAGCAGGCGCTGCGCCTGGATGATGCGCTGCCGTCCGAGCCACGCGGCGGGCGTCGTGCCGTAGTCGGCCTTGAAGCGGCGCGCGAACGTCCGCGGCGACATGTGCGCGCGGGCAGCGAGCTGATCAACGGACAGGTCGAGCGAGAGGTTCGCCAGCATCCATTCGGTCACCGGGGCGAGCGAGAGCGAGGTCGACTCGGGCAGTGGCTTGGCGATGAACTGCGCCTGGCCGCCGTCGCGCTGCGGCGGGACCACCATGCGGCGCGCGATCGTGTTGGTCATCTCGGCGCCGAGTTCCAGACGCAGCAGATGCAGGCACGCGTCGAGGCCGGCGGCGGTGCCGGCGCTCGTGATGATGCGGCCGTCCTGCACATACAGGACGTTGGGGTCGACCTCGATCCCGGGATACATCCGCGCCATCGTGTCGGCGTAGCGCCAGTGCGTCGTCGCACGACGGCCGTCGAGCACGCCCGCCGCCGCCACGACGAACGCGCCGCTGCAGACGGTGAGCACCCACGCACCGCGCGCGACGGCGCGCCGCACCACTGCGCTCACGCGCTCGTCGACGGCGTCCCACTGCTCGCGCGGGATCGGCGTGATGACGACGAGGTCGGCCTCGTCGGCGAACGCCAGATCGCGGTCGACGTTGATGGAGAACCCGAGGTTGCTCGGAACGGCGCCGGGCTCGGGCGCCACGATGCGGAAGTCGAAGTTCGGGATGCCGTCGTCGGAGCGGTCGAGCCCGAACGCCTCGCACGCCAGCCCGAACTCGAAGGGGGCGAAACCGGACTGCACGACGCACGCAACTGTCTTCATGGCAGAAATCCTACTCTGATGCGCAGTTCTGCCACTATTGGCCTGATCGGCGCGATCGTAGCGTTTCTGCCATGATACTTCTCATCGCTCTCGGCATCCTTTCCACCGTCGCGATCATCGGCAGCATCCTCGCCGTGCGCAACGACGGATACGGCCCCATCCGCACCGACTGGTCCCGCCTGCCGGACGCCGACCGCGGCGCGCCGCATATCAGTCGTGACACCGCTCGTGACGGTGAACGGGTCGCACCGTGACGACGCCCCGCACTGACGGCCTGCCCATCACACTTGCGTAAACATCTCGTGAAGAGGGGTGACCCGGGCACTGACGTGAAGGTAGCTTGCAGGAATCCCACGTTCGCACCAGCCAGGAGGTTCAGATGAGATTCACGCGCCCCGCCACAGCCGCTGCACTCGCCGCGATCGTCCTCGTCACGGCGGGCTGTTCGGGCTCGTCCGAGCCGGAAGCAACCGGCGACGGCGACCCCACGGAGTTGACGCTCGTCCTCACCCCCTCGGTCGAGGCCGACGTCCTCGCCACGAGCGGTGATGAGCTCGCTACCATGCTGACCGACGAGCTGGGCATCGACGTCACCTACTACGGCGTCGAGGACTACACCGCCGCCGTCACGGCATTCGAGACCGGCCAGGCGCAGATCGGCATGCTCGCGCCCGCTCTCGTGGTCAACGCGATCGACCGGGCAGATGCCGTGCCGATCCTCACCGTCGAGCGCTACGGCAGCTCGACCTACGTCACGCAGTGGTTCACGAACGACCCCGCTCGCTTCTGCCTCGACGAGGTCGTCACCGACGACGAGGGCTACACCTTCTGCAACGGCACCGATGTGTCGCCGCACGTCGGTCCGGTCGGCGAGGACGCCCTCGAACTGGTCGCGCCGGACGACACGATCTCGTTCGTCGACCCGACGAGCACCTCGGGCTATTACTTCCCCGTGCTTCAGCTCATCGACCTCGGCGTCATCGAGAGTCCCGACGACCTGACCGGCGCCTTCTTCGCGCAGGGCCACCCGGAATCGGTGAACGCGGTCGCGAACGGCGAGGCGACGATCGGGGTCAGCTTCGACGACGCGCGCACGAATGTCGTCGAAGAGAACCCGACGGTGGGCCAGGACGTCACGGTCTTCGCCTGGTCGACGAACATCCCGAACGACGGTGTCGCCGTCGCGGGAGACCTCTCCGAAGACCTGCAGCAGCGGATCAAGGACGCGTTCCTGGCGATCGCGTCGACCGACGACGGCCTCACGCTCCTCGACGAGCTGTACACCGTCGATGGCTTCAGCGACCCCGACCTCGACGCGATCGATTCGCTGCGCAAGGTGCTCGCCGCGTTCCCGGAGTGAGCCGGTCACGTGTGATTCGTTTTCAGAACGTCTCGGTGACCTACCCGAACGGAACGGTCGGGTTGGACGGCATCGATCTGGAGATCCCCGACGGCCAGTTCGTCGTGGTCGTCGGGCTCTCCGGCGCCGGGAAGTCGACGCTCATCCGCACGATCAACGGCCTCGTCCCCATCACCGGCGGCTCGCTCGAGGTGTCAGGGACGCAGTTGCGGGACGCGTCGCGGCGCACGCTGCGCAAGCTCCGCGCGCATGTCGGGATGATCTTCCAGTCGTTCAACCTCGTCGCACGGGCCACCGTGATGCAGAACGTCCTCGTCGGGCGACTGCACGCGACCTCCGCGCTGCGCTCGCTCGTTGGCGTGTTCCGCGCGAGCGATGTCGAGTTGGCGTTCCAGGCGCTCGAGCGCGTCGGCATCGTCGAGAAGGCATACACGCGAGCTTCTCAGCTCTCGGGCGGTCAGCAGCAGCGCGTGGCGATCGCGCGCGTGCTCGCGCAGGAGCCGGAAATGGTGCTGGCGGACGAGCCGGTGGCCTCCCTTGACCCGCCCACCGCCAATCGCGTGATGCGGGACCTGCAGCGCATCAATCGCGACCTCGGCATCACGACGATCGTCAACCTGCACTTCCTCGACCTTGCGCGCGCGTACGGCGACCGGATCATCGGGATGCGCGCCGGCCGCGTCGTCTTCGACGGTACGGCGGCCGAGGCCGATGATGCCGTGTTCACCGAGATCTACGGGCGTTCGCTGAGCGCCGACGACGTGCTGCCCGGCGACAGCCGGGCTCGCTCCTCTCATGGCGACGGGGAAGGCGACGAAGCGGGCGGTGCGCCCGCGGGACCGGGGATGCCGACGGAGC
>NZ_JBASZT010000135.1:0-7222 GCF_049661145.1 Microbacterium sp.
GGTCGAGACCCCGTGTGTGAACACGGGTCTCGACCCGCAGCGGCGGTCTCGCGGGCCGAAGCGGGCCGAAGCGGGCCGAAGCCGGGACCGGGAGCGAGGCCGGGGCCGGGGCTCAGGCGAGCGCGATCTGGCCCGAGAAGACGAGGGTCGCAGGCCCCGAGAGAAGCACATGCTCCCCGTCGGCGGTGGGCACGACGCGTACGCCGAGCGTGCCTCCGGGCACTTCGACCCGCCAGGTGTCGGGGGCGCCCGAGCCGGCCCAGTAGCGCACGGCGAGGGCGGAAGCGGCGACCCCGGTACCGCACGACAGAGTCTCACCCACGCCGCGCTCGAACACGCGCATGCGGATCACACCGACGCCCGCCTGCACGAGCGGGTCCGCAGGAACCACGAACTCGATGTTGGCGCCCGCCGCAGGTGTCGGATGCAGCCGGGGCTGCACAGTCAGATCGAGCCCGTCGAGTTCCGCCCTGCTCGACAGCGCGACGACGACGTGGGGGTTTCCGACGTCGACGCTCTGTCCGGGCCGTGGCACGTCGAGGCCCCGCGCCCGGACGACGACCTCGTCGGCATCCACCACGAACCTGCCGAGATCGACCTCGAAACCGGCGTCGCTGCGCGTCAGGGTCTTCGTGCCGACGCGCGTTCCGACCCGCAGCGGCGCATCATCGATGCCGGCCCGGCCCGTCTCGACGAGGTACTTCGCGAACACACGGATGCCGTTGCCGCACATCTCCGCCGCGGAACCATCCGCGTTCCGGTAGTCCATGAACCACTCGGCGTCCGGCGTCGCCTCACCTCCCGGGAGACCCCGAGAACGCACGACGCGCAGGATGCCGTCGCCACCGATCCCGAACCGACGGTCGCACAGGACGGCGACCTGATCGTCGCTCAGATCGAGCGCTCCGTCATCGTCGGGCACGATCACGAAGTCGTTGCCGGTGCCGTGGCCTTTGGTGAACGCGATCGTCGGCATCAGCCCAGTCTAGGCGGCGGGCAATAGTCGCAGCCGCTTCGCGGCGACCGAAAAAGCCCGGTGCATACGGACGGGCGCGCGCACGTACCGCGCCATACGCTGACAACCGTCACAACAACGTGAAAGGCGTGATTCTCAATGTCGGAATCTTGGATCAACATGGACTCGAAGGTCGTCGCAGTCACCGGCGGCGGATCGGGCATCGGAGCGGCGATCGTCGCGGGGCTTCGCGAAGCGGGCGCGACGGCGGTCGTGATCGATGTCGCCGTCGACACACAGCTGGCAGATGCCGCCGACGCGCGCGTTCGGGCCGATATCACGAAGGCCGATGAGATCGAGGCCGCGTTCGCGGCGATCGAGGAGCGCTTCGGCCGCATCGACGGGCTCGTCAACAACGCCGGCATCAACCTGCCGCGCCTGCTCGTCGACGTCGTCGGCGCGCACCCGGAGTACGAGCTCAGCGAGAAGTCGTTCGACCTCATGTTCGACGTCAACGTGAAGGGCGCATTCTTCGCAGCCCAAGCCGCGGCCCGCCGCATGATCGCCGCCGGTAGCGGCGTCATCATCAACGTCACCAGCGAGGCCGGCCTCGAGGGATCGCAGGGCCAGAGCGCGTACTCGGCGACCAAGGGCGCCCTCAACGGCTTCACCCGCTCGTGGGGCAAGGAGCTGTCGCCCCTGGGTCTGCGCGTCGTCGGCGTCGCGCCGGGTATCAACGAACCGACCGGCCTCACGTCGCCCGCATACAACGAGGCGCTCGCCTACACGCGCGGTACCACCCCCGACAAGCTGAACACCGACTACAAGAAGGTCATCCCGCTCGGACGCCCCAGCAAGCACTCCGAGGTCGCCGACCTGGTCGTGTACCTGCTGTCGGACCGTGCGTCGTACATCACCGGCACCACCTACGCGGTCACGGGCGGCAAGTCGCGCGGCTGACGCCGACGCTCGCCTATCCCCGCTACTCGACAAGGACGTCACGTGAACAGATCGGAGAGGATCCTCGAGCACCTCGCCACGGCGCTCGCGGTATCGCGCGACGATCTCGCGCGGATGGAGCAGGTCAGTGCGCGCTCCATCGAGAACGACATCAAGGCCCTCAATGCGGACCTCTCGCCGATGGCCCAGATCGCTCTCGATGAACACGCCCGTTACCGCTTGGTCGTCCTCGACCCCGTCGGCTACCGGGAGCGCACCCGCACGACCGAGCGCTCCCGGCAGTCGTTCAACGACACGATGGCGCGTCAGAGCTACCTGCTGGAGACGCTCCTGATGGCCGACCGCCCCCAGGCACTGGAGACTCTGGCCGAAGACCTGCGCGTCGGGCGGTCCACCGCAGCGGCGGATCTGACCAAGCTGCGTGAGACGCTGAGCGGCTTCGGTGTCGAGGTGAAGGCGCGCACCCACGTCGGTTACTGGGTGGAGGGCGAAGAGTTCGCCATCCGCCAAGCGCTGCTGGGCACGTACTTCGAGCACCTGTTCGCCGGCCGGCTGCCGACGTGGCAGCGCGAGGCCATCGAGCAGGTCGCGCAGCGGCACAACCTCGACCCGACGGCGATGCGCCAACTCGCGAGGTGGCACACCGTCATGGTCGATCGCGCCCGCAGTGGTCACGTCTTGACCGCGCTGCCGGATGTGCACGATGCGCTCGCCGGGTCGCTCGCGCACCGTTGCGGGGAGGAGCTGCTGGATGCCTCTCGGTCGCACCTCCCCGCGGACGTTCCCGACGCCGAAGCCCTGTTCCTCGCGCTGCCCGTGGCATCCGTCCGCTCTCCCCTGCACGACCAGGCGTCCGCCGTGACCGCGTCGTCGATCGACAACGATCTGCTCGCGCACCGCGTCATCGCGCAGATCCGGGAGGAGATGGGGTTCGCCCTGGCCCTCGAGCCCGAGGACCTGAGCCCGCTGGAGCCGTTCATCCGCCACATCGCGTTCCTCCTCAACCGCATGCGCTACCGGGTCACGCTGGGGACCGGCATCTGGGGGATGCGCGATGCGTACCCCGTCGCCTTCCGCATGGCCACGATCGCGAAAGGCGTCATCGAGGACGAGTTCGGCGGCGACATCCGCGACGAGGAACTCGACTTCATCGCCGCCCACTTCCAGGTGTTCCTCGACGAGCAGCGCCGTCACGGCGCGCACGTGCGGGTCGCGCTCGTCGCGACGTCGGGCGTCGCCTCGGTGCGGCTCCTGCAGGTGCGGCTGAGCGCGTTGCTTCCCAGCGACGTGGAGCTGAGCATCGTCACTCCCCCAGCGGGCGAGGAGCAGCTCGCCGACTTCGACGTCGTGATCGCTCCCCCGGGCACGCAGCTGCAGACCGAGCTGCCGGTGCTGTTCCTGCGTGAGGACTTCGACCAGCAGGAGTTCATCAACTGGGTACGCCGTGCACGAGCGCACGCCCGCTGGGGCGCCCAGCTGACCGGACTCGACTACCTCGTTGCGGGCCTGGCGACCCCCGACCTGTTCTTCGTGCTCACACCGACCGCGGACTACGACGCGGCCCTCGCCGAGATGCTCGACGCGATGGTGGTCGGCGGCCACATCGATGAGAGCGTGCGCGAACGGATCGAGGCTCGGCAGGCAGCGCGGTCCACCCTGATGAGCAGCGGGCTGGGTTTTCCCCACGTGAGCGATCCGACGATCCAGGACGTCACCTTCGCGGTCGGCGTCTGCGCTCGCCGCCCCGGGGAGCCGGGCGTGCGGCTCGTGCTCATGCTGCTGCTTCCCGAGCAGTTCGACGGCTTCGACGAACTGCTCGCCGAGTTCTACGACGAGATCATCCGACTCGCCGCCGCCGAGGAGTTGCTCGACGAGATCAGCACATCCCACTCGTTCCACGACTACCTCCTCCATTTCGTGAAAGGAAAGCTATGACCCCCTGGCATCTTCTGCTGCTGTTCGCAGCGTTCTACATCGTGAACATGGCGCTGTCGTTGCGGCAGATGCACAACTTCTCCCGCACCTTCTCGCGTCTTCGCTCTCAGGGCCGGGTGGTGATCGGAAAGCACCAGAGTCTGTTCTCGTGGGGCGCGATCGTCATGTTCCGCCTGGACGAGAACGACGCCATCCGCGAAGGCACACGCCTCAGCGGCGTCACGGTATTCAGCCGATTCCGCGCGCTGACGACCTTCGACGGGACACGTGCCGGCGAGCTCGGCAGCACCCTTGCCGGGCAACCCCGGCTTCCCCGGGCCGTGCGTCTGGCCGTCGCCAACGCCGACCGCAACTATGCGCTCCACACCGCAGGGCAGACCCCCCAGGACCCGCCCGGGCCGTTCGCGCGCATTCTCAACAAGATGTCGCGGACCAAGACCGACCGCGCAAGAAAGGAGCACTGACATGGACATCCTTGTCAACGCCGCAGAATGGTTCATCGGGCTCTTCCAAGCCGGTGCCGACACGTTCATCAGCTGGATGGGGAGCATCGTCCCCCTCGTGCTGATGCTGCTCGTCGCGATGAACTCCCTCATCCAGCTCATCGGCGAGGACCGCGTCAACGGGTTCGCACGAAAGGCCGCCGGCAACCCGGTCTCGCGCTACCTGCTGCTGCCGTTCCTCGGCGCCTTCATGCTGGCAAACCCGATGGTGCACTCGCTCGGACGGTTCCTGCCCGAGCGGTACAAGCCGAGCTACTTCGCCTCGGCGGCGCAGTTCTGCCACACCAGCAACGGCGTCTTCCCCCACATCAACCCCGGCGAGCTCTTCATCTGGCTGGGCGTCGCGAGCGGCATCACCACTCTCGGTCTCCCCCTGGGCGACCTCGCCGTCCGCTACCTGCTCGTGGGCCTGGTCATGAACTTCCTCGGCGGCTGGTTCACCGACCTCACGACCGCATGGGTCAGCAAGCAGCAGGGCGTCACGCTCAGCAAGACACCGTCAGTCCACGCATAGAGGAATCCAGGACAATGACCGAATATCACTCCATCAAGATCGAGCGCGGCAACGGCGGCTTCGGCGGCCCGCTGACCATCACTCCCACGGCTGCGCGCAACAAGATCCTCTACGTCGTCGGCGGCGGCATGAAGCCCGACGTCGTCGACCGCATCGCGGAGCTGACCGGCGCCGAGGCCGTCAACGGCTTCGAGACGCGCATCCCCGACGAGGAGGTGTTCGTCGCCGTCATCGACTGCGGCGGCACCCTGCGGTGCGGCCTCTACCCGAAGGCGGGCATCCCGACCGTCAACATCATGTCCACCGGCAAGGCCGGGCCCCTCGCGAAGTACATCACCGAGGACATCTACGTCTCCTCGGTGGGTCCCGCGCAGGTCACGCTCGCCGACGACGCCGCCCTGGTCGGCGCCGCGGTGGAGGCGCCGGCAGCAGAGGCCACCGCGACAGCCAGCCCGGAGCCGAGCGCGCTCGGCGGTGGGCAGTGGTCGACCGACAAGAAGATCTCCGAGCAGATCGCCGCGAAGCGCAAGAAGTCGCTGCTCGAGACGATCGGCCTCGGTGCCGGACGCGTCGTGAGCATTTTCTTCCAGGCCGGCCGCGACGCCGTGCAGACCATGCTCACGACCGTCATCCCGTTCATGGCGTTCGTGGCGATGCTGATCGGCCTCATCAACGCCTCCGGCTTCGGCGCCTGGTTCTCGTCGCTGCTGGCGCCGCTGGCAGGCAGCATCTGGGGCCTCATGGCGCTGGGCTTCATCTGCTCGCTGCCGTTCCTGTCGCCCCTGCTCGGCCCGGGCGGCGTGATCGGCTCGATCATCGGTAGCCTCATCGGCGTCGAAATCGGCAAGGGCAACATCCCCCCGTCGATGGCGCTGCCGGCCCTGTTCGCGATCAACACGCAGAACGCGTGCGACTTCATCCCGGTCGGGCTCGGCCTTGCCGAGGCCGAAGCCGAGACCGTGCAGGTCGGCGTCCCCTCCGTGCTGTACTCGCGCTTCGCCAACGGTCTGCCTCGCGTCGCCGTCGCGTGGCTCGCGAGCATCGGGCTGTACTCGTCGTAAGCCCCACCTGCTACGACATCGAATCATCAACCAACCAAGAGGAGGAACGCCATGTCGGCGATCTACGAAACCCGTGTGATGGGATCCGGGCCCGAGGCGGCGTCTTTCGCCGAGATGAACATGCTGGTGCTGTTCGGCGAGGATGCTCCGGACATGCTGAAGGAGTACTGCTACTTCATCACGCTCGCACCGGTCGAAGGCGTCATCGCACCGGGGCAGGACCTCGTGATCAACGAGACCCGCTACCCGATCACCGCTGTCGGAGACGTCGCCGGTCGCAACCTCGCCAACCTCGGACACATCTCCGTCGTGTTCGACGGCGCGACCGAGCCCCACCTGCCCGGCTCGATCAACGTGAGCAATCCCGGGACCGTGGTCCCCGTGCTCGTCGAGGGTGACACCCTCACCATCGAGTAGGACACCGATCCGCCCGGTATGCTGCGATGCCCCGCGCGCGCCGAGCGATCCGAGCGGCCCCCTGCGCAGCCACCCGCTGCGCAGGGGGCCGCTCTGTGTCCGCGGCAGCCGACGCCTCAGTCTGCGATGAGGCGCTTGCCGGTCGTCCAGGTGTCGAAGGGCTCGAACCCGAGGGCCGAGTAGAAGTCATGGACCTCGAGGTTCTCGGGGCGGACCATGAGCTGCACCTTGGGGCACCCCAGCTCGATCAGCAGCTCCTCGGCACGCTCGACAAGGCGTCGCGCGATGCCCTCACCCCGCCGCGCCGGGGAGGTCGCGAGGTAGTACAGCCAGCCGCGGTGTCCGTCGTAGCCGGCCATGACCGACCCCACGACACCGGACTCGTCGGCTGCGACGAGGAACAGTTCGGGCTGGACAGTGAGCTTGCGACTGATGTCCTGGTACGGATTGTTCCACGGCCTCGTCAGCCCCACCTCCTGCCAGAGCAGGACGACGGCGTCGGTGTCGGCCACGTCGAAGCGGCGGATGCTGACAGTCACACCATCGAGTCTGCCAGCGCATCTGCGCTTGCGTCGAGGGCAACCCATGCGAGCCGCGGATAGCGGCGGAACCACGAGACCTGACGCCGCGCATACCGGCGGGTGAGCGCTTGTGTCTGGGCTACGGCGTCGTCGCGGCTGAGCTCGCCACGCAGCTGGGCGAGCGCCTGCGCGTAGCCGATCGCGCGGCTCGCGGTCACGCCGCTCTCCAAGCCACGGTCGCGGAGGGCGGCGACCTCGTCGAGCAACCCCGCGTGCCACATCTGCTCGACCCGGCGGTCGAGCCGCGCGACGAGCTCGGCGCGGTCGACCTCCACCCCCACGATCGAGGTCTGCTC
>NZ_JBASZT010000136.1:0-1818 GCF_049661145.1 Microbacterium sp.
GCCATGGCTCCCGCGATCCCGAGGGCGGCGAAGCGCGCGCGGAGTTCGTCAGGCGCCAGCATCCGTCCCGCGGCGTCGACGTTGCCCGAGGTCGGCGCGCTCACGGCGCCGGGGATGTGCCCGCCGCGCGGATCGATCGGCTCCACGTCGCCGCGGTAGCGCTCGGCGGCGCGGGCATCGAGGAGAACGCCGTCCGCGGCGAGCGCCGCCGCCTCATCGATCGTGAGTCGCGGCAGGTGCCCCGGGGTGAGGACGACGTCGCCGGGCTCCCGCGCTGTGTCGCCCAACGCCAGCGGCAGCCCGGCGTCGCGCCAGGCGGCGAGCCCGCCGTCGAGCACGCGCACCGAAACGCCCGCGTCCGTCAACATCCACCATGCCCGTGCCGAGCCGAAGCCCTGCCAGTCGTCGTAGACGACCACCTGGTCGTCGGAGCGGACACCCCAGCGGCGGACCGCCTCCTGGAACACGGCCGGATCGGGCAGGGGGTGCCGACCCTCGGTGGGCGCACCGTGGGCGGCGAGGTCGTCGTCGAGGCTCACGTAGACGGCGGTCGGCACGTGGCCGGCGCGATAGGCGTCTCGGCCGTCCGGCGCATCGAGGCGCCACCGCACGTCGAGCACGACCGGCGGATGCTGCGACCGCAGCGCGGCCTCGAGGTCCACGGCGGCGATCAGCGGGCTGTGCGTCATGCCTCGACGCTACGCGATCGCGGTGCGACGCGTCAGGTCGGGGCGCCGCGGCGGCACGAGCCAGTTGACGACGGCGATCCCGAGCGGCAGCGCCACGGCGAGCGCCGCCAGCAGCAGCCACGGGACATCCCGCAGCTCGAGCGGTCCGTTCCAGGCCGTCTGCGACTGCAGCCAGAATCCGATGGGCGGAAGGATGCCGGCGACAGCGCCCGCGAACGTCCCGAAGCCTGCGATCACGAGCCCCTGCCAGAATCCGATCCGGCGCCGCAGCGCCGCCGTGCCCCCGACCGCGGACAGCGTCGCGTCGTCGGGTCGCCGCTCGAAGCGGGCGAGACCCAGCGCCACGGCGCTCGTCCCCAGCACGAGCACCGAGACCGCGACCAGCAGCGGGAACAGCCAGGCCGCCTCGGTCGGCGGTCCCTGCTCCACCCAGATCGAGGCGGCGTAGTCGTCGCCGATGCCGTCGCCCGCGGCCATGAGCTCGTCGCGCTGGGCGGTCGTGGGCGGTTCGGCGAAAGCGCCGAACACCATCGCCGGGACGGTGTCGATGCCGAGCTCGGCAGCCGTCTGCGGCGCGATCGCGACCCGCGCCGACTGGTGCGGCGCGTCGACGACGAAAGCGTCCAGCGACTTCGACCACTGCGGTTCCGCGGGCGACGGTGCGCCGGGTGGCGGGGCCGTGATGTTGTTCGGCATTCTCCCCTCGAGCAGCTGCCGCACCGTCCACGCGGCGACCTCGACGCGACCGCCCGTGACGAGCCCTTCGTCGGTGACGAGGGCGGCGCCGTCGCGGTAGGCGGCGCGCTGCGCGGCACCGAGTCGGATGCCGGTCACCGTCTCGAGGTCGTCGGCCGAGATGACGGCGAGATTGTTCTGCGGGTCCCCGAGCTGGGAGCCGTATCCCCACCCGCCTTCGGAGTCGACGAGGCTCCGCTCGGGCGTCACCGCGATCGCGCGCAGCGCGTCAGCCGGGATGTCGGTCGGGTCCTCCGCCCACCTGTCCGGCTGCTGCCAGACGAGCGCGGTCGCGGCGGCCCCGGCATCCTTCATCGCCGTCTCGGTGGCTGCCGCCGCGTCGGCCGACTGCTCAGCGGTGAGCGGGGTGTTGCCCATGCTGTACGGCGTGCCC
>NZ_JBASZT010000137.1:0-6631 GCF_049661145.1 Microbacterium sp.
GGCCCGCTCGCGCTCCGCCGTATCGGACTGCGGGTCGGCATCCTGTGCCCCGGCATCCCGCGCTCGTGCCTGTGCCTGCGCTTCGAGGATTCCGGCGAACCGCGTCAGGTCATCGTCCGGCTCATCCACTCGCGCATCCTCTCGTGCGTCTCGGAGAGCCGGCATCGCGTCTGGCCCCCACCCCATCTCGCGAGCCGCTATGTTTCGACCCAGCCGCCACGATACGACGCGGCGAAACGTAGCGGCTCGGGCGAAACGTAGCGGCTCGGCGATGGGGCCGGCGGCCGGATGCCGGGGTCACAGCGCGCGCAGGATGTCCTCGACGCGCTCCTTGGCGTCGCCGAACAGCATCTGCGTGTTGTCGCGGAAGAACAGCGGGTTCTGCACCCCGGCGTAGCCGGAGGCCATCGAGCGCTTGAAGACCACGACGTCCTTCGCCTCCCACACGTGCAGGACGGGCATGCCGGCAATGGGCGAACCTGGATCCTCCGCGGCGGCGGGGTTGACGGTGTCGTTCGCGCCGATGACGAGCACGACGTCGGTCTGCGCGAAGTCGTCGTTGATTTCGTCGAGCTCCAGCACGATGTCGTACGGCACCTTCGCCTCGGCCAGCAGCACGTTCATGTGCCCCGGCAGGCGCCCCGCGACGGGATGGATGCCGAAGCGCACCGCCACGCCGCGCTCGCGCAGCCGCTTCGTGAGGTCGGCGACGGGGTACTGCGCCTGGGCTACGGCCATGCCGTAACCCGGCGTGATGACCACCGACTGCGCATCGCGGAGGAGCTCTGCGACCGCGGCGGCATCCGTCTCGTGGTGCTCGCCCTGCTCCTCGTCGGCGGCCCGCGGTGCTTCGATGCCGAACCCGCCGGCGATGACGGAGAGGAACGACCGGTTCATCGCCTTGCACATGATGTACGACAGGTACGCACCGCTCGACCCGACGAGAGCGCCGGTGACGATCAGCAGGTCGTTGTTCAGCAGGAAGCCCGCGGCGGCGGCGGCCCATCCCGAGTAACTGTTGAGCATCGAGACGACGACCGGCATGTCGCCGCCGCCGATCGAGGCGACGAGGTGCCAGCCGAGCGCGAGGGCGAGCGCAGTGACGGCGACGAGCAACCAGATCGAGGGGACGGCGACGTACCAGACGGTGAGCACGACGAACAGCACGAGCGCGCCGACGTTGAGGAGATTCTTGCCCGGCAGCATGAGCGGCTTCGAACTCATCCGGCCGCTCAGCTTGAGGAACGCGACGATCGACCCGGTGAAGGTCACGGCGCCGATGAAGACCCCGATGAACACCTCGGCGTGGTGGATGCCGACGAGATTTGCGGCGACGTCGTGCGCGTACAGGTGCCCGTTCCAGCCGACGAGCACGGCGGCGAGCCCCACGAACGAGTGCAGCAGGGCGATGAGCTCCGGCATCCCGGTCATCTCCACGACGCGTGCCCGCCACAGGCCGATCCCCGCTCCCGCGACGACCGCGATGATGAGCAGCGCCACACCGAAGTACAGCGTGACGTCGTCGGGGACGAGCGACCCCTCGGCGAGCACGAGCACGGCGGTCGCGACGAGCGCGATCGCCATTCCCGCGATGCCATATGAGATGCCGCGCCGCGCGGTCTCCTGCTTGCTGAGGCCGGCGAGCGCGAGGACGAAGAGGAGCGCTGCCACGATATATGCCGCTGTGGCTATGGACTGCGCGAGGCTCACGCTTGCGGTGGTCACTTGCGGTCACCCCTCTGGAACATTGCGAGCATCCGCCGGGTGACGGCGAAGCCGCCGAAGATGTTGATGGATGCCAGGAGCACCGCGATCGCGGCGATGATCTGCACGACGGGATCGGGCACGACGAGCTGGCTCATGGCGCCGACGACGATGATGCCGCTGATGGCGTTCGTCACGCTCATGAGCGGCGTGTGCAGGGCGTGGGCCACCTTGCCGATGACGTAGAACCCGATGACGACCGACAGCGTGAGCACCAGGAAGTGCTGTGGCAGGGGCGGTGGTGAGACGGCGCACACCGAGAACAGGGCGGCGATGCCGAGGACGATCAGCCCCGTCTTCCC
Source organism: Microbacterium sp. (assembly GCF_049661145.1). GTDB lineage: Bacteria > Actinomycetota > Actinomycetes > Actinomycetales > Microbacteriaceae > Microbacterium. The sequence continues at coordinate 2,067 of NZ_JBASZT010000137.1, forward strand.
GGCGGGCGAGAGGCCCTTCCTCGTGGCGCCGCCGGTCGCGCCAGCCTTGCCCGTCGCATCTGTGGGCAGGACGGCCGTCGTCGATGCCGCGGACTTTGCGGCGGTGGCGGCCGAGACCTGCACGGGCGGCGGCGGCCACGTGACGGCGCCGGCCAGGGTCACCGTGACGGCGCGCTGGACGATGTCGTCATCGTCGATCACGAGGTGCCCGTCCTTGCCGGGGGTCAGCAGCGTCAGCAGGTTGAGGAGGTTCGTGCCGTACAGCTGCGACGCCTGCTGCGGCAGGCGGCCCGCGAGATCGGTGTAGCCGAGGATGATGACACCGTTCTCGGTCACGACGCGCTCGCCGGCGACGGAGCCCTCGACGTTGCCCCCCTGGCCTGCGGCCATGTCGACGACGACGCTACCGGGCTTCATGGTCGCGAGGTCCGCGGCGGTGAACAACCGGGGGGCCGCGCGGCCCGGGATGAGCGCCGTCGTGATGACGATGTCGACGTCGGCGGCCTGGTCGCTGTACAGCCGGGCGGCGGCCGCGTCGTACGCGGCGCTGGTGGCCTTGGCGTACCCGTCGGCCGAGACCTGCTGCTCCTCGTCGGGCACGACGACCGGCAGGTAGATGCCGCCGATCGAGGCGACCTGATCGGCGACCTCGGGACGCGGGTCGGTCGCGCGCACGATCGCGCCGAGCGACGATGCTGCGCCGATCGCGGCGAGTCCCGCCACGCCCGCGCCGGCCACGAGCACCTTGGCCGGCGGCACCTTGCCGGCCGCGGTGACCTGACCGGTGAAGAAGCGGCCGAACTCGTTCGCCGCCTCGACGACGGCGCGATAGCCGGCGATGTTCGCCATCGAGCTGAGCACATCCATCGACTGCGCACGAGATATGCGCGGAACGGCATCCATCGCGAGGGCCGTGACGCCGTGTTCGGCGAGAGCCGTCAGCAGGTCGGGTCGCAGTGCCGGACTCAGGATGCCGATGAGCACCGAGCCGGGTCGCAGGAGGGCGATCTCGACCTCCGTGGGGGCGGCGACCTTCAGCACGATATCGGCGCCCCAGGCCTCGATGCGGTCGGCGATCTCGGCGCCCGCGGCGCTGTACTCGGCATCCGGGAACGATGAGTGGGCACCGGCGCCGGTCTCGACGACGACGTCATAGCCGAGCGCGCGGAGCTTCGTGACGGTGGGAGGAGAGGCGGCGACGCGGGTCTCGCCGGGTTGCTCGGTGACGATGCCGATGCGGGCCATGGTGCTCCTTCGTCCGCGCGAGTCGTGGCGGGTCGCAGCGATGCTGTGGCGGGCGCCGCGCTGGACTCGGGCGCCGGCGACGTTCCCGACTATAGGGCGTGACACCGGCGAAGCACGCGGGACGGCCCGGAGAAAACGTGGGAAGAGCGCCCGGCGTCGCAAAAGCAGGCTCAATTGACGTTGCGCCCGTCTGTCGCGCCCGATCGCACCGGTTGAGCCTGCTTTATGAAAGTGTCCCTCCGGGACCCGCGGCTTTCGCCGCTCCACGGCGCGGCAGCGCCGCTGAAGAGTTTTCGCGACGCGGCGGCTGACCACCGGGCGGGGATCCGTAGACTCGGGGTCATGCCCGCAGCATCCACTCCCGATCTCGAGTCCGACCGCCAGGCCCTCATCTCCCTCATCGGTGACGAGGCGGTGTTCCACGGGGATTTCACGCTGTCCAGCGGCAAGAAGGCGACCTACTACGTCGACATGCGCAAGCTCACCCTCGACCACCGGGCCGCTCCCGCAATCGGCAGGCTCGTGCTCGATGTCGTGCGCGACCTCGAGGTGGATGCCGTAGGCGGACTCACCCTGGGCGCCGACCCGATCGCGAACGCCGTACTGCATGCCTCCGTGCTCGCGGGCACGCCCGTCGATGCGTTCGTCGTGCGCAAGGAGCCCAAGGACCACGGCCGCGGACGCCAGATCGAGGGGGCCGAAGTCGCAGGCAAGCGGGTCGTCATCGTGGAGGACACGTCGACGACCGGCCAGTCGCCGCTGAAGGCGGCATCGGTCGCGAGTGCGGCCGGCGCCGACGTCGTCGCGGTCGTCACCGTCGTCGACCGCAAGACCGGGGCGCAGGCCGCCGTCGAGGCCGCCGGCTACCTCTGGCGTTCCGTGATCGATCTCGACGACCTGGGTCTCGACCCGCAGTAGGCCGCTCGCGCCCTCTCCGCGCCGAGTCTGCCGGTTGCTGCCGAGTGTGCCGGTTGTGTACGCGCACGAACCGGCAGTCTCGGCACGAACCGGCAGTCTCGGCGACCCACCGTGACCCACGGTGCGGTGGGGCGCGCCGGGGCCCCGCGGTCAGCGGAAGAAGGGGAGCTGGGACGCCAGCGCGAGTACGAGGCCCGCGAGCGTGAGCAGCGCAATGCCGCGGCCGTTCGGCAGCGGGGTTCCCTGGGGGGCATCCCGGCGCCCGCGCACGAAGAGCACAAGGGCGACGATCAGCAGCGCGAATCCCGACAGGACCAGGACGACGGCCATCAGCGGTCGCCCCCGCCACGGCCTCGCCCACGGACGAACTGCACGACCACGACAATCAGCGTCGTCAGGATCATGAGCGCGGACGCCACCAGCAGCAGAGTCTGCTCGGTCGGGTTCATGGTCACAGGCCTTCCGGCATCTCGGACTCGGCGGGTTCGGCATCCCGCAGCTCCGCGACCGAGTCGACGATCTCGTCGGGGCGGAACGGATACCGCTCGACCTCGGCGTCGTCGGAGATCCCGGTGCGCACGAGGATCGTGTACAGGCCGGCCTCGATGCCCGCCACGACATCCGTGTCCATCCGGTCGCCGATCATCCCGGTGTTCTCGGAGTGCGCGCCGATGCGGTTCATCGCCGAGCGGAACATCATCGGGTTCGGTTTGCCGACGACGTACGGCGCCTTTCCCGTCGCGTGCGTGATGAGCGCCGCGAACGATCCCGTCGCGGGGACGATGCCGTCGGGGGCGGGGCCCGTGGCATCCGGATTCGTGATGATGAACCGCGCGCCGGCACCTATGAACCGGATCGCCTGCGTGATCCGGTCGAACGAGTAGTTGCGGGTCTCGCCGACCACGACGTAGTCCGGCTGGGTCTCGGTCAGGACGAAGCCCGCTTCGTGCAGGGCGGTCGTCAGGCCCGCTTCGCCGATGACGAAGGCGGTCCCGCCGGGATGCTGCGCCCGCAGAAAATCCGCCGTCGCGAGCGCCGACGTCCAGATGCGGTCCTCGGGCACGTCGATACCGGAGATCCGCAGCCGGGCGCTCAGGTCGCGCGGCGTGTAGACCGGGTTGTTCGTGAGGACGAGGAACGGAACCCCGGTATCCCGCCATTGCATCAGCAACTCCGCGGCGCCTGGAATCGGCCTGTTCTCGTGTACGAGAACGCCGTCCATGTCGGTCAGCCAGCACTCGATATCGGCGCGTGTCCGCATGTGGCCAGCCTAACGGGGCCCCACGCCGTAATGTCTGTTCCGTGTCACGTGACGACTGGGACTCCGAGAGCCTGCCCGACCTCGCCGGGCGCCGGTATCTCGTCACGGGATCGACGGCGGGTCTCGGCTTCTTCTCGTCGTTGCAGCTGGCCGGCGCCGGTGCGCACGTCATCATGACGGGGCGGAATCCGAACCGGCTGGCCGCCGCCCGCGGGGCGGTGCTGCGCCAGATACCGGATGCCGACATCACGACCCTTCTGCTCGACACGAGCAACCTCGGGTCGGTCCGCGCCGCGGCGGCGACCGCACGCGGACGCGCGGGCCTGCACGGGCTGCTGCTGAACGCGGGCTTCGTGCATCCGCCGCGGCAGCGCCGGACGACCGCCGACGGCCACGAGATCGTCTTCGCCACCAACGCCCTCGGCCACTACGCCCTGGCCGGAGACCTCCTGCTGCCGCTCGCCGCCGGCCGCGGGCGCATCGTGTGGGTCGGCTCGATGTCGACGTCGATGTGGGCGTACGACCCGATCGACCCCGAGCTCGAGAACGGCTACACGCCGTGGCGGGCGTACGTGCAGTCGAAGGTCGCGACGGCGGCGCTCGGCTTCGAGGCCGACCGGCGCCTGCGCGCCGCGAAGGTGCCGGTCCTGAGCCTCGTCGCCCATCCGGGGTATTCGATCGGCGGTCGGACCCGCGGCATCCTCGGGGTCAACGAGCCTTCGCGCATGAAGCGCTTCATGGACAATCTGCAAGCCCCGATCTCGCAGTCAAAGGAGCACGGCGCGTGGCCGCTCGTGCGCGCGCTCATCGATCCGGATGCCGAGGGCGGCCAGTTCTGGGGCCCGTCGCGCGTCGTCTCCGGGACTCCCCGGCTCGCGACCCCGGGGCAGATCACCCGGGACGAGGAGATCGCGGCGCGGCTGTGGAACTACTGCGAGCACGCCGTCGGCGCGCCCTGGCCCTACCTGAAAGCCGCCAAGACCGGCGGCAAGCGCCCCTGACCACCCACCCGCCGCCTGCTTCCTCCTCCCGCAACTGTGCGGCGAACCGACGCATGTGGCCGCAGGCGGTGCGCCGGAAGCGGCATCGCGCGTCGGCTCGGCGGGGGAGGAAGCAGGCGGCGGGTGGGAGGAGGGTCAGG
>NZ_JBASZT010000138.1:0-5160 GCF_049661145.1 Microbacterium sp.
GGGTCAGCGGGTGCTCCGTCGCACGCGGCACCGTCTGCGGTGGCGGCAGCAGCTCGAAAAGCGGGCTCGGCCCGGTGTCGTCATCGTCCACGGCGGTGACGACGAGCAACTGGCGGGCGCGTGAGCACGCCCGCGCGAACAGCCGCAGTTCGTCACCCAGCACTTCGCGGCGGCGGTCCAGGGTACCCGGCGCGACGTCGGCGCCCGCCACCGCGTCGGCGAGCCGCCAGGTCTGCAGCAGGCTGCCGCGCGACCGCAGATTCGGCCAGACGCCGTCCTGCACCCCGGCGACGACGACCGTGTCGAACTCAGCACCCAGTGCACCTGCGGGTGTGAGGATGCGGACGACGTCCGCCTCGTCGCTTCCGTCGAGCCGGTCCTCGGCCACATCGGAGTCGAGCACGCCGCGCAGGAACGCCAGCGGCGTCGTACCGTCTTCCCGCTCACCATGGCGCTTGGCCGCCTGGAACAGCGCGACGATCCCGTCGAGTTCACGCCCCGCCTGCGCCGCGATCGGGCCGGTGCCCGACGCTGCGGCAGCCCAACCCCGCTCGGCGCCCAACCCCTCCCATGCCGTCCATAGCAGTTCGTGCGCAGTGGGTCCGGCGCCGGGGTCGGCGAGTGACGATTCCCACGCGTCGCGCAGGCGCTGCAGCGTCCGGGCGATGCGCTCCGCCCGGCGACTCTCGCGCGTGTCGAGCAAGCCGAACTCGAGCGGGTGACGCAGTGCCGATGCCAGCAGTTGCGCGCCGCTCGCCGCGGGAGAGGATGCCGCGGCGACCGGTACGGTGCCCGCGCCGGTCGCGTCAGATCCGCGCTCTTCGTCATCCGGCTCCCGAGCAGCCGACTCCTGCTGCAGCGCGGCGTGACGCAGCCCCGCCCGCAGACGGCGGATGTCTACCGGATCCATGCCCCCACCGCCCAGCGCGGCGAGCACATCGTCGTGCGTCCATTCGTCGGCAGGCTTCGCGGCCAGCAGCACGAGGCGCAGGACGTCTCCGACGGCACGCATCTCCGCGAGCGGTCGCAACTGCCCGGTCGCGCGCGTGGGCACTTCGCGGGCTGCGAGCTCCGCCTCGAGAGCCGCGACCTGGCGGGTGTCGTGCGCGATGACGGCGCAGCGGCTCCACGGGACGCCGTCGTGCACGTGCCGTTCCCGCAGCAGTCGTGCGATGAGGTCCTGCTCTTCGCCGACCGAGCGCGCCGTCAGCGTCCGCACGCTGTCGTCAGGCTGGTCCGTATCGACCCCGTCCACGGCTTCGGCACGGCTGCGGTGCGCGACGACGCCCACGGCGCCGATGCGCGCCGTGAGCTCCGCGATGAGCCGCCGCTGCCCCGGCGTGCCGCGGTGGATCTGCGGCAGCACGAACAGGGGAGAAGAAGTCGTGAGCCGCGCGAAGTTCTCCGGGCTCGCGCCCCGGAACGCGCCCGAGCCGACATCGGGATCGCCGAACGTGAGCACCGCCACTCCGCGCGCCCGACACGCCTCGAGCAGCTCGACGCCGCCCAGGGTGAGCTCCTGCGCGTCGTCGACGACGATGGCCGCGAGCCGCTCGACAGTCGCCATCGCGGGCGATCCGGCATCCGCCGTCCGCACGAGACCGAGCGCTTCGCGGACCATTCCCGCGGCGTCGCGGTGGGCGCCGCGCAGGTACGCACGCACCGAGAGGTACTCACGCGAGAAGGATGCCGCGGCATCCCATTCCGCCACCCCGTGACGCCGGGCGAGCGACGCGAGGTGGTCGGGCTCGATGCCCAGCTGCGCGCACTCGGCGAGAAAGGTGCGCAGCTCGGTGCGGAAGCCCCGTGTCGCACGGACCGGCGCAGGAAGCGTCGCCGGCCATCGGCGGATGCCGTCTGCCTCGTCCTCGGCGTCGCCGTCGAGCAGGTCGGCGATCAGCTGGTCCTCGTCTGCGCCGGTCAGCAGTTGGGGAGGCTCGGCGCCGGTGTGCACGGCGTGCGCCCGCACGATCTGATACGCGAACGCGGCGACCGACCGGGCGAGGGCTCCCGGGGTGGCGACGGCGACGGCGAGCGCCAGCCGATCGCGCAGCACGGTCGCGGCCTGCCGGGTCGGCGTCAGCACGAGCACCTGCTCCGGACGGAGCGCCTGCACCCCGCCGCCCGGGTCGGAACCGCAGCGCAGCAGGGCGGCGACGCGCGCGACCGCAGCCGTCGTCTTGCCCGACCCCGGTGCCCCCGCGACCACCCCTGACACGTCCGCGGGGAGCGCGACGACGGCGCGCTGGTGCCGGTCGAGAACCGGCTCCGCAGTGTGCTGCGCAGGTTCGGCATCCATGTCCTTCACGGTAGCCGCCCCCTCCGACGCCGTTCGCGCACAGCGAGCGGCGACTCCGCCGCGGAGCCGCCGGCGAGGTACGCGGGTGTCGTAGAGTCGAGGGGCGACCGACACCTCGGACGCACGATTCCCAGCACAGTGAAGGCAGTCATCCGTGGAGATCCGCATCGGCATCGCGAACACCCCGCGAGAGCTCAACTTCGAGTCCGCCCTGCCGGCGGCAGAAGTCACCAAGACGATCGAGAAGGCGCTCGATTCCGACGTCTCGTTCGTCACGTTCGCCGACGTCAAGGGCAACACCTACATCGTGCCGACGGAGGGCATCACCTTCATCGAGGTCGGGACCGAGGAGTCCCGCCGCGTCGGATTCGTCGCCTGACGCGGCGCTGCTCCGTCGACGTGGAAATCCTCCTCGCCTTCCTCTTCGGCACGGCCTACGGTGCCGTGCTGCACTACCTCATGCCGGGACGCACGTCGCGCGGCGGCGTGCTGGCGCCGATCCTCGGCACCGTCACCGGTGGTGCGGCCTGGCTCGCCCTGACCTGGGCGGGCCTTGACACGACGAGCCCGTGGCTGTGGCTCGTGTCGATCGCCGTCCCCGTCGCCGTCGTGCCCGTCACCCTGACGATCCTCACGCGCACCCGCGCGGCGCATGACACGCGCGAGAGGGTCCGCATGCGGATCGCCTGACGGCCCGCCCCGCAGGAAAGCTCAGGCGTCGAGTCCCATCGCGGCCATGCGGCGCGAATGCGCGCCGAGCAGGTCGGTGAACACCGGCTCGACCCTGCTCTCCTCGGCAGCGTCGAGCACGTGCGGTCGCAGCGCGCTGCGCGCGACGAGGAGCGTGTCGCCCACGAGCCGTCGCCCCCACAGCGCGAGCAGCGACTTCCACTCGTCGTCCACGACGATCTCCCGCGCGAGGATCTGCACGAGGGCCTGACGGTCGTCGTCGGCGGCGAGGATCTGCGCGACGCGGTCGCCCGTCGCGCCGTAGCTCGCCGACAGCGCGACATAGAAATCGTCGAGCATGCCCGCCGTGATGTGCACCGACAGCATGGTCTCCAGGGGCCTTGCGCCGTGCGTGGCGCGGCGGAAGGCATCGAGCGGCTCGCGGAACGGCAGCATGAGGTCGAGGGGGTCATCGCCGCGCTCGCGGATGAGCGCGACGAGCTCGCGGTGCTTGAGGAGAGCGGCGCCCGCTGCGAGCGACAACGATTCCTTGCGGGTGAGGTCCGGAGTCGGAGCGATGAGCGCGCTCAGCGTCTCGAAGTAACCGAGCTGGAGGTAGGCCGCCTGCCCCAGGTAGGTGTCGATGTCCGAGGCGAGCTCAGCGAAGTCCACGCGATTGACGTCGCCGAAGTCGCCGCGCGATCTCACCTTCAGCGCGAGCGCGGGGGGGCGCTTGCGCTGCCAGGGCCAGGTCACCACACCGACAGCCTACGGCGGAGCGCCGGATGACCGCTCGACAGCGGCGCTCGCGGGCACCTCCGGTAGGCTGGGTTAGTCCCGGCGATGGATCGGGACCACCGCGCCTGTGGCTGAGTGAAGGGCGTGGACTTCCTCACCAGGCGGACTCTCACCGCCAGACAGGCACGTATCGTGACGACATTCTCCGAGCTCGGCGTCGACGCCGACATCGTCGAGGCCCTCGCGGCGAAGGGCATCGTGGATGCCTTTCCGATCCAGGAGCAGACGATTCCTCTCGGCATTCCCGGGCAGGACATCATCGGCCAGGCCAAGACCGGCACCGGCAAGACCTTCGGCTTCGGCATCCCCGTCGTCCAACGTCTCGGCCCCGACCCGGCGCCGGGTGTCAAGGCCCTGATCGTCGTCCCGACGCGTGAGCTCGCCGTCCAGGTCTACGAGGACATGGACATGCTGACGCAGAACCGCTCCACGAGCGTGGTCGCGATCTACGGCGGTAAAGCCTACGAGGGCCAGATCGACCAGCTCAAGGCGGGCGCTCAGATCGTCGTCGGAACCCCCGGCCGTCTCATCGACCTGGCGGGCCAGCGCCTGCTGGACCTGTCGCATGCGACCGAAGTCGTGCTCGACGAGGCAGACAAGATGCTCGACCTCGGCTTCCTCGCCGATATCGAGAAGATCTTCCAGAAGGTGCCTGCCGTCCGCCACACGCAGCTGTTCTCGGCCACCATGCCAGGCCCGATCGTCGCGCTCGCGCGCCGGTTCATGTCGAACCCCATCCACATCCGCGCGACCGACCCCGACGAGGGGCTGACGCAGGCCAACATCCGCCACCTCGTCTACCGCGCACACGCACTCGACAAGGACGAGATCATCGCCCGAATCCTGCAGGCCGAGGGGCGCGGCCGAACCGTCGTCTTCACCCGCACCAAGCGCGCCGCACAGAAGCTCGTCGACGAGTTGAACGACCGCGGTTTCAACGCGGGAGCGGTGCACGGCGACATGAGCCAGGAGTCGCGCGAGCGGTCGATGGCCGCGTTCAAGGCGGGCAAGAAGGATGTGCTGATCGCGACGGATGTCGCCGCGCGCGGCATCGACGTCGATGACGTCACCCACGTCATCAACCACACGATCCCCGACGACGAGAAGACCTACCTGCACCGCGCCGGCCGTACCGGCCGCGCCGGCAAGACCGGCATCGCTGTGACGTTCGTGGACTGGGACGACCTGCACAAGTGGGCGCTCATCAACCGGGCGCTCGACTTCGGGCAGCCCGAGCCCGTCGAGACCTACTCGTCCAGCCCGCACCTCTACACCGACCTCGACATCCCCGCCGGCACCAAGGGCCGCATCGCGAAGGGGCCCAAGACCGAAACCGTGCGGACGCAGCGTCCCGGGCGGGCGGCGGACGCCGCGGCGGATGCCGACGGCGATTC
>NZ_JBASZT010000139.1:0-13828 GCF_049661145.1 Microbacterium sp.
CGGGGCCGCCGTTGCCGTCGCGCTGGTCAGTTGGGCGCCATTGGCGGCGCACACCGCGGCACTCGTGGTCGAGGCGAAGGCGCAGCCGCATGTGACGCTGCTGCCGGTGCTCGGCGTGAGCCGTGCCCGCATCATGTTCCGGCACGTGCTCCCCGCGGTGGTCGGCCCGGTCTCTCGCCACGCCGTGCTCCGGCTGCCCGGCATCGCGCTGGCCCTCGCCGCGCTCGGCTTCCTCGGGCTCGGGCCGCATCAGCCGACGCCGGAGTGGGGGCTGATCCTCGGCGAGGGCATGGGCTACGTCGAGCGCGCTCCGTGGACGGTGCTCGCGCCTGCGATCGCGCTGATCCTGGCATCCGTCCTCGCCGTCTCTCTCGCCTCACTGCCGGTGGGCGGCGCCGCGCGTGGGAGCAGGGAGGCGGAGTCCGACGTCGGGGCCGGCGCGGAGCTCTCCGTCCGACGTGGGTGACCACTGGCGAGCCGCTGCTCTCCGCGGCACCGCCCGCTGCTCCTCCGCGTCGTCAGGCGGCGGCAGTCACGTAGGCCTCGGTGCGCACGGTCGCAGTCGGCGCCCCGTGCAGCAGCCGTGAGACCGGGCAACGCGCGTGCGCTGCATCCGCAAGCCGCGTCGTCGCCTCGTCGTCGAACCCCTCTGCCGACAGAAACGCGGTGACTTCGAACTCGTAGCCCGGCCGGCGCTCGGCGTCGCGCAGCGCGACCTCGACGCGCACGGCGGTGCGCCGTTCGCGGCCCACGACCGCCTGCGCCGTCGCGTTCAGGCAGGTCGCCCAGGCGAGCGCCAAGAGCTGCTCGGGATTGGATGCCGTGGTGTCGGCGTCCGGCGAGAGCGGGTTGAAGACGCTCACGGCCAGGCCGTCCGGAACGGCTGTCACGCCGTCGCCGCCGTCATGGTTGATCGCACTCGTGCGGTACCTGACCGTCATGCGCCCATGATATTGGACTCGGTACAGCAACCCTCCTCCTGTCATCGGAATCCCTCCCCTGAGCATGCCCTCCTCCCCTGCGCCCGTCATCGAACTCGATGGCGTCACCCGACGCTACGGCAACGCGCATCCGGCGCTCGACCACATCGATCTCACGATCGCTGCGGGCGAGGTGTTCGGGATCATCGGCGAGAGCGGGGCGGGCAAGACCACGCTGCTCGGCCTCCTGACGGCGGCCGATGTCGCGGACGAAGGCACCGTCCGCGTACTGGGAGAAGAACTCGGCGGCCTCGACGCCGCCGCGCTGCGGCGCCTGCGCAGGTCGATGGGCGTCGTCTTCCAGGGAGTGCACCTGCTCAGCAACCGCACCGTGCACAGCAACGTCGCGCTGCCCCTGCGGCTGGCGCGATGCGATCCGGCCGGTCGCATCGCCCGGGCAGAGCGCACCGCGGAGCGCGAGGCGGTCGCCGAGATCCTGGACTTCGTCGGCCTCGGCGGCATGGGCCATCGCTACCCCGCCCAGCTCTCCGGCGGCCAGCGGCAGCGCGTCGGCATCGCTCGCGCCCTCGTGACGCGGCCACGCCTGCTCCTCTGCGATGAGCCCACCTCATCACTCGACGGCAGCACCACCGACGGCATTCTGGAGGTACTGCTGGACGCGCGGGCCCGCCTGGGGACCACCGTCGTGGTCGTCACGCACGATCTCGACGTCGTCCGCGGCGTCTGCGACCGGGTGGCGCTGCTGGAGCGCGGCGTGCTCCAGGACGTGCTGACCGTCACGCGCCGACCGCTCACCGCGTCCGTTCCCTACCTGGATCGCGCCCGGCGGGAGCTGTCCGCGTGAGTGCGCTCGGCGATGGGTTGGAAGGTGTGCTCGACGGCCGGGGCCCCGAGCTCTTGCAGGCGATCGGCGAGACCGGCTATATGCTGGCCGTCTCTCTCGCCTGCGCCGTGCTCCTGGGGCTGCCGCTCGGCATGATCGTGTACCTCACCGGGCGCACCGGAATCGCGCCGAACCGAGTCGCGTGGGCGATCGCGAACCTGTACATCAGCGTCGTGCGGTCCTTCCCGTTCCTGCTGCTGGTCGTGTTCCTCGTTCCTGTCACCCGGCTCGTGTACGGCACGACGTTCGGCACGCCGGCGGCCTCGTTCTCGCTGTGCGTCGTCGCCGTCGCCATCTACGGCCGCCTCGTGGAGCAGATCCTCCGCGAAGTGGACCCCGGCATCCCGCGCGTCGCGCGGACGATGGGGGCGACGCTCCCCCAGACCGTGACCCGCATCCTGTTCCCCGAGGCGCTGCCGGGACTCGTGTACGCCCTGACGTCGGCAACCATCAGCCTCATCTCGTACTCCACCGTGCTGGGCGTCGTCGGCGGTGGCGGCGTGGGCGCGTTCGCGATGCGCTACGGCTACGCCGAGTACAACCACGGCCTCATGTACTTCACGATCCTCGTCATCATCGTGATCGTGCTGCTCATCCAGGCGGGCGGCCAGCGCCTGTCCGAGCGGCTCGACCACCGGTGACGCGCCGAGCAGACCCACACCACGAACAAGGAGAATCCATGCGTTCACGTCCCTTGAAGGCCATCACGGCGCTCGCTGCTGCGGCGGCACTCCTGGTCGGCTGCACGTCGTCCGCCGGGCCCGATTCGAGCGCGCCCGGCGGCGAGCCGGTGACGCTCCGGGTCGGCGCGGTGTCCTCGCCGATGACCGATGTCGTCGAGGCCGCCGCGCAGGCGATCGACCCCGCCTACGAGATCGAGCTGGTCGAGGTGAGCGACTACGTCACCATCAACAACATGCTCGCCGCCGGCGACCTCGACGCGAACTTCTCACAGCACGTGCCCTACATGGAGCTGTTCAACGAGAAGAACGGCGCGTCGCTTCGCGGGATGACGCCCGTGTACAACTTCGTCATCGCCTTCTACTCGAAGACCCTCGACGACATCGCCGACCTGCCGCAGGACGCCGTCGTGGCCATCCCCAACGACGCCGCCAACGCGGGCCGGGCCCTGAAGCTCCTCGCCGACAATGACATCCTGACACTGGATCCGGACGTCGACCCCTACGAGGCCACAACCGCCGACATCACCGAGAACCCCAAGAATCTGCAGTTCCTCGAGGTCGAGATCGCGCAGCTGAACACCGCGTACGACGAAGCCGACCTCGTCTTCCAGTGGCCGTCGATGATCGCAGCTCTCGGGCTGAACCCGCAGGACGACGGCCTCCTCACCGAGCTCGACGATCGCTTCGCGCTGAACCTCGTCGTGCGCTCGGAGGATGCCGATACGCCCGCGACCGACGCGCTCATCACCGCGTTCACCAGCGACGAGGTTCTTGCGGTGATCGAGGCCAACCCCACGATCGAGCCCGCGTTCTGACCGCGGCCGGGGCGGGTGCAGGTTCCTGAGGAGATTGCAGGATTCTGAGGATCGGATGCCGGGATTTCGTCCTCAGGATCCGTCATCTCCTCAGCATCCGACGCAACGTCCCATGGCTGGGCCCGGGTAAACTGGCTCGACAACCCACACTCAGGCACGCTCACACAGTGCCGCCTATACCGCTCGAGGAGTTTCACCATGTCGACCATTCCCGACAAGCCCGCGCTGGAAGGCCTCGAGCGAAAGTGGGATGCCGCCTGGCGCGAGCAGGGCACCTACCTGTTCGATCGCGATGCCGCCAAGGCCGCAACGAAGGCGATGGGACGCGCGGGTGTCTTCTCGGTCGACACTCCCCCGCCCACGGCGTCGGGCAGCCTGCACATCGGTCACGTGTTCAGCTACACGCACACCGACGTCAAGACCCGCTTCGAGCGCATGCGCGGCAAGACCGTGTTCTATCCGATGGGCTGGGACGACAATGGGCTTCCGACCGAGCGTCGCGTGCAGAACTACTACGGCGTGCGGTGTGACACCTCACTGCCGTACGACCCCGACTTCACGCCGCCGTTCCACGGCGACGCGAAGAGCCTCAAGCCCGCCGACCAGGTGCCGATCAGCCGCCGCAACTTCATCGAGCTCTGCGAGGCACTGACCGAAGAGGACGAGAAGGCGTTCGAGGACGTGTTCCGCCAGCTCGGGCTGTCGGTGGACTGGACCCAGACCTACCGCACGATCTCGGTCGACACGATCCGCACGAGCCAGCTCGCCTTCCTGCGCAACCTCGAACGCGGTGAGGCGTACCAGGCACTCGCGCCGACGCTGTGGGACATCGACTTCCGCTCCGCGATCGCCCAGGCCGAGCTCGAAGACCGCGAGCAGCAGGCGAGCTACCACCGCATCGCCTTCCACAAGACCGACGGCACCGGCGACATCCACATCGAGACGACCCGGCCCGAACTGCTCGCCGCGTGCGTCGCCCTCGTTGCGAACCCCGACGACAAGCGCTACCAGCCGGTGTTCGGCCAGACCGTGCGCACCCCCGTGTTCGACGTCGAGGTGCCGATCCTCGCCCACCCGCTCGCACAGCAGGACAAGGGGTCGGGCATCGCGATGATCTGTACGTTCGGCGACGTGACCGACATCATCTGGTGGCGCGAGCTCGACCTCCCCAACCGCACGATCCTCGGGCAGGACGGGCGCATCATCGCCGAGGCTCCCGACGTCATCGTGACGGATGCCGCGAAGGACGCCTACGCGCAGCTGGCCGGCCTCACGGTGTTCAGCGCCAAGAAGCGGATGGTCGACCTGTTGACCGTCTCGGGTGAGCTGCTCGAGGTCTCCAAGCCCTTCAGCCACCCGGTGAAGTTCTACGAGAAGGGTGACCGGGCCCTCGAGATCGTCTCGACCCGGCAGTGGTACCTGCGGGGCGGCGCCCGCGACGAGGCGTTCCGCGACAAGCTCATCGCGCTCGGCCGCGAGATGAACTGGCACCCCGACTTCATGCGCGTGCGCTATGAGAACTGGACGAACGGTCTCACCGGCGACTGGCTCATCTCGCGCCAGCGATTCTTCGGCGTGCCGATTCCGGTCTGGTACCCGCTCGACGAGGACGGCGAACGCGTCGACGGCGCGGTCTTGACCCCCGACCTCGCGAGCTTGCCGGTCGACCCGACGACGGACGTGCCGGCGGGCTATACCGAAGCCCAGCGCGGCATCGCGGGCGGCTTCGAGGGAGAGAAGGACATCTTCGACACGTGGGCGACCTCGTCGCTCACCCCGCAGCTGGCCGGTGGCTGGCAGCGCGACGACGAGCTCTGGAACCTCGTTGCTCCCTTCGACCTGCGACCGCAGGGTCAGGACATCATCCGCACCTGGCTGTTCTCCACCATGGTGCGCTCGGCTCTCGAAGACGACCGCGCACCGTGGACGGATGCCGCGATCAGCGGATTCATCGTCGACCCCGACCGCAAGAAGATGTCGAAGTCGAAGGGCAATGTCGTCACCCCTGCCGACATCCTGGAGGCGCACGGCACCGACGCCGTGCGGTACTGGTCGGCGTCCAGCCGCCTCGGTGCCGACGCGGCCTTCGACCCGCAGAACCCGACGCAGGTGAAGATCGGCCGCCGGCTGGCGATCAAGGTGCTCAACGCCGCCAAGTTCGTCCTGTCGTTCCCGGTGCCCGAGGGCGCCGAGATCACCCACGCGCTGGATGCCGCGATGCTCGCGACGCTCGACGGGATCGTGCGCACCGCGACGAAGGCGTTCGAGGAGTACGACCACGCTCGCGCGCTCGAAGTGACCGAGGCGTTCTTCTGGACCTTCTGCGACGACTACCTCGAACTCGTCAAGGAGCGCGCGTACGACCGGACCGACGTGGGCCAGGCATCCGCCGCCCTCGCGCTGCGACTGGCCCTGTCGACCCTGCTGCGCCTGCTCGCCCCGATCCTCGCGTTCGCGACGGAAGAGGCCTGGTCATGGTTCGAGGAAGGCTCGATCCACACCGCGCCGTGGCCTGAGCCGCGCGGTATCGAGGGTGACCCCGCAGTGCTCACCGCCGTCAGTGCCGCACTCGTCGGCATCCGTCGCGCCAAGACCGAGGCGAAGGCGTCGCAGAAGACCCCCGTGTCCCGCCTCGTGGTCCGTGCCGAGGGCGCGACGATCTCGGCGCTGCAACAGGCGGAGGGCGACCTCAGGGCGGTCGGGCGTATCGCGGACCTCGAACTGCTGGCCGGCGGGAGCACACTCACGATCGACACCGTCGAACTCGTCGCACAGGACGCCTGACATGCGACTCGGAACGCGCTGGATGAGCGGCGAGGCACCCCCTGCGGCCGTGCCGGAGATACTGCACGCGCAGATCTCGGCCGTCGACCGCGCGCTGCCCGGCGATGATCTCGGGCAGCCGCGCCCGCACTGGACGCTGACCTTCCTCGAGGGCCGCCCGATCGCGGAACTCGACACCGGGGTGATCGTGGAGGCCACGGCATCCGGCGACGTCGTCGTGCGACACGACGAGGAGGACGACTTCGGTTGAGACCGTCCGCGACGGATCCTCCCGACGGGATTCTAGGGTGGAGGCATGACGGATGCCGACAGCAACCCCCTGCTCGCCCCCAGTCCACTCCCCTATGGACTTCCGGACTACCGCGGGATCTCGCCGTCGCACTACCTCCCGGCGTTCGAGGCCGCGTTCGCCGAGCATCGCCGGGAGATCTCCAACATCACGCGGGCACGCTCGATGCCGACGTTCGAGAACACGATGCTGGCTCTGGAACGCTCGGGCGAGCTGCTAGGCCGCGTCGCCCGCACGTTCTACACCGTGTCATCGGCGGACGCGACACCGGAGATCCAGGCGATCGAGGAGACGCTCGCGCCCCTCATGGCGGCACACAATGACGCCGTCCAGCTCGACGGCGCGCTGTATTGGCGCATCAAGACGCTGCACGATCAGCTCGACGCACTGCAGCTCGAGCCCGAGGACCGGTACCTCGTCGAGCGGCACTTCCGCGAGCTGACGCACGCCGGTGCCGCTCTCGATGAGACGCAGAAGCAGGAGCTCACCGAGCTCAACCAGCGCCTGTCGGTACTGACGACGACCTTCGAGAAGAACCTGCTCGCCGACACCAACGAGCTGGCCGTGGTGTTCGATGACGCCGCCGACCTCGACGGGCTCACCGAGGGCGAGCTGTCCGCCGCCGCACAGAACGCGACCGACCGCGGGCTCGAGGGGCGCTACGTCGTCACGCTGACGCTGTACACGGGGCATCCGTATCTGTCGAGCCTCACGAGCCGCGAGAGTCGCCGTCGCCTGCTCGATGCGTCGCGCCGCCGAGGCGCGCGTGGCAACGAGCACGACAACCGCGAGGTACTGCGCGAGATCGTCCGGCTGCGCGCCCGCCGCGCCGCGCTGCTGGGCTACGACAGCCACGCCGCATACGTGACGAGCGACGAGACGGCCGGTTCCCCCGACACGGTTCACGCACTGCTGCGCCGACTCGCGGTTCCCGCGGCGCGCAACGCGCGTGCGGAACAGCACGCTTTGCAGAGCCTGGTGGATGCCGAGGACGAACCCTTCATGCTCGAGGCGCACGACTGGGCGTTCTACACCGAGAAAGTCCGGGCGGCCGAGTACGACCTGGACCGCGGTGCGCTGCGACCGTGGTTCGAGGCGGAGCGGGTGCTCCAGAACGGGGTCTTCTTCGCGGCGAACGCATTGTACGGCGTCACGTTCACGGAGCGCGAGGATCTGCCCGCCTATCACCCCGATGCGCGGGTGTTCGAAGTGCGCAACGAGGATGGTTCCGCCGTCGGCTTGTTCATCCTGGATCTGTACACGCGCGACACCAAGCGGGGAGGAGCGTGGATGAACTCGATCGTGTCGCAGTCCCGGCTGCGCGGCACCCGCCCGATCGTCGTCAACAACCTCAACGTCCCCAAGCCCGCGGCGGGCCAGCCGACACTTCTCACCCTCGACGAGGTGACGACGATGTTCCACGAGTTCGGGCACGCCCTGCACGGCCTGTTCGCGACGGTCACCTACCCGCATTTCGCGGGCACCGCCGTCTTCCGCGACTTCGTGGAGTTTCCGAGCCAGGTCAATGAGATGTGGATCCTGTGGCCCGAGGTCCTCGCCTCTTATGCGCGGCACCGCGAGACGGGCGAGCCGTTGCCGGCAGAGGTGGTCGACAGGCTGCACGCCTCGGAAGCGTTCAATCAAGGCTTCGCAACGAGCGAGTACCTCGCGGCATCCTGGATCGACCAGGCCTGGCATTCGCTCGACGCCGACGCCGCAGCGGAGGTCGACGACGTCGCCGCATTCGAGAGGGCGGCGCTCGCCGACATCGGCCTGGACAACCCGCTCGTGCCGACGCGATACTCTTCGACGTACTTCGCCCACGTGTTCTCCGGTGGCTACAGCGCGGGGTACTACTCCTACATCTGGAGCGAAGTGCTCGATGCCGACACCGTCGAGTGGTTCCGTGAGAACGGCGGCCTGACCAGGCCCAACGGCGACCGGTTCCGTTCGCTGTTGCTCGGGGTCGGCGGATCGAAGGATCCGCTCGAGGCCTACCGCGACTTCCGCGGCCGCGACGCCGACATCGCCCCGCTGCTGAAGCGCCGCGGCCTCGACGCGTAGCCTGCCCGGCTCAGCCGCGATGCGCCCACTCCCCCTGCTCGTCGCCGCGGTCGCCTGCTCGGCGATGCTCGCGGCTGATGCCGCAGCATCCCTCGCCGACCGCCGGAAACTCGGCAACCAAGGCATGCCGGGCCGCACTGTCGTCCTGGTGCTGGGATTCGGGAACCGAAGCCCGCGGATCAACCTCGTCAACCGCTGGCGTGCACGCTCCGGCATCCGGACCGCGAATCGGTATGACGCCGACCTGGTCGTCTTCTCGGGCGGCGATGTTCGCGGACAGATCGAGGCGGACCTCCTCGCGGCCTACGCTCGGCGACGCGGACTCGCCCGTAGGGTCGCCGTGGAGCGCCGCTCGCGCTCTACGTTCGAGAACCTCTCACTCTCGGCACCGCTGCTGAACGGGGCGACGCGCATTGCGATCGTGTCCAACCCGTTCCACGCTCACCGGGCGCGATCGATTCTGTGGGCGACACGACCCGACCTCGCGACACGTCTTGTCGCGCCGGCCTACGACCGGCGCGGCCTTTGGACGGTCGGCTTCTCTCTCGCGGTGCTCTACGAGGTCATCCGGACCGCGGTGCACCGTTAGGCGCTCTTGCGCTTGCGCTCCAGCACGAGGGTCGGCGCGGCGCCTTGCGTGACGGCGTCGCGCGTGACGATCACCTTTGCGACATCGTCGACCGATGGGATCTCGAACATGATCGGACCCAGTACCTCTTCGAGAATCGCGCGCAGGCCACGGGCACCGGTGTTGCGGGCGACGGCGAGGTCGGCGATCGCCCGCAGCGCTTCGTCTTCGAACTCGAGCTGCGTCCCATCGATCTCGAACATGCGCTGGTACTGCTTGACGAACGCGTTCTTCGGACCGGTCAGAATCTCGATGAGCGCTTCCTGGTCGAGCGGAGCGACCGAAGTGACGACCGGGAGGCGACCGATGAACTCCGGGATGAGGCCGAACTTGTGCAGGTCCTCCGGTCGTACCTCTCTGAACAGGTCGAGCTCTGCACCCTTCTCCTGCAGCGGGGCCCCGAAACCGATGCCGTGCTTACCGACGCGCGACGAGATGATGTCCTCCAAGCCCGCGAACGCCCCCGCGACGATGAAGAGCACGTTGGTCGTGTCGATCTGGATGAACTCCTGGTGCGGATGCTTGCGCCCGCCTTGCGGCGGCACCGAGGCGACCGTGCCCTCGAGGATCTTCAGCAGTGCCTGCTGCACGCCCTCGCCCGACACATCACGCGTGATGGAGGGGTTCTCGGCCTTGCGGGCGATCTTGTCGACCTCGTCGATGTAGATGATGCCCGTCT
This sequence comes from Microbacterium sp., assembly GCF_049661145.1. Classification (GTDB taxonomy): domain Bacteria; phylum Actinomycetota; class Actinomycetes; order Actinomycetales; family Microbacteriaceae; genus Microbacterium. The sequence continues at coordinate 9,767 of NZ_JBASZT010000139.1, forward strand.
CGGCGCGCTTGACGTCGAAGTCGGCCGCCTGCAGGAGTTTGAGGAGGATGTTCTCGACGTCCTCGCCGACGTATCCCGCTTCTGTCAAGGCCGTGGCATCGGCGACGGCGAACGGAACGTTCAGCCGTTTGGCCAGAGTCTGCGCAAGATAGGTCTTCCCGCATCCGGTCGGTCCCAGAAGAAGGATGTTGCTCTTCGCGATCTCGACGGCGTCGGCCCGCTGCTCGGCCGGCTGCAGCGTGCCGTGCGCACGGATCCGCTTGTAGTGGTTGTACACGGCGACAGCGAGGGCCTTCTTCGCGGCATCCTGTCCGACCACGTACTCCTCGAGGAACGCATAGATCTCGCGAGGCTTGGGCAGATCGAAGTCGGCCACCACACCGTCGCCGGACTCCGCCATGCGCTCTTCGATGATCTCGTTGCACAGCTCGACGCACTCGTCGCAGATGTACACGCCGGGGCCGGCGATGAGCTGCTGCACCTGCTTCTGGCTCTTGCCGCAGAAGGAACACTTGAACAGGTCGGCGCTCTCACCGATACGAGCCATGGTGCTTCCCCTTCAGAGAACTCTCAGGTGCTGTTCGAGCCTAACCTCTCCCCACGACATCCGGCGGATTGCGACGCGTTGCGCAACGTTCTCGACGGCAAAGTCCCGCCGCCCGGATGCTCGGACGCGGCGGGACTTCACGTGGTTGCGGGAGTCAGGAGGCGATCGCGGCAGGCTGACGCTTGCGCGAGGTCAGCACCTGATCGACGATCCCGTACTCGAGCGCCTCGGTGGCGGACAGGATCTTGTCTCGATCGATGTCCTTGTTGACCTGCTCCTGCGTGCGGTTGGTGTGGCGTGCCATCGTCTCCTCCAACCATGTCCGCATTCGCAGGATCTCGGCGGCCTGGATCTCGATGTCCGAGGCCTGGCCGTGCCCGGACTCGCCGACAGCGGGCTGGTGCATGAGAATGCGGGCGTTGGGAAGCGCGAGGCGCTTTCCCGGCGCGCCGGCGGCGAGCAGGACGGATGCCGCGGATGCCGCCTGACCGAGGACGACCGTCTGGATCTGGGGCGAGACGTACTGCATCGTGTCGTAGATCGCCGTCATGGCGGTGAACGAGCCGCCGGGCGAGTTGATGTACATGATGATGTCGCGGTCGGGATCCTGCGATTCCAGGACCAGCAGTTGCGCCATGACGTCGTCGGCCGACGCGTCGTCGACCTGCACGCCGAGGAAGATCACGCGGTCCTCGAACAGCTTGTTGTACGGGTCCTGACGCTTGTAGCCATAGGCGGTGCGTTCTTCGAACTGCGGGAGGATGTAGCGGCTCTGGGGCATCTGGCTCTGGGGCATCTGGCTCCGGGGCATCGGGAAGCCCTGCGGCAGGCCGGCGGTGGGGATGTTCATTTCTCTCGGTCCTCCCGTGGTCACTTGTCGGTCCCGCCGCCGCCGATGACATCGGTGGCGGACTCGCGGATGTGGTCGACGAAGCCGTATTCGAGCGCTTCGTCCGCCGTGAACCACCGGTCACGGTCACCGTCGGCGTTGATCTGGGCGACGGACTTGCCCGTCTGAGCGGCGGTGATCTCTGCGAGCCGCTTCTTCATGTCGAGGATCAGCTGAGCCTGCGTCTGAATGTCGCTCGCCGTGCCACCGAAGCCACCGTGCGGCTGGTGCAGCAGCACACGGGCGTTCGGTGTGATGTAGCGCTTGCCCTTGGTGCCGGCCGTCAGCAGGAGTTGGCCCATCGAAGCCGCCATGCCGATGCCGACGGTGACGATGTCGTTGGGTACGAACTGCATCGTGTCGTAGATGGCCATGCCGGCGGTGATCGAACCGCCCGGCGAGTTGACATAGAGGTAAATGTCCTTCTCGCTGTCCTCGGCGGCGAGGAGCAGGATCTTCGCGCAGATCTCGTTCGCGTTCTCGTCGCGCACCTCCGATCCGAGCCAGATGATGCGGTCTTTCAGCAGCCTGTCGAAGACGCTCGTCGCGACAAGTGGTTCAGCCATGGATACTCCTGATTCCGGGTTTCCGTACGCCATCGAATCTACCGACGCCGCATCCAGACCCCGCCCGTGTTCGCCGTCGGCGGAGCGACGCGCGAACCACGTTTCGACTCCTCGCTGCGCTCGTCGCGGGGCGAGCGCAGCGAGTCGAAACGGCTCTACTCGGCGTCGGCCTTCTCGGTCGCCTTCTTCTTGGCAGCCGCCTTCTTGGCAGGCTTCTCGGCGGTCTCGGCGGCGGCGTCGTCGGCATCCGCCGCAGCATCCGCGATCACTTCCGCCTCTTCGACGACCTCGGCCTCGGCCTCTTCCTCGTCGTCCATGGCCACGAATCCGGTGAGGTCGACGGGCTTGCCGTTGGTGTCGACGACCGTGACCTTGCCGAGCGCGATCGCGAGGGCCTTGTTGCGCGCGACTTCGCCCACCATGGCGGGCAGCTGATTCCCCTCCTGCAGCGCGTCGGCGAACTCCTGCGGGGCCATGCCGTACTGCGCGGCCGACTGGATGAGGTACTGGGTGAGCTCATCCTGCGAGACCTGCACCTCGTGCGCCTCGACGAGCTTGTCGAGGACCATCTGGGTGCGGAACTGCTTCTGGCTGGCCTCGGTGACCTCCGCGCGGTGCTCGTCGTCCTCCAAGCGCCCTTCGCCCTCAAGGTGGGCGTGGACCTCGTCCTCGATCAGCTGGGCCGGAACGGGGATCTCCACCCCGGCCAGCAGCGTCTCGAGCAGCTTGTCGCGCGCAGTCGCGCCCTGCACATAGATCGACTGCTCGGCGACGCGCTCGGAGAGGCTCTCGCGCAGCTCGGCGATCGTGTCGAACTCGCTCGCCATCTGTGCGAAGTCGTCGTCCGCGTCAGGGAGCTCACGCTCCTTTACGGCGATCACCGATACGGAGACCTCGGCCTCTTCACCGGCGTGGTCCCCGCCGATCAGCGTGCTGCGGAAGGTCGTGTCCTCACCGGCCGTCAGCGAGTCGATGGCCTCGTCGATGCCCTCCAGCAGTTCTCCCGACCCGATCTCGTACGAGACGCCTTCAGCGCGATCGATCTCGACACCGTCGATCGTGGCGACGAGGTTCAGCTCGACGAAATCACCCGTCGTCGCGGGGCGGTCGACCGTGATCAGCGTGCCGAAGCGGGCGCGCAGACGGTCGAGCTCGGCATCGATGGCGGCTTCGTCGGTCTCGACGGCGTCGATCTCGACGGTGAGGTCGTCGAGGGCGGGCAGTTCGAACTCCGGACGGACGTCCACCTCGACCTCGACCTTGAGGTCGCCGGAGAAGTCCTTGTCACTCGGCCACTCGACGACTTCGGCCGACGGGCGGCCGACGATGCGGACCCCGCCTGCCGTCACGGCCTCGCGGTAGAACGCATCGAGACCCTCGCTGACGGCGTGCTCGATGACGGCACCGCGACCGACGCGCTGGTCGATGATCGGTGCGGGGACCTTGCCCTTGCGGAAGCCGGGGATCTGGATGTCCTGGGCAATGTGCTCGTATGCGTGCGTGATGCTCGGCTTCAGCTCATCGGGGGTGACCGTGATGTGCAGCTTCACCCGCGTCGGGCTGAGCGTCTCTACGGTGCTGGTGACCATGCCTGTTGTTCTCCTCGTGTGCGGCCGCGCACGCGCGCGTCCGTGGTGGTGTGGGTCTGGGTCTGTGGTGGGCCGTGGTCGGGGCGACAGGATTTGAACCTGCGGCCTCCCGCTCCCAAAGCGGGCGCTCTACCAAGCTGAGCTACGCCCCGGGCGCGCAGTTACCGATACCGGAGGCGTGCGTGCGCCGAAACGGCCGTTGGTCAGTCTAGTCGACCCGACCTAGTAGACTCTTCGAGGTTCTGCGTCATCGCAGGCTCGGGGATGTAGCTCAATGGTAGAGCCTCAGTCTTCCAAACTGATTGCGCGGGTTCGATTCCCGTCATCCCCTCCACATCGACGCCGCCGCCTACTCCCCTCGCGAGACCGCGTCCCTGCGTCGAAACCCCCGCAAACAATCTGGGGTCTCGACCCGCAGCGGCGGTCTCGCGGGCGGCGACCGGTCAGCGGGCGGGCGGGGACCGGTCACCC
>NZ_JBASZT010000140.1:0-4923 GCF_049661145.1 Microbacterium sp.
GCGAGCCCCACCGGCAACCGCGTCGCGACGGCGATCGCGCCGCCCCGGTCGAACGCGACGGCATGATCGGATGCCGCGCCCACCACGGGCAGCGGCGTGTACCGCGTGAAGAGGTCCGCCCGGTCGCGGCGCAGCCGCAGCGTGCGCGAGACCACCAGCAGCTTCGCGGCGCCGGCATCCGCGCCGAGAGCACCGGCAGCATCGACCTCCGGCATCCACCCTTCGTCGAGGCGCGCCAGCAGCGCCCGCCGCGCCGCGAAGTCGACGGGGCGACGGTTGTCGGGATCGACGAGCGAGTGGTCCCACAGCTCGGTGCCCTGATAGACGTCCGGCACCCCGGGACCGGCCAGCTGCAGCAGCTTCGCCGCCAGTGCGTTCGACCGGCCCGGCGCCGCGATCACCGCAACGAGTGCTTCGATCGATCCACGGGCATCGGCGAAGGCCGCATCGACCAGCGCGTGGACCCGCGCCTCGAAGTCGGCATCCGGGTCGGTCCAGCTCGTACCGACGCCGCCCTCGCGCGCCGCCTTCTCGGCGTAGGCGTGCAGCCGCCGCGGCAGGTCCGGGTCGTCGGACCACGCGCCCACGATCGCCTGCCACAGCAGATTGTCGAGCGGGCCGTCGCCGGTCGACGCGATCGCCCGCAGCGCGTCGAGGGTCGCCGCCCAGCGATCGGGCACCTCGGCGAGCACGGCGAGCCGGGCACGCGTATCCTCCGAGCGCTTCGTGTCGTGCGTCGTCAGCGCCGTCAGCGCGTGGGGCCACGACGCCTGCCGCCGAGCGAACGCGTCGTGCAGCTCGGCGACCGAAAGCGCGAAGCGTGACGGATCGCCGCCGACCTCCGTCAGCGTCGTGAGGCGGCTGTACCGGTAGAAGGCACGGTCCTCGACGCCTTTCGCCGTCACGGGCCCCGTGGTCTGCATGAACCGCGTCGTGAACTCGCCGCCCGCGAGAACCGCCGGCGCCAGCGCGCGGATCGCGTCGGCGAGATCGGGGCGACGAGCGGATGCCGCGGTCACCGCGTGCGCGACGTACTCGGTCCCCGCGGGCAGATACGCCCGGTAGACCGGGAAGGCGGCGAGCAGTTCGGCGATCGCGTCGCGTGCGCGAGCGCGGTCGAGCCCGCACCCGCTGGGAAGCGCGCGGACCAGCCGTCCCACCTCCGCCGCCTGCGACGTGTCGGCGACCTCGCGCTTCGTGGCCGCGATGAGTTCCGCCCAGTCGGCGTCGTGCCCTCGCAGCCGGGTGTCGATCGCGGTCAGCACGGCCTCGCCGGCCGGGTCCACGAGCACGCGGTCGATCTCGCCCAGCGCGTCATAGCCGGTGGTGCCGTCCGTGTGCCACCACCCCGGCAGCTCCTCGCCGGGTTCGAGGATCTTCTCCACGTAGACGGGCGCGCAGCCACCCCGTCGTTGAGCGACGGAGCGCATCGACTCGGTTGGCTCGCTCACCGAGCGGGGGCTCAACGAGCGGAGCGCGTCAAGGTACCCGCCAGGATCGGCGAGCCCATCCGGGTGGTCGATGCGCAGGCCGTCCACGAGCCCCTCACGCAGCCACCGCGCCACCTCGACGTGCGACGCGTCGAACACCTTGGGCAGCTCCACGCGCACCCCCGCAAGCGAGGTCACCGTGAAGAACCTTCGGTAGTTGAGCGTCTCGGCATCCGCTCGCCAGCTCTCCAGCCGCCAGTGCTGCCGCGCCAGCACGTCGCGCACCGCCGCCGCGTCCCGCGTCGGCCGCAGCGGCGCGGTCCCCTCCGCGAGCGGCAGCACGAGATCGTAGTACCGCGCGGTCCCGAACGGGGCGAGCACCTCGGCATCCGCCCCCGTCGGATTCTGAGGAGATGGAGGTTCCTGAGGATCATTCGGGGCAGAACCCTCCTCAGAATCCGCCATCTCCTCAGCAACCTGCACCCCAGACCCGAACCCCGACCCCACAGCCGGCGGCGCGACGACAAGCTCCCCCGCGGCGAGCACCTCGTCCACCGGCCCGCCCAGCACCGGCAGCACGACGCGCCCGTCGCCGAACGCCCAGTCGATGTCGAACGCCACCGCGTGCTCAGACCCGGAGCCCCGCAGCAGCACGTCCCACCACCAGGGGTTCTCGGCCGGCACTGCGACGCCCTGGTGGTTCGGCACGATGTCCACGAGGATGCCGAGGCCCGCCCGCCGGGCCGCCGCCGCAAACCGGTCGAGGCCAGCCGCCCCGCCTCGCGCCTCGTCGACACGCGTCGGGTCGACGACGTCGTAGCCGTGCGACGATCCCGCCGCCGCCTGCAGGATCGGCGACAGGTAGGCCCAGTCCGCCCCGAGGTCCGCGAGGTAGTCGGCGACGGATGCCGCGGCATCCAGGTCGAACCCCGCCTGCACTTGCAGACGGTAGGTCGAACGAGGCCGCGACACGCCCGGCACAACAGCCCTCAGCGACGCAGTTCAGCGGTCGGCGCCGGACCGGGGACCAGGTCGATGGGAGCAGTCAGCGCAGCCAGCGACGCGGCGACCGAGTGACCGGTCTCAGGCACCTCATCGCCGTGGTCCCGCAGCACGACGAGCGATCGGCCCTCGAGCGGGATGACGTCGCCGCCGGAGTGAGGTCCTGTGTCGGCGAGGTTGCCGGCGGTATCGACCACGACGTCCCACGTCGGGCTGTACTGCGCCGTCGGGATCGTGAAGTCGATCGGCTCGCCGCCCGCGTTGAACAGGATGAAGAAGTGCCGGTCGCTGATCGCCTGCCCCCGGCGGTCGCGCTCGCGGATCCCGCTGCCGTTGAGGAACACGCCGATGGCGCGCCCGAAGCCGGAACCCCAGTCCGAGGGCTCCATCTCGGTACCGTCAGGACGCAGCCACACGATGTCGGGCAGCGGCGCGCCCTCCTCCCGGCGGACGGGGCGGCCGTTGAAGAACCGGCTGCGGCGAAAGGTCGGATGGTCGCGTCGCAGCCGCGCGACGGCGGCGGTGAACTCGATGAGCGGCAGGTCCACCTGCTTCCAGTCGACCCACGTGGTCTCGTTGTCTTGCGCGTACCCGTTGTTGTTGCCGCCCTGGGTGCGACCGAGCTCGTCGCCGTGCGAGATCATCGGCACACCCTGGCTCAGCAGCAGCGTCGCGAGGAAGTTCCGCTGCTGCCGGGCGCGCAACGTCAGCACGGCGGAATCGTCGGTCGGGCCCTCCACTCCGCTGTTCCACGACCGGTTGTGCGACTCACCATCCCGCCCGTCCTCACCGTTGGCGTCGTTGTGCTTCTCGTTGTACGAGACGAGGTCGCGGAGCGTGAACCCGTCGTGCGCGGTGACGAAGTTGATGGATGCCACGGGTCGGCGTCCGGAGTGCTCGTACAGGTCGGCGGAGCCGGTGAGCCGCGACGCGAACTCGCCGAGGGTCGCCGGCTCGCCGCGCCAGAAGTCGCGGACGGTGTCGCGGTACTTGCCGTTCCACTCCGTCCACTGGGGTGGGAAGTTGCCGACCTGATACCCCCCCGGGCCGATGTCCCACGGCTCGGCGATGAGTTTGACCTGACTGACCACGGGATCCTGCTGAACGAGCTCGAAGAACGTCGACAGCCGGTCCACCTCGTAGAACTCACGCGCGAGGGTCGCCGCCAGGTCGAACCGGAAACCGTCCACGTGCATCTCCAGCACCCAGTACCGCAACGAGTCCATGATGAGCTGCAGCGTGTGCGGATTGCCGACGTTCATGCTGTTGCCGGTGCCGGTGTAGTCCGTGTAGTACCGCTTGTCCTTGTCCTCCAGCCGGTAGTACGCCTGGTTGTCGATGCCCCGCATCGACAGCGTCGGCCCCATCTGGTTGCCCTCGGCGGTGTGGTTGTAGACGACATCGAGGATCACCTCGATGCCGGCCGCGTGCAGCGCCCGCACCATCCCCTTGAACTCCTGCACCTGTTGGCCGCGCTGACCGGTGGACGCGTACGTGTTCTGCGGTGCGAGGAAGGCGACGGTGTTGTAGCCCCAGTAGTTCGACAGGCCCTTCTCCTGAAGGGTGGAATCGTTGATGAACTGGTGCACCGGCATGAGCTCGATCGCGGTAACGCCGAGCTTGCGCAGGTGCTCGATGATCGCGGGGTGCGCCATCGCGGAATACGTCCCGCGGATCTCCTCCGGAATGTCGGGATGCCGCTCGGTGAGGCCCTTGACGTGGGCCTCGTAGATGAGCGATTCGGCGTAGGGCGTCTTCGGCAGCCGGTCGCCGGCCCAGTCGAAGTACGGGTTGATGACGATGCCCTTCATCATGGCCGCCGCCGAGTCGGCGTCATTGCGCGAGTCGGGGTCGCCGAAGTTGTAGCCGAAAACGGACTGCCCCCACTTCACCTGTCCCTCGACCGCCTTCGCGTAGGGGTCCAGCAGCAGCTTGCGCGGGTTGAAACGCAGACCGTTGGCGGGGTCGTGCCGGCCGTACACCCGGTATCCGTAACGCTGCCCGGGATGCACCGTGGGCAGGTAGGCGTGCCACACATGGGCATCGACGTCGACGAGCTCGACGCGGCTCTCCTTGCCGCGGTCGCCGAACAAGCACAGCTCCACTTTCTCGGCGCCTTCGCTGAACAGCGCGAAGTTCGTGCCATTGCCGTCGAACGTCGCTCCCAGCGGATACGCGGAACCCGGCCACACCTGCATGTGCTCTCCCCTACCTTTGTGCCGTCCTCAGCCTAGGCGGTGGGAGGTTTCGGGCGGGTGTCGCCCCCGCCCGTCACCGCAGGGAGAACTGCTCGGCGAGGTAGTCCGCGAGGGGCCGGGTGGCGCCCGCGGCGCTCCAGCGCACGTGCGGGATGCCGGCTACCACCGCCAACGGGCCGGACGAACCGCCGCGGGCGACGGCGTCGATGTCGATGTCGGTGAAACCCAGGTGCACGATCTCGCCCTCCGCGAACCCGCCCCGGGCGGCGGCCGCGGCGCGCTCGGAGCGGGCC
>NZ_JBASZT010000141.1:0-34885 GCF_049661145.1 Microbacterium sp.
GCGGGAAGCGCCGCGGCACGGATGCGGCCGCGCAGTCCTTCGCGCGCGAGGACCTCGTCGGGCACGGCGCGGAACCCGTCTGCATCCCACTCCAGATCGATCGCACCCGCGCGCATCACGAACACCCGGTCGACGAGGTCCTGGAGGTAGCGCAGGCGGTGCTCGGCGACGACGATCGTCACGCCACGCGACTTCAGTGTCGCCAGCGTCTGGACGAGGCGGTCGACGGCGTCGGCGGAGAGGTTGGAGCTCGGCTCGTCGAGCAGCAGCACGCGTGGCTCGTGCGCTGTGGCGGCGGCGATCGCGACCTGCTGCTGCTGACCGCCCGACAGGTCAGGTAAGCGCTGACCCGTCGGGACTCCCGCGGCAGGGGCGGCGAGCTCGCCGGCGACCCGCACCCGCATTCGCTCACGGTCGAAGCCGAAGTTCTCCATCGCGAAGGCGAGCTCCGCTGCCACGGAGTCGGTGAAGAACTGGCGGCGCGGATGCTGCAGCACGGTGCCGGTGACAAGCCCGATCTCGTCGAGCTCGGCCGCAGTCGTGTCCATGCCGCCCACAGTCACGCGGCCGTCGAGCACGCCCTCTTCATGGAACTGCGGGATCAGACCGTTCATGAGCCGCAACGCGGTCGACTTGCCCGAACCCGACGCGCCGCACACCACGACGAACTCACCTGGTGCGATGCGCAGGTCGAGGTTCCGCAGGCTCGCCCCATCGGCGTGCGGGTAGGTCCAGGTGACGTCGTCGATGCGGATCACGTCAGCGGCGAGGGGGTCAGAAGGGCCCACGTGCCGAGGACGGCGAGCACGAGGAGCAGGATCGCGTCGGGCGCGCCGAAGCGGGGCGGCACGAGCGAGCTGGGCGTCCGCCGCGACCCCAGGCCGCGCAGGATCGCCGAGGCGGACAGGTCTTCGCTCGCGCGCAGGCTCGCGGCGATCATCGGGACGGTGAAGCGTTCCAGGCTGAGGATCGGATGCCGGAGGATCCCGCGCACGCCGACGAGCCCCCGCAGCCGCATGGCGTCGAGCACGGCCGCCGCTTCGGAGGCGACAACGGGAAAGAAGCGCAGCATGACGGCGAGGGTCACCGAGATCGCCCGCGGCGCGTGCCACGACCGCAGCGCCGCGGAGAGCTGGGTGGGCGAGGTCGTCGTGATGACGTGCATGCCGACGCCGATCGCCACGACGAAGCGGAGGAGGTAGACGCAGGCGATCGACACGATCGCGGCGAACGCGCTCGGCCACCACAGCGGCACGAGCCAGCCCAGCACCCACAGCGCGACCGCCGTGACGAGAAGCCCCGCCGCGCGCGTCCACGCTCTCTCCCACACGGCGAGCCCGACCGCGAGCACGAGACCCGCCGGCACGAACTGCAGCCCGCCGGGGCTCATCACGAGCGTGCTCACGAGGACGACGAGGACGATCTTGATGCGGGGGTCGAGGCCGGCAGCGCGCGGGGCGACCGCCCGCGGCGCGGCGACCCGGGTGACGGCGATCTCAGGCAAGGCGGGCACGAACGACATGCTCACGCTCTACGGCCGCCCCGGCGCCCGCGCTCATGCCAGACCCGCGCGGCGGAAGTGCTTGCGTAGCAGGGACGTGCCCAGTAGCGCGCCGAGGAACCCGCACAAGAGCGTCGCGACGATCAGACCGGCGATGGCCGGAATGGTGACGGTCCCCTCGAACTGCGCTGTATAGTCCTCGCCCATCGACTGCATGCCGACGCCCTGCAGGTAGCCGGCGGGGTCGATGAAGAAGGGGATCCAGGGGCCCGTGAACCACGCCGAGAAGACGACGTAGGTCCAGATCGCGGCCCACTTGGAGCGATAGGCCCCGGCCCACAACACGAACTCGGCGACGACGGACACGCCGATCGTCAGCAGCGTGCTTTGCCAGGGATGGCCGACCATGAGGTAGAGCAACGCGACGACGACGCCGAAGAGCGTGACCATGCCGGCGTGCTTCACCCGTGTGAGGAACAGCATGTACGGCACGCCCGCGGCGATCGCGCTCAGTGGCAGGGTCAGCAGCATGACGAGCGGGCTGATGATGCCCAGCATCGCGATCGCGAAGATGATGACGAAGTAGATGACCGCGAAGATCGCGACGTTCAGCAGATCGCGGGCGCTGAAGCGGACCGAGAAGGAGGCGCGGGCAGACGCCGGGGCGACCGGTGAGGACGGCGGTGCGGTTTCGGTGGACATGGGTTTCCTTTCACGTGACGGTTCGGGCCGTCGGAGCGGGTTCGGAGATCACTCGTGGGAGGCGAGCTGCCAGCCGGCCGCCTCGACGCGATCGCGCCAGTAGCGCGCGTACGCGCCGCCGGCGGCGAGGAGTTCGGCGTGGGTGCCCGACTCGCGGATGCCGCCTTCGCCGTCGAGCATGACGATGAGGTCGGCCGTCTGGATCGTCTGCATCCGGTGGGCGACGACGATGAGCGTGCGGCCGCCGCGGATCTGGTCGATCGCGTCGCCGATCGCGATCTCGTTGCCGATGTCGAGCGCGCTCGTGGCTTCGTCGAGCAGCACGACGGGGGCGTCCTTGAGCAGGGCACGAGCGATGGAAACACGCTGCCGCTCGCCGCCGGACAGATTCGATCCGCCCTCGCCGACACGGGCATCCCACCCGCCGGGCAGCCGCTCGACGATCTCGTCGACGCGGGCGCGAGTGGCGGCGGCGATGACCTCGTCGCGGCTGAGGTCGGGGCCTCCGATCCAGACGTTGCTCAGGATCGTGTCGTCGAACAGGTACACGTCCTGGAACACCGGGGCCACGGCGGCTTCGACGACGTCGGTGCCGAGTTCGGGCAGCGGCACGCCGCCGAGCAGCACCGTTCCCTCCTCGGGGTCGTAGAAGCGGGCGACGAGCTTCGTGATCGTCGTCTTGCCCGAACCCGAGGGACCGACGATCGCCGTCATGCCGCCGGACGGCGCCGTGAAGGAGAGGTCCCGCAACACGGCGTCGCCGCCGTAGCCGAACGTGACGCTCCGGAACTCGACCCCGTAGTCGGCGGGGGCCTGGGGCTGCCGCGGCTCGGGGAGCCGGGGCACGGCGGCGAACTCGTCGAGCCGGTCGATCGTCGTGCGAGCGACAGCGATACCGCCCCCGAGGTCGCCAGCGGTGACGATCGGCTCGTTGAACCGAACCCCGAGCACGAGCAGGGCGATGAGCGTCGCGATGTCGACGGTTCCGCCGATGGCGAGGAACGCGCCCGTGACCAGCAGCACGGTGATGGAGAGCTGGATGAGGCCCGCGAAGGTCGCGATGGCCGCGCCACCGGTGACGAGCAGGCCGCGATACTCGCGGTGCTGTTCCTCGAGCGCCTCATCGACGAGCCGGTCGGCGATCGACCCCTCGCCCGCCGTCCGCAGCGCCGGCTGCGCGCGGGCGAACTCGACGACGCGGTTGGATGCTTCGGCCACCGCGAGCGAGTGCTTCTTGTCGCCGCGTCCGATGCCGGCGCTCAGCCAGCGGTAGCCGATCGCGATGATCGGCACCATGACAGTCATCGCGAGCGCGAGTCGCCAGTCGAAGAAGTACATGCCGACGAGCACCGTCGCGGGGGCGACGAACCCGGCGATGATCTGCCGCAGGATGGCGTACGGCATGGTCGAGACGAACATCGCCCCCTGGGTGGCAAGTCCCGTGATGAGGCCGGTGCGGTCCGTGGAGTACCACGACACCGGGAGCGAGACGACGCTGTCGCCGAGGCGCTGCAGGAGCGAGTCGAGCACCGCGGTCGACGCCGCCATGCCGATCTGGCTGGCGAACCACGACGCGACGACGTAGCCGATCGCGGTGGCGGCGACGGCGATGAGCGAGCCCCACGCACCAGAGATGTCACCGACGAACAGCGACCGCAGCACCGGCACGAGCAAGAGGAACGCGATGCCCTGCAGGAGCGCGGCGACGATGACGCACGCGAGTTCTGCGTTGACGAGGCGGCGCGCGCGGGGGGAACAGTAGTGCAGCAGGCGACCGATCATCGCCGGGCTCCTTCCGGACGGGAGCGGGCATGGTTCGCCTGGTAGTCGGCCCACATCTGCGCGAAGCGCCCGCCCGCCGTGACGAGTTCCGGATGGGTGCCGTGCTCGACGACGCGGCCGCCGTCGAGCACGAGGATCTGGTCGGCTCCGACGATCGTGTGCAGGCGATGGGCGATGACGAGTACCGTCCGGTCGGCGGCGAGGGTCGACAGCGCCCGCTGGATCGCCGCCTCGGAGTCGGGGTCGGCGAACGCGGTCGCCTCGTCGAGCACGAGGATCGGCGCGTCGGCCAGCAGCGCGCGGGCGATCGTCACCCGCTGGGCCTCGCCTCCGGAGAGGTTCGCGTCCTCCCCGACGACGGCATCGTATCCGCGCGCGAAGCGCAGGATGCGGTCGTGGATCTGCGCGGCGCGGGCCGCGGCCTCGACCTCCTCGTCGCTGGCGTCGGGGCGGGTGAGACGGATGTTGTCGCGCAGGCTCGCGCGCAGCAGCTGCACGTCCTGGAACACGAACCCGACCTGATGGTAGAGCTCCTGAGAAGCGAGCTGCCGCACATCGGCGCCCCCGATCGCGACCGCACCGGCATCCACGTCGTAGAAGCGGGGGACGAGCTTGGCGAGCGTCGACTTGCCCGAGCCGGAGGCTCCAACGAGTGCCGTGACGGCGCCGGGTGCGCAGGCGGCGGCGATCTCGTGCAGCACGCGGTGCTCGCCGTCGTAGCTGAAACTCACGTCGTCGAAGCCGACGTCGTGGCCGTCCGGGGTCTGCGGCGTATCCGGCTGGCTCACCGGGGGGAGGGCGAAGAACGCCGTCAGTGATTCGCTCGCCTTCGCGGCGTTGCGCAGGAACTGTCCCGAGGCACCCATCTTCATGAGCGGAGCCGTCAGCCCGAGGCCGAGAAGAAGGCCGGGGAGCACGTCGACCGGGGATGCGCCGCCGTTCGCAACAAGCCACACGGCGGCAGTCAGCAGCCAGGCGAGCACGACGATCGGCGAAGCAAGGAGTTCGATGATCGTGAACGCGACGGCGGTCTCGCGCGTCCACTGGTCGACGAAGCGCACGTAGTCGGTGGTCGCGTCGCGGTAGCGGCGGTGGCTACGCCCGACCTGCCCGAAGCGCTTGACGACGGCGATGCCTTGCACGAACTCGACGGTCGCGCCGGACAGCGCCTGTGTCGCGGCGTCGTACTGCACGTACTTTTCGCCCGAGCCGCGCATCATGACCGGGAACAGCAGCACGACGAGCACGAGCGGGACGAGGGCGGCGAGCGCCATCCGCCAGTCGACCACGAACAGGTACACGAGGCTGATCAGCGGCACGGTGATCGCGGTGACGACGTCCTGGATCGAGTGCGCGACGAGCTGGTGCAGCGCGACGACGTCGTTCTCGACGAGTTTGCGCACGGCGCCCGAGCTGCGCTGGTCGAACCAGCCGAGCGGTAGGCGCTGTAGATGACGCACGATGCGATGGCGCAGCGACCGCTGCAGCTCACCGTCCGCGAAGTGGCCGGCGGCCCCTGCGGCAAAGGCGGCGCCGAAGCTCACGATCAGCGCGATGATCGCCACGATCACGATCGCCCAGACGCGGCCCGCATCGACGGGGGCGCCGCCGAGGGTCGGCAGCAGGGTGCGCGCGAGCTCGACGATCGCGATGAACGGGATCACGCCACTTGCCGCCCCGAGCACCGCGAGGCCGATGATCCCCGCGAGGCTGCCCTTCACCGGGGCGAAGATCGACTCCCCCGCGCTGATCTCTCTGGACTGTGCGCTCATCCGCGCCTCCCGGTCTGCTGAGAACGATTCTCACATCATATACTGAACGGTGTTCTAATTGTGCGGCCAGCCTACAAGTTAGGTAAGCCTAAGCTCAAGCACTGATGAGAAGGAGTGTCCGTGACGACGACTGTTCCGGCCCCGTTCCACGCCGGTCTGACTCCCGAGCGTGTCGTCGACGCGGCCGAGGAGCTCACCGCCGAGTCCCATCTGATGATCTGGTCGATCCGCGATCTCGCGGCGCGGCTCGGGGTGTCGCCCTCGGTGATCTACCATCACGTCGGAGGCAAGGATCTGTTGAGCCGGAGAGTGGTCGAGCGGATGCTCGTGCGCATCGAACTGCCTGACCCGCAGCTTGGCTGGCAGGAGTGGTTTCGCCGCCTGCTGCGGAGCGCGGGGCCCGTCGCGGCGGCGTATCCGGGCACCGCGAAGTGGATGCTGATGCACGGGCCGACCCTGCCGGCCGCGCTGCCCGTGGTCGAGGCGGGCATGGCGAAGCTCGAGGATGCGGGATTCGGCGATCGGGCGGCGTTGGCGTACGCCGCGTTGCTCAACAACGCGATGCTCACCGTGTCGATGGGTGACGACCGGCTCCAGCACGAGGACGATGGGCCCCGCGATCACGCCACGATGATGGCAGAGTTCAGCCAGCTGACCGCGGCACCCGCGCACGTGAGAGCGATGGGCGAGGACTTCATCGCCCGCTTCGCCGAGGGCGGACAGACGGCTCAGCGCATGCGCTGGGACTATTACCACTTCGTGGTGGACACGACCATCGCCGGGATCGACACGACCTGCCAGGAGAGGATGACATGACGACAGATTCCCCGCTTGACCCCCTGCTCTCGTCGTGGGAGCGGCAGCAGGAGGGCTACGTGGCCCACCGCGAGCAGCGCTTCGAGGTCGTCCTGACGTGCCTCGCGTACACTGGGCCACCGCGACTCGTCCTCGATCTCGGTGCCGGCACGGGTGCGTTCACGCGCCGCATCCTCGACCGCTTTCCGGCGGTGCGAGCCGTCGCCGTCGACTACGACCCCGCACTGCTGGCCCTCGCCCGGCACCAGTTGGCGCCCTACGGCGACCGCATCAGCATCGTCGAGGCAGACCTCGCCGACCCGGAGTGGGCCGATCGCCTGCCGGAGGTACCGGATGCCGCGGTATCGAGCACGGCTCTGCACTGGCTGACGCCCGGCCAGCTCCTCGCGCTCTACACCCGGCTCGGGCAGCTCCTGCCTGCCGGGGCCACTATCTTCAATGCGGATCATCTGCGGCGGCCGCGCGAGGACTCGTTCCTGCACCGGATCAGCGCCGCGGACGACGCTCACCAGCAGGATGAGGCGTTCCGCGGCGACGGCATCCCCGATTGGAACGCGTGGTGGCGTCAGCTCGGTGCACTGCCCGGCTTCGCGGAGCTCGTCGCCGAACGCGAGCGCCGCTTCGGCGGCGACGACGCCGTCCGCGACGACCTCCCGCCGGCCTTCCACCTCGAGGCGCTGCGCGCCGCCGGATTCGTCGAGGCGGGCACGATCTGGCAGCACTTCGACGACTACGTCATCTACGGCGTGCGATAGCGCGAACCCGCGTGCCGCGTCACCTCGACGAACCTCGGGCGGATGCCTGCGCTGCCTGCAGGATGCCGGGGGGCCCGGCGACGCGCTGGAGAAGCTCGCGCAGCCGCGGCTGGAGCGATTCTCATCGCGGCTTCGGGAGCCGCCGGTCCGCCGGCCCTGGCGCGTCTGATCCGTTACTGCGGCGTCGAGCGGGGCGCGCATTCGCGCCCCCTCCACATGAGAGCCGTTACCATCTCGGTATGGGCGTCGCACTGCACCAGGGCGTGCGCGCGGCATCCCCTCGCTGGACCAAGTGGGTCTCGGTGGCCATCGCCTGGGCCGGTGCGATCGCGACGGCGCTGCTGTTCGCACGGCTCGCGCCGATGCTGGACGCTGAGGCGCCGGATGCCGGGACGATCGTGCTGATGGTGGCACTCGCGCTCGTGTCGGCGGGATGCGCCGCCGCCGGTCCCGCGTTCTCGGACTGGGCGGCGTCGGAGACGGAGCGGCGGCTACGCGCTGCGGTCGTCAGCCGCGTCTTCGACCTCGGGGTCACCGGAACCGCCGACCGCTCCGGGCCGCTGCTGTCGCTCGCGACCGACGCCGTCGAGCGCACCGCGCACTACCGCGCCGGGTTCCTCGGCCCGATCATCGGGGCGATGACGACCCCGTTGCTCGTGCTCGGAGTCATGGCGGTGACGGTCGATCCGGTGACGGCAGCATGGCTGGCAGTGCTCGTGCTGCTCGTGCCGCTGCTCATCGGCGGCTTTCAGCGACTGGTGCGGCCGATCGGCGCGGCCTACCGCCGTTCACAGGCGCAGCTGACCTCGGCTTTCCTCGAAGCGATCCAGGCGCTGGAAACCCTCGTCTACGCGCGCGCCGCGGGACGGGTCGGCGCCGACCTCGCCCGTCGCGGTGAGGCGTATCGGCGACGGCTGATGCGGCTGCTCGCCGGAAACCAGCTGCTGATCCTCGTCGTGGATGCCGCGTTCTCGCTCACCGTCGTCGTCGCGGCCGCTGCGATCGCAACGCTCCGCGTTGCCGGCGGAGACCTCGCCCTCGGTGCCGGCGTCGCGATCGTGCTCATGACGACGCTCGTCATCGGACCGGTGGATGTCGTGGGGCAGTTCTTCTACATCGGCATCGCCGGCCGTGCAGCGCAGCAGCGGGTCGGTGCGCACCTCGCCGGGCCGGCCTCCGCGTCGGCATCCGATCCTGCGACGGGTGCGGCCGCCCCGGCATCCCCGGGCGCGGCGATCGAGCTGGAAGACGTGAGCGTCGGCTGGCCCGGTCGCGCGCCCGTTCTTCAGGGCGTGTCGCTGCGGATCGAGCGCGGCGAGCGCGTCGCACTCGTCGGACCGAGCGGGATCGGCAAGTCCACCGTCGCAGCCCTCCTGCAGGCGCACCTGCTGCCGTTCTCCGGGCGGGCGCGCATCGACGGGCTCGACCTCGGAGTGGCGACGGCCGATGCCGTGCGGTCGCGGCTCGCGGTCGTCGAGCAGCGCGCGTTCCTGTTCCTCGGCACGATCGCCGCGAACCTGCGGATCGCCGATCCGGATGCCGACGACGCGCGCCTCTGGGACGCGTTGGAGCTCGCCGGTCTGCGCGCCGAGGTCGAGGCGATGCCCGAGCGTCTCGACACGCCGGTCGGCGAGCACGGCCGGATGCTGTCCGGAGGGCAGGCACAGCGCCTGCAGATCGCACGAGCGTGGCTGCGCGATGCGCCGATCCTGCTGCTGGACGAGCCCACCTCTCAAGTGGACCTGGCCGGCGAAGCCGCGATTCTCGCGGCGCTCGACAGGCTCGCCGCCGGGCGCACGGTGCTCATGATCGCCCACCGACCTGGTTCGATCCTCGCCGCCGACCGGGTCATCGACCTCGCCGCGCTGGGGTGTCGATCATGAGCCGATGTCAGCTCGCGGGCTGGCTGATCCGGCAGACGCGGACACTGCTGGCGCCGCTCATCGTGTCCGTGCTCGCCCGGATCGCCGGTCAGCTCCTCGGGGTGGCCCTCTTCGTCGTCGCCGCGGCGGCGCTCGGCCGGGCGGCCGCAGGCGAGCAGCTCGGCATCCTCCCGCTCGTGGCGGGGCTCGTGGGCATCGCGCTGCTGAAAGCCGGACTGCGCTACCTGGAGCACTACAGCGGGCACTGGGTCGCTTTCGCGGCGCTGCAACGGCTGCGGGAACTGTTCTTCGCGCGGCTCGTGCCGCAGGCTCCGGCCGCCACGACCGGGCGCGCCGGGGCCGATCTCACCGAACGTGCGACGCGCGACATCGACCGGATCGAGGTGTTCTTCGCCCACACCTTCCCGCCCGCCGTGAGCGCGGTCGTCGTCCCCATGATCGCCCTGACCTGGCTCGGGATCGCAGTGAGCGGCATCCTCGCCGCCTGTATCGCGCCCTTCGTGCTGCTCGCGTTGCTCGCACCGATGTTGTCGGGTCGCGCCACCTGGCGGGCGTCCGGCCGTGTCGCCGAGTTGCGCGGGCAGCTCGCCGCGCAGGTCGGCGACGACATCCAGGGGGTGCGCGAGGTCCTCGGCTTCGGGGCGCAGCGCAGCCGGCTGCTCCTGCTCGATTCCACCGGGCGTGCACTGACGAACGCGCGCGGCGCCGTCTCACGCATTCAGGCGGGGCGGACCGCGACGGTCGTGCTGCTGCAGTCGTTCGCGCTCATCGTGACCGCCGTCGTCGCCACGGGCGCAGGGGCACCGGCCTCGCAGACCGGGATTGCGCTGGCCGTCGCCGTCGGGCTCTGGGTGCCGGTGCGCGGCGTCGAGGGGTTCGTCTCGGGACTCGACGCCGTCTTCGCGGCGACGGCGCGCGTCAGGGAGGTCATCGAGGGCACTCCGGCTGTCGCCGAGCCCGCCGGTGAACGGCCGCTACCCGCCGCATCGACGGGATCGACGGGATCGACGATCGTGCTCGACGGCGTGACCGTGCGGCATCCCGGCCGCGACGAACCCGCGTTGCGGGAGGTCACCGCGCGTTTCGATCACGGCGCGTGGAGCATCGTCGTGGGGGTTTCCGGCTCGGGCAAGTCGACCCTCGCGACGCTCCTGGTGCGCGGCCTCGACCCCGACGACGGCACCGTCCGAATCGACGGGGTGGATCTGCGCGAGCTGACCACGTCCGCGGTGCGCGGCCGGGTCGCCCTCGTGTCTCAGCATCCGACTCTCCTGTCCGGCACGATCGACGAGAACCTGCGTCTCGCCGCGCCGGATGCCGAGGCGGAGGCGATCACCGAGGCCCTCGCGGTCGTGGCTCTCGACGACTGGGTCGCCACGCTCCCCGAGGGGACCGCGACGCGGGTCGATGCTCGCGGGGTCTCGGTTTCGGGCGGGCAACTGCAGCGCCTGGCGATCGCCCGCGCACTGATCGCCGAACCCGCCGTGCTCGTGCTCGACGAAGCACTCAGCCAACTCGATGCCGACACGGCCGGCGCCGTCCGTCAGCGACTGGCCGCGCATCGATCGGGCGTGACCGTCGTCGAGATCACGCATCGCGCCGATCTGGTGCCCGACGAGGCCCCCGTCCTCGTGCTCGACGGCGGCCGGGTCGTCCAGCACGGGACAGCGGGGACGTTGCGCGACGCCGGCGGGGCGTTAAGCCGCCTCGAGGCGCGGAACTGATTCGAAAGCCTCGCGACATGAGCCAGACTTCCTCGTCCCACGGCGCGGTAGCGCCACTGAAGAGCTGACCGGCAGATCTGGGCCGCGGGGTGTCGGGCCGCGGCGGGCCACACAGATGGCGAGCGAACGGTCCGCGGGTCGCACCTGGTCGCTGCGAGACTGCCGTTCCGGCCATATGCGACCCCGCGAGCGCCTGTGCCGTGGAGAGGCGGTGGCACGCTCCTCCCTTGATCTCGTCACTCCCAGAGGGCAGACAGCTCCAGCCAGCGCTCTTCGAGGCCGGATGCCTCATCCTCCAGCGCGGTGATCTTGGCCATCTCGGCGCCAAGGAGCTGGTAGTCGGACTGGTCGAGGTCGGCGAGCTTCGCGCGGGCATCCGCGGCCTGCTGCTGCAGTTTCTCGATGCGACGTTCCAGCGAGGCGAGCTCCTTCTCGGCGGCGCGGAGTGCCGCGCCCGAGGGTGATGTCTGCGCCGGACCTGCATGAGTCGGGGCGTTTCGACTCGCCTGCGGCTCGCTCAACGACCGGGACTGGGCCGCCCGCAGCCGGAGGTACTCGTCCACCCCGCCGGGCAGGTGCCGCAACCGCCCACCCAGCACGGCGTACTGCTGGTCTGTGACCCGCTCGATGAAGTACCGGTCGTGCGAGACGACCAGCAGCGTCCCCGGCCAGGAGTCCAGCAGGTCCTCGATCGCCGCGAGCATGTCGGTGTCGAGATCATTGGTCGGCTCGTCGAGAATCAGCACGTTGGGCTGATCGAGCAGAATCAGCAGCAGTTGCAGCCGCCGCTGCTGACCGCCGGACAGGTCCTTCACAGGCGTGGACAGCTGTGCCGACGAGAACCCCAGCCGCTCCAACAGCTGGCCGGGCGTGAGCTCCGTCGCCTTGGAGCCGGTGCCGATCGTGTAGCTCGTACGCAGCCGCGAGATCACGACGCGGACCGGGTCGTCGAGGTGCTCGTCGAGCTCGTCCATGCGCTGCGTGAGGGTGGCGACCTTGACGGTCTTGCCGCGCTTGACGCGTCCGCTCGTCGGTTCCACCGTGCCGGCGACGAGCCCGAGCAGCGTCGACTTGCCGGCACCGTTGACGCCCAGGATGCCGGTGCGCTCCCCCGGCGCGATGCGCCACGTCACGTCGCGCAGCACCTCGGCATCCCCGTACGAGACCCCGGCATCGAGCAGGTCGACGACGTCCTTGCCCAGCCGCGAAACGGCGAGGGACTGCAGTTGGACGCGGTCGCGAATCTCGGGGACGTCCGCGATGAGAGCGTTGGCAGCATCGATCCGGAACCGGGGCTTCGAGGTGCGCGCCGGCGCGCCGCGACGCAGCCACGCCAGCTCTTTGCGCGCGAGGTTCTGTCGGCGCTGCTCGATGACGGCCGCCTGGCGGTCGCGCTCGACCCGCTGCAGGATGTAGGCGGCGTAGCCGCCGTCGAACGGCTCGACGATGCGGTCGTGCACCTCCCACGTCTTCGTGCTGACCTCGTCGAGAAACCAGCGGTCGTGCGTCACGACGAGCAGGGCGCCGGATGCCGGGGCCCAGCGCTTCTTCAGGTGCGCCGCGAGCCACGCGACGGCCTCGACGTCGAGATGGTTGGTCGGCTCGTCGAGCGCGAGCACATCCCAATCGCCGATGAGCAGGCGCGCCAGCGCGACGCGGCGACGCTGACCGCCGGACAGCCCCGCGACGGGCCCATCCCAGTCCAGATCCCCGACGAGTCCGGCGACGACGTCGCGGACGCGGGCGACGCCGGCCCACTCGTGCTCGGGCCGGTCGCCGACGACGCTCTGCGCGATCGTCAGCGCGTCATCGAGCGTGTCGCCCTGATCGAGCACGCCGATGCGGATGCCGGAGCGGACGGTGACCCGGCCGGCATCCGGTTGAAGCCGGCCCGCGAGCATCGCGAGCAGGCTCGACTTGCCGTCGCCGTTGCGGCCGACGATGCCGATGCGGTCACCCTCGTCGACGCCGAGCGAGACGCCGTCGAAGACGACCTTCGTGGGGAATTCCAGGTGGAGGGCCTCGGCCCCGAGCAGATGCGCCATGTCCGCTCCAGGCTACGCGAGCGGATGCGCGCGCAGCGTGCGCGAGTGGGCGTGCGCTCACGCGCCGGCCGCGTCGCCCGCCCCCGCGTTCTCTTGCCACAAGTCGTGGCAAGAGAAGCCCCCAGCCCGCAACACCTGGCAGCACAATGCAAACGGGTCCGCCGGTTATCCACGGGTCCGACGGATGCCACTCCCCGGCACAGGCGCGAGCGGTAGCATCCCAGGAACGCCCTCTCGCCCGACTCTCTCAAGGCAGAACCGTGACTCTCATGACACAGCGCCCCGCGACAGATTCCCTCCCGCCGTCACTCCCGACGATCGTGCGCCTCGTCGAGCAGTCAATCGAGGAGCAGCGCGACACGCGGGAACGACTCGACGCGCACATCAAGCTGTCGGACGAGCGCTTCAAGGCCCTCGAGGGAACCATGCAGACGGTGCAACACACCGCGAACGCGCAGTTCCTTACGCTGTCGGGACAGCTCGCCGACGTACAGAAGCAGGTAACCAGAGTCGAGGAACACGTCAGCTTCCTCACCGCCAAGGTCGTCGAGCACGACAAGCGCTTCGATCGGGTCGATGAGCGCTTCGATCGGGCCGATGAACGCTTCGACGGGCTCGACGTCAGGCTCCACGGTGTCGACGAGCGACTCGACGGAATCGACACTCGACTCGACCAGATCGACGAACGTCTCAACGGAATCGATACTCGACTCGACGGAATCGACGAACGTCTCGACCAGATCGACGCGCGACTTGACGCCCACGACAAGAGATTCGACGCAATCGACGCGCGACTTGACGCCCACGACAAGCGATTCGACGCAATCGACGCCCGGCAAGACGCCCACGACAAGCGATTCGACCAGGTCGATGCACGACTCGACGTGCTCACGGAGATGATGAAGGAGATCCGCGACGTCGTCATCGCTCGCTGACAGTCGGCACCACCTCGCCCGGCGATGCCACGACGACATCGATGGCCGGTCAGAACAGGATGTCACGGGCGAGGGTGACGACGAGCGGTGCGAAGCCGCGGCGGCTCCAGAACGGGTGCGACAGCCTGTCGTCGTCGATGTAGTGCAGCAGCACATCGTCCAGCCCACCGGATAGGGCAGGTAGGTGTAGCCGAAGTGGTTCTCATCGACCACTTCCAGTGTGGCCCCGAGTATGGCAACGGCACGTCGACCCTCCATCGCCACCCAGCCCGACACCCCGGGATCAGCATCCAGGTAGCGCTGCATCGCCAGCCGCGCCGCTGCGTCCGCATCCGGCGGGGTGGTCGCGCACCACGGCGACGGGAGCTGCGCGGCAATTCCCGCGGCAACCAGCTCGAGCACGGCGTCGGGTTCCTCAGCGATGCGACGCAACCTCATCATCTTTGCGACCCGCTTTCTCTTGTGTCTTTCGAGTCTTCAGTGAGAACTATTATCAACTAGCAGGATGCGGTCGGCTGACGACCGTCGAAGGGAGACGCTGATGACAGGCCCCGGACCGAGCACTCGGCATCGCTCTCGCAGCGGCGATCCGCGCAAGCGCGCCCAGCAGCGCGCCGCCGAGCGGCGCGTGCCAGTAACGGTGCTGAACGGCTTTCTCGGCTGCGGCAAGACGACACTGATGGAACGCTTGCTCACCCAGGCCTGGAAGCGACAGCCGCGACTGCGCCCCGCCGTGATCGTCAACGACATGAGCACGCTCGACGTCGATGGGCTCGTCGTGGAAGAGACGGAGGTCGTCGGGCAGTCCCAGGGCAACTTCGCGAGCATCAGCGGCGGCAGCATCCACAGCGCCGAGCTGCTGCCCACCCTCATCGCCCGAGCCGAAGAGGTGATCGAGCGAAGCGATCCGGAGCACCTCTTCATCGAAACCTCGGGCAGCACCCGGCCCTGGCCGCTCATCAAGGCGCTGGCGGCACATCCCCGCCTGGAACTGCACGGCTTTCTGTCTCTCGTCGATGCCGCGATGCTGCGCGACGACTTCGACTGCGGCGAGGCGATCGCTCCCAAGCTCGGGGAGCAGTTTGACAGCGGCGACCTCGGCGTCGAACTGCTGATCGCCGAGCAGGTGATGTTCGCGTCGAGCGTCTACCTGACCAAGCTCGACAAGCTCACCCAGCCGCAGCTCGACCGCGTCGCACGCGCCGTCCACCAGTTGAATCCCGGCGCCGGCATCGTGGGGGTGCACTACGGAAATCTCCGCCTCGACGAAGTACTCGCTCACCCGCGCTATCGCCTTGACCGGGTCGCCCAGCTCGGACGTGAAGTCGACGAGCGGGATGCGCGCTATCCCGAGACGGGGAACCTCGTTTCGCTCGTGCTCGATACCCCGTTGCCTTTCCATCCACGGCGGCTGTGGGATGCCTACACTCAGGCGCTCCCCCAGTCGCTCTACCGGAGCAAGGGCATGGCCTGGATCCCGTCCCGCGACGACAAGGTCCTGCTCTGGAACCAGGCTGCGGGCGGAGTCGATCTCGGGTTCTTCGGCTATTGGAAGGCTGGAGTGCTGCAGCACGACGATGGACGGCTGCTGCCGCGCGAGGTCGAGGGGCTGCGGGCCGAGGTCGACGCCATCGACCCGATCTTCGGGGACCGCAGGACGAGCATCACCCTGCTCGGCGAAGAGGCCGACAGTCGCGCGTTCCTCGCGATTCTGAAGTCGTGCCTGTGCACGGATGCCGAGGTGCAGGCGTGGCGAGCCGGTGAAGACTTCGACGATCCCTGGCCGCAGAGCACCCTCACCGTCGACGGGTACGGTACTCGATAGGCGGCGGCCGCGGATCGCGCGCGGGATCACCGTCGCCGCACGAGGACCACGACGTCATCCAAGGTGGCGGGGACGCCATCGGGGCCGGAGGTCTCGCGCGTCCGTGTCTCGGCATGGAGGACGTCCCAGCGCTGCGGGTCCAGCTCGAGCTGCGCGAGTTCTTCCGCGGGGCTCAGGAACCGGTGCTGGTGATGGGCGGACGCGTCTGCCCACGGGGGAAGCGCGGCGTGCGAGGTGATCAGCAGATGTCCGCCGGGTGCGACGAGCGCGCTGGCCCGCCGCAGGATGCCGTCGCGGGCGAGCGCGACCGGTGAATGCAGAAAGCTCGCGCTGACGAGGTCGTACTCGCCGTCCGGCAACGCCGCGAGGTCCGCGGCGAGGAAGCGCGCGCGACCCGGCGCAGTGCCGGTCGTTTCGGCGGCCGCGGTGGCGCGCGCGATGGCTGTCGGCGAGATATCGATGCCGGTGGCATTCCAACCGTGCCGGGCGAGCCAGACGACATCGGCGCCCTCGCCACAGCCCAGGTCGAGGGCGCGTCCTGGCGCGAGGCCGGCGGCGATGTCGGCGAGCACCCGGTTGACTCTGCCCGACCAGACCCGGTCGGATGCGGCATACCGCTCCTCCCAGAAGTCGGCCGGCGCGACCTGCGGCCACGCTGTGGGATCGTGCACGGCGGCGTCGAAATCCCACGTGACGAGGGCGGCGTTGACGCCGGCGCCGGCGAGAGATCCCGCGCCGATCGACAGAGGCACGTTCGCGGCGGGGTTCGCGATGTTGCCGACGGCCCAGATGCGCTCGTCGCTGGTCCGGCCCATCGCATCGACGGCGAGGAACGATCCGAACGGCGACTCTTCGCGTGCGAGGTCCAGCGGGGCCAAGAAGTCCTCGTGCGGGCGCGGCGCGCCCGCGGTGAAGATCGCATCGACCGGCACGTCGCGCCCGTCGCCGAGACGCACGGCGGCGATGGCCGTCCCCTCCCCGAGGACCTCGGTCACCGGAGCGGGTTCCAGGCGGATGCCGCGGGCGCGCAGCCGCTGCTCCGTTTCGGATGCCACGTCGCCGAGCCCCGCGGTGAAGACCGTGACGCGGTCGCTCCACTGGCGCACGAGCTCGGCTTGATGCAGCCCCATCGGCGAGGTGGTCAGCACGCCCAGGTGCTGATCGCGCACCTCCCAGCCGTGGCAGTACGGGCAGTGCAGCACCGTGACGCCCCACCGCTCCGCCAGTCCAGGAATGTCGGGCAGTTCGTCACGCAGCCCTGTGGCGGCGATCAACGCGCGCGCGAACCGCAGCGTGCCGTCGGAGTCGATCACGCGCACACCATGCGGCATCCGTTCGACAAGCTCGACTGTCCCAGCCGCGAACTCGACGCCGTACGCCGCGGCCTCGGCACGTCCGCGCTCGAGGAACGCGCCCGGTGCAACCCCCTCCTGACCGAGCACGCCGTGCATGTGCGCGGCGAAGCGGTTGCGGGGGCTGCCCGCATCGATCACCAGCACGCGCCTGCGAGCACGGCCGAGCATCAGCGCGGCCGACAGCCCGGCCGGTCCGCCGCCGGCGATGATCACGTCCCATACGTCTCGTTCCATGCGCCCATCCTCTGCGTCACAATGGAGATATCGCAATCTGGCTTGCAGTATCAGCAAGGAAGGGGACGGCATGGTCGACGAGTTGACACAGGTAGGTGCCCGGCTGCGGGCTGCGCGTCAGGCGCGAGGACTGACGCTGGAGGAACTCGCCTCTGGCGCGGGGATGTCCGCGAGCACCCTGTCGCGCCTGGAATCGGGGAAGCGTCAGGCGAGTCTCGAGCTGCTGCTGCCGCTGACAAGGCGACTCCGCATCCGATTCGACGACCTCTTGCCGCAGGCGCCGACCGACCCCCGCGTGCGCCGTCCGATCATCCGCCGCGACGGGCTGATCATCGCACCGCTCGCGCCGGAGCACTCGCCGATCAGCACGTACAAGATCACCTACCCCGCGGGCGGTGCATTGCCCGAACTCCGGGTACACGACGGCTACGAGTGGCTGTATGTGCTCCACGGCAAACTGCGTGTGCGGTTGGGCGAGCAGGACCTCACGCTCAGCCGAGGAGAGGCCGCCGAGTTCGACACCCGCACCCCGCACGCGATGTCCGCGACCGGCGGTCGCCCCGCGCAGGTGATCAGCATCTTCAACGAAGCCGGCGCCCGAATGCACACCCATACGAGCGACTGACCGCGTGTGGAACAGTCGCCGGGGACGGTCACTGCAATTGCCGCGATCGCTCGCCCGAGCGCTGGTGTGCCGGCCGCGTGTGCTCCTGCTGGACGAACCCACGTCTGCCCTCGATCCGTCCTCACGAGGCCACGTGCTCGCGGCGCTCCAGCGGCGGGCTCGGGAGGGCGCTGGCGTCCTCGTCGCCACGCATGAAGCAGACAGCATGTCCGTCGCCGACCGCGTCATCGCGCCACTGGGCAGTGAGTGACGTGATTGTGCTTTGGCGTTCTAGCGCCAAAATGGTGGTATGCCGACGATTCAGATCAAGGACGTCTCCGTAGAAGCACATGCGGTTCTGCGGGAGCGCGCAGCACGCGCCCGCCAATCGCTGCAGGAGTACCTCCGGACGCGCCTGGAGGCCGAGGCCGCGCGCCCCACGGTGGACGACGTGCTCGCCCGGGCGGGGGGCCGGGCTGGCGGATCGCTGCCGCTCGCGGACGCGGTGGCAGCACTGCATGACGACCGTGATCGTCGTTGACGCGAGTGTGCTGGCCACGGCGCTCGCCGACGATGGGGGCGACGGGGACAGGGCCCGGGAGCGGCTGCGCGGTGAAGAGCTGTGCGCGCCGGAGCTGATCGTGCTCGAGGTGGCGTCGGTGCTCAGGCGCCAAGTGCAGTCGCGCGCCCTCGAACCCCGTCGGGCCGGCCTGGCGCTCAGAGACCTCGATGACCTCCCGATCGCTCTCGCCGCGCACCGGCCGCTGCTCCCGCGCGTATGGGACCTCCGCGAGAATCTGACGCCCCACGATGCCTCGTATGTCGCACTGGCCGAGGCGACCGCATCGGTGCTGGTCACCGCTGACGGCCGCCTGGCTCGGGCGCCCGGCATCCGTTGCGAATGTGACGTGCTGACCGGGGCTTAGGTCAAACTTCGACACCCGGGCGCACGAGACACTCTCACTTCTGCGGAGATCTGCACTTCTGAGGACCGAAACCGCGGAAACCCTCCGCAGGACTGCAGATCTCCGCAGTTGTGCGCCCACGCCTGCACAAGATCAGGGCGCAGTCGTGCTCTCTTCGAGGTCGGGCATCCCGTTCGTGAGCCAGGTCTCGAGGCCGGTGATGGTGATGTTGATCGCGAACCGGTAATACGCGACGCGGGCGTCGTGGGATGCCTGGCCGCCAGCGGCGAAGGGGCGGATCATCGCGCGGGCGAAGCCCTCCGCCTGCGGTATCCCGATGGTCATCCGCTCGAAGTCGCGCATCATCGCGGCGTGGTCGCGCGGCCCATCCTCCTCGTGCTGGAGGCGGTCGTCGCCCATCGCGATGGTCGTCGTCGCGGTGTTGACGAGCAGCGCGATGACGCGGGGCAGGTGCTCTCCGAAACCGGCGCGGGAAAGGGGGATGAACCCCGACCCCATGGCGGGGAGGATGGCAGGTACGGTCGGCCCGTGCATCAGGATCCACTTCGCGGTGCCCGGGTACTCCATGACGATGGGCCCCATCTCGAACAGGAGCGTGCGGAACCAGTCCTGCCACTCCAGCGCGGGGTCGGGCGTCACCAACCGCTCGGCGACACGTTCGACGACGCGGCGACAGAGCAGGTCCTTGCCGCCGACGTGGTGGTAGATCGTCGACGGATTGACCCCGAGACGGCGCGCGAGGTCGCGGATCGACCAGGTGAGCAGGTGCGATTCCCTCGTCAATGCCACAGCCGCGTCGATGACGACATCGGGGGTGAGCCCGACGTGGAAAGACTCGTCCGCGCTGACACCCATGTCACGCACCCCTTCGGCTCGGCCGACATCCACGATACAGAGGGCTCTTGTTAGGCATGCCTAACCTGCATAAACTGAACGCGACCTATTGGAACACTGATTGCAACAGTGTACCATTGAGAACTATTCTCAATTTGTATCGGGAAGGCGCTCAGATGTCCGAGATCTCCACCCCCGCCGAAGCGGCGACCGCACCGCGCCCCCACCCGCGACGCCGGTACACGACGCGCACGATCCTCACCGCCGTCGCCCTCGGCGCCGCGGTCGGAGTGATCCTCATCCCGATCAACTTCGCGCAAGGGGCGCTGACGGCGGCCGCCCCGATGGTGGCGGTCGCGATCTATGGCGTGTGGGGCATGTCGGCGCTCATCCCGCTCGCGCTGCTGCGTCGAGCCGGCACCGGCGTGATCGGCGGTACCGCGGCGGGCATCGTCACGATCATCTCCCCGTACGGGGTGTTCATGGTGATCATGATGCGGTTCTGGGGTGTGCTGATGGAACTGCCGTTCCTCGTCACCCGCTACCGCCTCTGGGGCTGGAAGACGTTCACCGTCGCCGGCATCGTGACCGGCGCGATCGCCTGTGCCATGAGCATCGGATCGCTGAACCTGCTGAGCATGGAGACCGGTCTTGTCGTCGGCATCTGCGTCATCCAGGTCGTCTCTTTCGTGATCTGCAGCCTGCTGTCGCTCGCGATTGCGCGCGGGCTGTCGCGCACGGGCATTGCGGGTGGGCGTCGGGAGCGTGTGGCGCGCTGATGTCTTCTCGTCGGTACACCACCCGCACGATCCTCACTGCGGCCGCTCTGGGAGCTGCGGTGGGAGTGCTGATGATCCCCCTGAACTTCGCGCAGAACGCGATCGTGGCCACGATGCCGATCGCCGCCTCGGCGGTCTACGGAATCTGGGGAATGGCGGCGATGGTCCCGCTCGCTCTGCTCCGCCGCGGCGGCGTCGGCGTCATCGGCGCGGCGGCGGCGGGCATCGTGAACGTCGTCTCTCCCTTCGGCGCTCTCATGGTGCTCGGGATGCTGATGTGGGGCGCCGTGATCGAGTTGCCCTTCCTGCTGACCCGGTATCGCCGCTGGGGCTGGCCGATGTTCGTCACCGCCGGGATCGTTGCCGGCGTCCTGTCCTGTGCGAGCATGACTTTCGCCCTGAATCTGCAGGGCGGCGAGTTCTGCGTGTTGATCGGCGTGTACGCCGCGGCCCTGGGCTCTTTCGTCGGCTGCAGCCTGCTCTCCCTCGCCATCGCGCGAGCACTCGCCCGTACCGGCATCACCGGCGGCCGCACCCGGAGACCGGCGAATGCCTGAGCCCCGGCCACAGGACCCCGTGCTCTCGCTGCGCGGGGTCAGCATCCGGTACGACACCGGGGAGGACTGGATCGGCACGGGACTCGACCTGGATATCCGGGCGGGCCAGACGGCGCTGCTGCTCGGCCCGTCGGGGTGCGGAAAGTCGACGTTGCTGCTGGCGATGTCGGGTCTCATCCCGGCCAGCGCCGACGCGGAACTGCGCGGACAGGTGAGGTGCGCCGGCATCGACACGGCGAACGCTCACCCCGGGCAGCTCGCCGCCCACGTCGGGATGGTGTTCCAGGATCCGGACGCGCAGGTCGTGACCGGGACGCTGCTGGATGAGGTCTGTTTCGGCTTGGAGAACCTGCTGGTCCCGGTTTCGGAGATCGAGGACCGCGCCATCGCCGCCCTTCGCCGCGTCGGGCTCGCCACCACGCGGGAGGAGGTGCTGCGCAGCCCCGCGACGCTGTCCGGTGGGGGTCGCCAGCGGCTCGCCATCGCCTGCGCGCTCGCCCTCGAGCCACAGCTGCTCATCCTTGACGAACCGACGGCGAATCTCGACCCGGCGGCGTCGGCGGAGTTCTACGCCACCCTCGCCACTCTGAAGGACCCGTCACGGACGTTGATCCTCGTCGAGCACGAACTCGACGAAGCACTCCCCCTCGCCGACCGGGTGATCGTGCTCGACCGCGACGGCGCGCTGCTCGCGGACGGGACGCCCGGGGAGATGTTCGCGGAGCGTGCGGCCGAACTGCGCGCCCACGGCGTGTGGCTGCCGACGGCGACCGAGATCGCGATGCGTGCGGGGTTGGATGCCGACGCCATCCCACTCCCCCTCGCCCTCCCCGAGCTCGCCGACCGCCTGCTCGGCGAGCCCGGCTTCGCCGCCGCGGTCGACACCGTGGTCGACACGGATCCGAAGCGCCGACCGACGCAGGGCCCGGGCGAGACGGTCGCCCGAGCGCAGCACGCCACCGTGACCCTGGGCAGGCGCGGAGTGCTCGACGGCGTCGAGTTGGAGGTGCGGGCGGGAGAGTTTCTCGCCATCGCCGGCGTGAACGGGGCCGGCAAGAGCACTCTCACGCGCGCTCTCGCCGGACTCGTGCCGCTCAGTGCAGGGCGCATCGAGCTGGAAGGCACCCCGCTGACCTCGTGGGATGCCCGGCAGATCGGCGACCGTATCGGGTACGTGTTCCAGAACCCCGAGCACCAGTTCGTCACCCGCACCGTCCGCGACGAGCTCGGCTACGGCCTGCGCGTCCGCGGCGAGGACGACACCGCCATCGAGCTCGCGGTCGACGCGATGCTCGCCCGTTTCGACCTCGCCCACTATGCCGAGGTGAACCCCTTCCTGCTCTCGCACGGCGAGAAACGGCGCCTGTCGGTGGCGACCGCGCTCATCACCGAGCCACGCATCCTGATCCTCGACGAGCCGACCTTCGGACAGGACCGTGCCCGGGCGCGCGAGATCATCGCGCTCGTCGACGAGCTGAACGCCGCGGGCATCACGATCGTGATGGTTACCCACGACCTTCAACTCATCGCCGATCATGCCCACCGCCTCGCCGTGCTCGCTGACGGCCACCTGCTCGCCGTCGGCGGCACTGCCGAGTTGCTGCGCGATGAGGTGCTGCTTGAGCGCGCGGGGTTGCGGCAGCCGCCGATCTCGCGCCTGGCTCGCCTGCTGCAAGAGCGGGCGGATGAACCGCTGGCCGGGTGGGATGCCGTCTACCGGATCGATCAGCTGCCGGAGGCCGTGGCATGAACACCCCGCTGCGCGGTTGGCTGACCACGATCAACCCGCTCGTGAAACTCACCGCGACCCTGCCGCCGCTGCTCGCCGTGCTCTTCACCCGTGACATGTTCACCCCGGCCGTGATCGCCACGCTCGCGTTCGTCGTGCTCTTGACCGGGCTGCGCGTACGCCTCCGGGTCGTTCTCGTCGGCAAGGCGATCATCCTTCTCGTCGGAGCGTGGACGGCCTTCCCGTTCGCGCTCCTGGTGCGCGCGGACGTCGTCGCTGACACGCCGGTCGTGATCGACGGGTGGATCACCCTTCGGGCCGGGGCGATCAAGATCGGTGCGGCGACGGCGCTGCGCCTGATCGCGGTCTCTGCGCTGGCGCTGCTGGGCTCGGCCGGCACGACCATCGCGAGGCTGAACAGGGCCCTGGTGCGGCAGCTGCACATTCCGTACCGCTTCGCGCACGGCGCACTGGCCGCGGCACGCTTCGCTCCGCGCTACCGGGAAGACCTCGTCACCCTGCGAGCCGCGCATCGCGCCCGCGGCATCATCGACCCGCGCGGGCCCGTCGGCTTCGCCCGTCGCACCGCCCGTTCCACGATCCCGCTGCTGGCAGGGGGTGCCCGCTACGCGGAGCGGCTGTCGCTGGCAATGGATGCCCGTGGTTTCGGTGCTCACCCGACGCGCAGCGACCGTCATCCCGCCGTCATCCGCACCCGCGACCTCGTCTTCGTCGCCGGCAGCTGGGCAGCCTTCGCGGCGGTCTTCGTCACGACCGGGATGCTGGGCGTCGCGCAGTGGAGCGGAGATTTCCATGGCTTCTGAGCCCGGTTTCTGGGAAAGGACACCCGATGAGTGACGCTGAGCGCACCATCTTCTGGCAGATCGCGAAACCCGCGCACCGCGAGATGCTCGTCTCTGGACTGCTGGCGGCGCTCGCCGCGGTGCTCTCCCTCGCGCCGGTGATCGTGCTGCTCGAACTCGCGCGGGCCGTCGAGCCTGCCTTCACCGGCGGCGCCCTCGACGTTCCCCTGCTGTGGGGGCTCATCGCGGGCCTCGTGGTCGCGGTACTGCTGCACGCCCTCTGCACACAGCGGAGCTACCTGGTGAGCCACCGCGCCGACGGAACCCTCGCCGAAGACATCCGGCAGCGGCAGCTCACCAAGCTCACTCAGCTTCCGCTGTCGTGGTTCACGACCACCTCATCGGGCAAGGTGAAGAAGTTCGTGCAGGACGACGTGTCGAAGATCCACATGCTCATCGCGCACGGCGCACCCGACATCACCTCGGCCGTGCTGGTGCCGCTGCTCAGCCTCGGTTACCTCTTCGTGCACGACTGGCGGCTCGGGCTCGTCGCGCTCATCCCCCTGGTGCTCGCTCTCGCGACGATGCCGCTCATGATGCGCGACTACAGTGCACAGGCCGAGCGGTACACCGAGAGCCTGAAAGAGCTGAACTCGTCGATCGTCGAGCTGGTGCGTGGCATCGGCGTGATCAAGGTGTTCCAGCCCGAGGGGAAGAACCAGGGGACGTTCATCGCGCGCTCCCGCGAGTTCGGGACGTTCTACCTCGCCTGGGTGCGATCCACCGTGCACCCCTCCGCGCTCGTGCAGATCTTCACGAGCCCCGTGTTCGGGCTGCTCATCGTCGCGTTGCTCGGCCCGTGGCTCGTCACCTCGCAGGGCATCGCCCCGATCGGCGTGATGGCGGCGCTGCTACTCATCAACAACATCGCCGGCCCCCTGCTCATGCTCGCCCGCATGGGAGTTATGTTCAACGAGGCGAACGAGGCCGCGGCCGAGATCACCGACTTCTTCAACATCCCCGTGCTGCCCGAAGCGGCAGGCACCGCCCAGCCGGCGGACAACGGTCTGGCCTTCGATCAGTTGAGCTTCGCGTACGTCGATGACGTGGCCGTGCTCGACGGCATCACTACCCGCCTCGCACCCGGCTCGGTCACCGCGCTGGTCGGCCCGTCCGGTGCCGGCAAATCGACCCTCGCGCAGCTCATCCCGCGCCTGCTGGATCCGACGAGTGGGGCGGTGCGCATCGGCGGCATCGCAACCACCGACCTCACCGCCGCGCAACTCTACGACCAGGTCGGGTTCGTGTTCCAGGACCCGTATCTGATGCAGCTCAGCGTGCGCGACAACATCCGCCTCGCCAGCCCCGATGCCACAGACGACGAGGTGATCCGTGCCGCGCGTGCTGCGCAGATCCACGAGCGCATCCTCACCCTGCCGCGCGGCTACGACTCGGTCATCGGTCAGGACGCGCAGTTCTCCGGCGGCGAGCAGCAGCGCATCGCCATCGCCCGGGCGATCCTCCGCGATGCCCCGGTGCTCGTGCTCGACGAAGCGACCGCGTTCGCCGACCCCGACTCCGAGGCCGCGATCCAGCAGGCCATCACCGCCCTCGTCACCGGGCGCACCCTCGTCGTCATCGCCCACCGCCTGCACACGATCACGGATGCCGACACCATCCTCGTTCTGGAACAGGGACGGATCACCGAGCACGGCAGCCACGACGAGCTGGTCGCCGCGGGCGGCAGCTACGCCGGCATGTGGCAGCGATACGAGACGTCTCGACACCGAGCAGGAACCGGTGCCGGAAAGGAGAACACACGATGATCCGCATCCTCTGGCAGCTCGGCAACCCCGCCAACCGCAAGGCACTGGCGACGCTGCTCGCCCTGCTGATCATCGCCTCGCTCGCCCTGGCGGTCGGGCTGGTGTTCATCGCCCTGTTCCTCGACGCGCTCTTCTCGGGCGACACCGCGCGCGCGGGTTCGTTCGTGATCTGGGCGGTCGCCTCGTTCCTCGTCTACGCCGTCACCGATTGGCCGGCCGAGGTGATCGCGCAGAAGGTCGGCAGCGAGTACATCCTGCGCATCCACGAGTTGCTCGCGAACCGCGCCGTCGAACTGCCGCTGGGGTTCTTCGACGTCGACCGCTCCGGACAGCTCGGCGTGACCGCGACCAGCGGCGCCGTCTTCGCCGCAAACGCTCCGGGCATGATGCTGCGCCCCATTCTGCAGGGTGCGGTGTCGGCGGGCATCGCAAGCGTGTTCCTCGTCTTCATCGATTGGCGTATCGGGCTGCTCACCATCCTCGTCTCGCTCGTCACCGTCATCGCCTACCGGCGCCTGTTCGCTGCCGTCAAAATCGAGGAGCGCAAGAAGGGCGAGCAGGAGGAGCAGACCGCCGCGCAGGTGCTCGAGTTCGCCCAGGTGCAGCCGGTGCTGCGCGCCGCCGGCCCCGACTCGCTCGGTGAGCGCACCGTGCGGCAGGCGATGCGCGAGCAGCTGCTCATCCTTCGCCGCACCCAGAGTTCGAGCCAGGGGGTGCTGGCCCGGTTGAACACGATCATCACCGTCGGCACGATCCTGGTTTACGCGGCAGCGACCGGGCTGCTGCTTGCCGGACAGCTGCAGCCGGGCATGTTCATCGGCATCGTCGTGCTCGTCTTCACGCTGGCCGGACTCGCCGCCAAGACCCTGCCGTTCGGTGACGGGCTGCAGATGGCGCACAACACCCTCGACGAGGTGCAGAAGGTGCTCCAAGCGGAGACACTGCCCGAGCCCGTCACCGCCGCTGAGCCCACCGACTACGGCATCGAGTTCGACGACGTGACCTTCGGGTATCTGCCCGACACCCCGGTGGTGCAGGGTGTCAGCTTCCGGGTCCCGCCGGGGACCACGACGGCGCTGGTCGGGCCGAGCGGCTCGGGCAAGAGCACTCTCGTCAAGCTCGCGGCGCGGTTCTACGACGTCGATGGCGGTGCGGTGCGCATCGGCGGTCAGGACGTGCGCGACCTCGGCAGTCGCCGCGTGCTCGATTCCCTCGCGATGGTGTTCCAAGACGTCTATCTGTTCGAGGACACGCTGTACGAGAACATCCGGCTCGGTCGGCAGGATGCCGCCCGAGAAGAGGTGCTGCGTGCGGCGGAGCTCGCCGGGGTCACTCAGATCGCCGAGCAGCTGCCGAACGGTTTCGACACCGTCATCAGCGAGGGCGGGCAGAACCTCTCCGGCGGGCAGCGCCAACGCGTATCCATCGCCCGCGCGCTGCTCAAAAATGCCCCCATCGTGCTGCTCGACGAGGCGACCAGCTCGCTCGACATCGACAACGAGCACCTCATTCTGAGAGGGCTCGAAGAGCTGTCGGAGCAGCGCACGACCATCGTGATCGCGCACCGCCTGCACACCATCATCGGCGCCGACCAGATCGTCGTGCTCAGCCCGCACGGCGACGTCGAAGCCGTCGGCACCCACGACGAACTCCTCGTCACGAGCGAACGCTACCGCGGGTTCTGGGGCGAGAAGACCGAGGCGATGGGATGGCGCCTCGCCCGCGGCAGCCAGAGCGGGGCGGGGAATGATTGACATGCAGGATCCGGTACTGCTGGTCGAGGGGATCAGCAAGTCGTTCGGAACGGGAGACAAGCGCAAAGAGGTGCTGCGAGGGCTCGACCTCACGATCCCCGAGGGCAGCATCCTGGCTCTCCTCGGCGCGAACGGCGCCGGAAAGACGACCCTCGTCAACATCCTCTCGACCCTGACGCTGCCCACCGCCGGTACCGCGACGGTCTGCGGTCATGACGTGGTGAAGGATCCGCGCGCGGTGCGCGAGCTGATCTCGCTGACCGGACAGTTCGCCGCGGTGGATGCCGAGTTGACGGGCCGCGAGAACCTCATCTACTTCGCCCGGCTGCGCGGGCTCGGACGCACCGCCGCCCGGGAACGCGCCGACGCACTGCTGGCGAGATTCCGGCTTTCGGATGCCGGGAAGCAGCTCGCCCGCAGCTACTCCGGGGGCATGCGGCGCCGCCTCGACATCGCCGCCTCGCTGATCGTCGAACCCCGGCTGCTGTTCCTCGACGAGCCCACCACGGGCCTGGACCCGCTGTCGCGCCGGGAACTGTGGGAGATGGTCGAAGAACTCCGCACCGCGGGCGTCGCGATCCTGCTCACCACCCAGTAGCTGGATGAGGCCGAGCGACTCGCCGACAACATCGTCCTGCTGCGCGACGGACGCAGCGTGCTCGAAGGATCCCCGGCGCAGGTGCGCTCCCAGTTCGGCACACAGATCTGCCGACTCGAACTCGACTCCGCGGCCGATGCCGTCCGCGCGGGCCGCGAGCTGCTCCCCGCGCGCCTGGGCCTTGAGGCAGACGGCTTCACCATCGAGGGGCTCAGCGTCTCCTTCACCGCCGCGGGTGGCGCCGACGACCTCGCTGCAGCCCTCGCCGCCCTGCGCGAGGCAGACATCCCGGTGACCTCGGCGACGCTCTCCGCGCCCTCGCTCGACGACGTGTTCCTCGAACTCGCCTTCGCCGACGCGGCACCCACAAAGGGCGAGCATTGATGAGTACAGCGATCAGCGCCCCACTCTCCGGCCTCGGTGGAGGACTGTGGCGCAACACCCTGCGGCTCGGGCGCAACCGCGCCTCGCTCGTCTCGGCATTTGTGATCCCAGGCATCATCATGCTCGCGTTCTGGGTCGTGTTCGGTCACGCCGCCTCACAGGCCGGCATCGACTACGCGCTCTTCCTCCTGCCCGCCGCGATGTTCCAGGCCGCGATGTTCACCGCGGGAGGATCGGCGATGGCCTTCGCGGTCGATCAAGAAAGCGGCATCCTGAACCGGCTGCGCGCCATGCCGATCTCGGCGACCATCATCGTCGCGAGCCGCCTGGGCGCGGACCTCATCCGCTCCGTCTCCTCGCTGGCCGTCGTGACCGTCATCGCACTGCTCTGCGGAGCGCGCCCCGACAGCGTTGGCGCGCTGACGGTCGCGTTCCTGATCGCGCTGCTCACCGGCGAGATCCTTGCCATGCTGTTCTGCGGGCTCAGCATCCGTTCCCGGCATCCCGTGGCGACCGCGGGCATCATCCAGGGCATCGAGATGCCGTTCCTCATGCTCTCCACCGCGTTCATCCCCGCCGAGACGCTGCCCGACTGGCTGCGACCGATCGTCGTCCACCAACCGTTCTCACCCGTGATCGACACCATGCGCGCGGTGCTCGGCGGCACCCCGCCCGGGCAGGCCGGCTGGGAAGCCTGCGCGTGGCTGCTCGCAGGCGCCGCCCTCGGGCTGCTCTGGGTGACCCGCTCGCTGAGGAGGATCCGGTGACGGCCATCGCCTCGCAGACGGGTGCACTGCGCCCCGCATCCTGGCCTGTCGCCGTGTCGCTCCACACCGGCCGGCTGCTGCGCCGCTGGATGCGTTCGCCGGCTCTACTGACCATGACGATCCTCATGCCCGTCATGATGATGCTCACCGTCGTGATCATGTTCCGCGGCACGATCGAGCAGTTCTCCGGCGCACCGATAGACCTCACGAAAATCGCGGTCATGATCTCGGTCTCCTCGATGCTCACCGGCGCGCTCATGGGTGCCGGCAGCACCGTGCAAGAACGCCAGGAGGGCCTCGCAGACCGCCTGCGCAGCATCCCCGGCCACAGCTCTGCAAGCTTCGCCGGCCGCATCCTCGCCGAATCCCTCCGCGGCTATCTCGCCGCCCCGATCACCCTGCTCATCGCCCTCGCCTACGGCACAGACCTCGGACCCGCCTCCGGGGCGCTGCGCATGCTCGGGGTGCTGGCCCTCGTCGCCATCGCCAGCGGAGCCTTCGGCGTCATGATGGGCTACCTCGCCGAAACCCCGCAGGGCGCCGTCGCGGCATCCCCCATCGTGATGGTCGCGATGTTCTTCAACACCGCCATGATGCCCCGCGACCTCTATGCCCCCGCCCTGCGGCCCCTCGTCGACGCCTCCCCCATCACGGCCGTCGCGAACCTCACGAGCGACGCGCTCGAAGGCGTCGTCGACACGGGACACATCGCCCTGTTCGCCGCCTGGTTCGGCGGACTGACCCTGCTGAGTGTCGTGGTGGTTGTGCGCAGGTCGCGGCGCGAGGCGGCGTGACCCGGCTCCGCGTCACGCGGCGCGGAGCCGGCCGAGCCGGCGCCGGAGCAGACCGTGCCCGGGGCTGAACAGGTAGACGAGCGCGAACGCTCCGCCTTGCACGAGGACGACGGTGCCGCCGGGCGCGGTGTCCAGCCAGTAGCTGAGGTAGATCCCGACGATGGAGCAGGCCACCGAGATGACCGGAGCGATCACCAGCATCCGGCTGAACCGATCGGTGAGCAGGTAGGCGGTCGCGCCGGGGATGATGAGCATCGCCACCACGAGGATGACGCCGACGACCTGGAGCGCGACCACGGCGGTGAGGGCGAGGAGGCCCAGCAGGAGCGCACCGAGCAGGCGGGGGTTCAGGCCGATCGCGTGGGCGTGGGTGGGGTCGAAGGCGTAGAGGGTGAGGTCGCGACGTTTGACGATCAGGATCACGAACGCGACGGCACCGAGGATGCCGATCTGGGAGAGGTCTGCGACCGAGACGCCGAGGATGTTGCCGAAGATGATGTGGTTCAGGTCGGTCTGGCTGGGGGTGACCGAGATGAGTACGAGGCCGAGGGCGAACAAGGTCGTGAAGACGATGCCGATCGCGGCATCCTCTTTGACGCGGCTGGTGCCGCGGATCGCGCCGATGAGGCCGACGGCGAGGAAGCCGAACACGACCGCGCCGAGGGCGAACGGGGCGCCGAGGACGTAGGCGATCACCACGCCCGGCAGCACGGCGTGCGAGACGGCATCGCCCATGAGCGACCAGCCGACCAGCACGAGCCAACACGACAGCACCGCGCACACGATCGCGGCGATGACGGTGGTGACCAGCGCACGGACCATGAAGTCGTAGGCGAGCGGCTCCAGCAGGGGGTCGAGCGGGCTCACGCCACGTCCTCCTCGCGGTCGAGCACGTCGAGACCGAACGCCATCGCGAGATTCTCCGGCTTCAGCACCTCGTCGACGCCGGCGTGCAGCAGCACTCGACGCATGAGCAGGATCGCCTCGTCGGCGAGGGCCGGGAGAGCGTGCAGGTCGTGGGTCGACACCAACACGGTGTTGCCGTCGGCGGCGAGCTCCTTGAGCAAGCGCACGATGGTGGCCTCGGAGCGCTTGTCGACTCCGGCGAACGGTTCGTCCAGCAGCAGGACCTCGGCGCCCTGCGCGATTCCGCGGGCGACGAAGGCGCGTTTGCGCTGTCCGCCGGAGAGCTGCCCGATCTGCCGGTCGGCGTACTCGGTCAGCTCCACCCTCTCCAGCGCCTTTGCGACAGCAGCCCGATCGGCCGGACAGATACGGCGCGTGAAGCCCTGATGTCCGTAGCGGCCCATCATCACGACGTCCCGCACCGAGACCGGGAAGGCCCAGTCGACCTCCTCGCTCTGCGGCACGTACCCGATCCGTCCCCGCTTGCGCGCTGCGGCCGGGTCCGCGCCGTCGATGCGCACCCGGCCCCGATCGGGACGGATCATGCCCATGATCGTTCTGAACAGGCTCGACTTGCCCGACCCGTTCATCCCGATCAGCCCGCACACCCGCCCCGCATCCACCCGAAGCGAGACACCGTCGAGGGCGAGCACCTCCCCATAGCGGACCGTGACGTCCTGGACCTCGATGGCCGCGGTCACGAGGCGCGGCCGGTCAGTGCGTCGATGATCGTCGCCGCGTCATAGCGGATCAGGTCGAGGTAGGTGGGCACCGGCCCGTCGGCCTCCGACAGCGAGTCCACATAGAGGATGCCGCCGAAGTCGGCGTCGGTCGCGTCCACGACCTGCTGCATGGGCCGATCGGAGACGGTGGATTCGCAGAACACCGCCGGCACGTCGTTCGCCTTGACGAACTCGATCGCCGAGGCGATCTGCTGCGGGGTGGCCTGCTGCTCGGCGTTGACCGGCCAGATGTACTTCTCGGTGAGGCCCGCGTCACGCGCCAGGTACGAGAAGGCGCCCTCGCAGGTCACCAGCGCCCGCTGGTTCGCTGGCAGCTCCGACAGCTGGCCGACGAGATCGTCCTGCACCGCCTGCAGCTGCGCCTTGTACGCCTCTCCGTTGGCTGCGAAGTCGGCCGCGTGCGCCGGATCGAGGTCCGAGAACGCGTCGACCATGTTGTCGACGTAGAGCTGTACGTTCAGCGGGCTCATCCAGGCGTGCGGGTTGGGCTTTCCCGCGTAGGCGTCCTCGGTGATGTCCATCACCTGCACCCCCTCGGAGACGACGACGTGCGGCACGTCGAGGCCGTCGACGAACTGCGCGAACCACACTTCGAGGTTCAGCCCGTTGTCGAGGATCAGGTCCGCGTCGGATGCCTTTCGGATGTCTCCCGGCGTCGGCTCGTAGCCGTGGATCTCTGCGCCAGGCTTCGTGATCGACTCGACGGTCAGGTGGTCGCCGGCGACGTTCTGCGCGATGTCCTCGAGCACCGTGAACGTCGTCAGCACGACGGGCTTCTCCCCCGCCGACGTACTCGCCGTCGGCGAGCAACCTGCGAGCAGCAGGACCGAGGCGACAGCGGCGGCGAAGACGGGCGGGAGGAGGCGAGGAGATTTCGGCATACCGAAAACATAGAGTTTCGGCTCGCCGAAATCAAGCTCCGTCGCGACGCATGCCCGATCCCGGTGCGAGCGTAGCGACGGCGAGGACGATGGTGCCGCAGGCCGCGACGGTGATCCAGCCGAGCAGCATCGCGCCAGAGGCTGCGAGCGTGCCTGCCAGTGCCACGCCGAGGGCCGTGCCGACCTGTCGGGCGGTGGAGGTGATGCCGCCGGCGACACCGGAACGGTCGATCGGGAGGCTGCTGACGGCGGTGTTCGTGATGGGCGGGTTGCCGAGCCCGACGCCGAGGCCGATGAGGAGGTAGGCGGTCAGCAGCACCGGCAGGCTGAGCCCCGCCGTCAGAGCGGTGAGTAGTCCACCACCGAGGGTCAGCAGCACACCAGAGGCCAGCATCGGGATGCGGGGGCCGACTCCGCCGACGAGGTAGCCGGCCACGGGTGCGACCGTGATGGCGCCCGCCGCCATCGGCAACGTCGCCGCCCCGGCCGCGAGCGGCGTCCAGCGTTCGGTGTCTTGGAGGAGCACGGTGGTCAGCAACAGCGTCATGCTGAACCCGACGAAGATCGCGACGGCGCCGAGAACGGCCCCGGCGAACCCGGGATGCCGGAACAGGGCCGGTTCGATCAGCGGTTCGAGGCGCCGTGATTCTCGATTGCGCGCGCCATCCTCAAGCGGGCCCCGATCGTGATGCTCGACGAAGCGACCGCGGCGCTCGACCCCGAGAACGAACGCTACGTTCAGGCGACGCTGGAAACCCTCAAGAACACCTCGACTCTGCTGATCATCGCCCACAAGCTCTCCACGGTTGTGCGGGCAGACCAGATCATCGTCCTCGATGAGCGCGGTCACATCGCCGAGACAG
Source organism: Microbacterium sp. (assembly GCF_049661145.1). Lineage (GTDB taxonomy): Bacteria > Actinomycetota > Actinomycetes > Actinomycetales > Microbacteriaceae > Microbacterium. The sequence continues at coordinate 33,078 of NZ_JBASZT010000141.1, forward strand.
GTCGGCACGACGAGCTGCTCGCGCTCGGCGGTCGCTATGCCGCGTCCTGGAATGAGCGCACCACGGCGGCCGGATGGCGGTTGCTTTCCGGCCGTTGCAGCGCCGGAGCGGCACCGCACGGCCTGACCCCGACCGACGCTCAGTACCAGAAGCTCAATCGCGGCGCGGTCGTCCACGCGAACAGACGAGCGATGCGGGCGGGGTCGTCGGCGGTGAGGCGCCCGGCGTGCGCGAGCGTAACGGGCGAGACCCCGCCGAGCAGCACTGCCGACAGCTCCGCGACGCCGAGCCGCACGACGGGAACACCCACGGGCGGGTCGTCGACGAGGTCGACGGCGGCGGTGCCGTCGGCATCCGTCGTCACGAGGAACGTCCCCGACGCGATCTCCAGCGGGTCGGCGACCTCGAGGACCACGGCGTCCGCGACGTCGTAGCGGCGCGCGGAGAGAGTTCTCGGCACGTCGAGCACCCGTACGTACTGATGGTCGCGCACGGTGATTGTCGCGGCGCGCTGGTCGGCGATCATCCACCACAACGGCTCCGCCGTCGACAGCTCCGACGCGTTGAGCGTCCCGATGAGATCCATCGACAGGAAGAAGCGCCACAGCCCCGCGTACGCGTCGTCGGTCGCAGCGACGAGCAGCGAGAGGTCGACGACGGATGCCGTGTAGTCGTCCTCGTTCTCGGTGACCCGGTAGACCGCGACACCGTCGACCTCGCCGGCGGGGGACCGGTACTGCACGACGCGCAGCTGATCGGCCTTGACGGCATCGGGGCGCGTGCCGAAGAAGCGATCCCAGTGGCCGCCGGGCATCTCGATCTCACCGGGAGAGGTCAGGCGCACCCTCTCGTGAAGATCCTCGACCACGCCGCGCCCCTGCTCGCGGGTCACGAAGTCGACGCGCCCCGGCGCGTCAGGCCCGATCCAACGCGCCCGGTGCACGTCGATCCTCCACTGCGCCGCCGCCGCAGCCGGCGCGAAGCCGAACCGGCCGTAGATCGTGGCTTCGCTGACGGTCAGCACCGCGACCGGCAGCCCCCGATCGAGCGCCGTCCGCAGCTCGCCCGCCATGAGCTCGCGCAGGATCCCCCGGCGCCGGTGCGTCGGGGCGACCGTCACGGAACTGATCGCGCACGAGGGCACCGTCCCGCCCGGGACGGTCAGCTCGGCGGCCCACGACGCGAACGTCGCGACGGGCACCTCGGGCTGCGGCGCCGACTCGTCGAACACGCCGAGCTTGCGACGGTAGGCGCCGCGATCGAAGAACGCCTCACGCTGCGCGTCGTTGCGCTCACCGTCGAGGAACCCGCGCGCGACGGCCTGCAGCCACGGGTCGGTCTCGCCGCGCTGCGTGTCGTCGACCCGGCGCACGACCAGGCCGCCCGCGGCGAGCGCATCGGTCATGGCGCGGTCGAGGGACGCGTCGTGATGATGACGATGGTGGGCGGTCATGGTGCTCCGTTCAGGATGGGGCGAATCGGCGAGGGTCGTGTGCAGCTCAGTGCTGCTCCGTGATCAGTACGCGACGACGCGAGCACCCGGCACAGGGCCGTGGACGTGGAGCACGCGCCGGCCGGATGCCGCGAGCCCCGCGGCCAGCCGGTCGCCGGAGCGTTCGTCGGCCACGAGGAACGCCACCGTCGGGCCGGAGCCGGAGACGAGGCCAGCGAGCGCCCCGGCATCCTCCCCCTCCTGCAGCACGTCGGCGAGGTCGGGACGCAGCGACAGAGCCGCTTCCTGCAGGTCGTTGCGAGTGGCGGCGGCAAGGGCGGCGGGGTCGCCCGCGCGCAACGCCTGCAGCACGCTC
>NZ_JBASZT010000142.1:0-12876 GCF_049661145.1 Microbacterium sp.
AGCGGAAGCAGCCGCTCCCCCGCCGCCGTCACCGCGACGTGCCCGCGCGCCCGGTGCAGCAGCTCGACGCCGAGTTCTGCCTCCAGCGTCGAGATCTGCCGGCTGAGCGTCGGCTGCGCGAGGTGCAGCCGCTCCGCCGCGCGGGTGAAATGCCCTGTCGCGGCGATCTCGCTGAAGCCGCGCAGCTGTTCGAGGTTCATGTTCATAGCGTATGCGCATCGAGACAGTGCAAACGATTCATTGGAGTAATCGTCGGCATCCACCTACCGTGAACGGCATGCCCGAAACAGAACGCCTCCTGTCCACCTCCGTCCTCGTCATCGGCACCGGCGGCGCGGGCCTTCGCGCCGCGATCGAACTCGCCGAACGCGGCGTGCAGGTGCTCGCCGTCGGCAAGCGCCGCAAGCACGACGCTCACACGACCCTCGCCGCCGGTGGCATCAACGCCGCACTCGGCACGATGGACCCCGAGGACAGCTGGCAGCAGCACGCCGCCGACACCCTCCGCGAGTCGTACTTCCTCGCCGATCCCGCGATCGTCGAGACCGTCGCACGAGGAGCCGCCCGCGGCATCGAAGACCTCGAGCGCTGGGGCATGCCGTTCGCGCGCGAGGCGGACGGCCGCATCAGCCAGCGCTTCTTCGGCGCCCACACCTACCGCCGCACCTGCTACGCGGGCGACTACACGGGCCTCGAGATCCAGCGCACGCTGCTGCGCCGCGCCCGGGAGCTCGAGGTGCCGATCGTGGACACGATCTACATCACCCGGCTCCTGGCCTCGGACGGCCGCATCTTCGGCGCGTACGGCTTCGACGTCGTCGACGGCACTCCCGTCATCATCCACGCGGATGCCGTCATCCTCGCCGCCGGCGGACACAACCGCATCTGGCGCAACACGTCGTCGCGACGCGACGAGAACACCGGCGATTCCTTCCGCCTCGCGGCGCTCGTGGGCGGCAGGATCCGCGACGCCGAGCTCGTCCAGTTCCATCCATCCGGCATCCTGGAGCCCGCCGACGCCGCCGGGACTCTCGTCTCCGAGGCGGCGCGCGGTGAGGGCGGCATCCTGCGCAACGCCCTCGGCGAGCGCTACATGGAGCGCTACGACCCCGAGCGCATGGAACTGTCGACGCGCGACCGCGTCGCCCTCGCGAGCTACACGGAGATCGCGGAGGGTCGCGGCACCGAGAACGGCGGCGTCCTGCTCGACGTCTCGCACCTGCCGCGCGAGGTGATCTTCGACAAGCTCCCCCGCGTGTATCGCACCCTGATCGACCTGCAGATGCTCGACATCACCGAGCAGCCCATCGAGATCGCGCCGACCGCCCACTACTCCATGGGAGGGGTGTGGGTGAACGCCGCCGACCACGGCACGGGCGTCGACGGCCTGTACGCGATCGGCGAGGCCTCCAGCGGCCTGCACGGCGCCAACCGCCTCGGCGGCAATTCGCTCATCGAACTGCTCGTGTACGGCCGCATCACGGGAGGCGAGGCGGCCTCGTACGCGGCGAACCTCACGCACGTCACGCGCGATCCGGATGCCGTGGCCGACGCCCGTGCCGAACTGCAGCTGCTCCTCGCCAGTCGCGGCACCGAGACGCCCCGCAAATTGCAGCGCGCCCTCCGCGACCTGATGACCGCGCACGCCGGCGTCGTCCGCAGCGAGCGGGGGCTGCGCTCGGGCCTCGATGAACTCGCCGAGCTCGAGGCGCGGGCCGCGGACCTCGGGGTACACCCCGACATCGCGGGCTTCGACGATCTGGCGCACGCGTACGACCTGTACGGATCGCTGCTCGCCGCACGCGCGACCCTGGAGTGCGCGCTGGAGCGGCGCGAGACACGCGGCTGCCACAACCGGTCGGACTTCCCCGAACAGGACGATGCCCTGCACGGCAGCTTCGTGTGGACGCCGGAGGGCGGCGCCGTGTTCGAGCCGGTCGCCGAGGCGCCGGAATCGTTCCGCGACCTCGCCCGCGCACACCTCGACATCTCCGTGACGGGCAAGCTCGTGGAGTAGTGACACCGTGGTTGTCAACCCCTCGCGGTGTGCATCGAGTGCCGCGTAGCGTGAGGCCTCGACAACAGAAAGGGACACCCATGGGCTTCTTCGGATTCCTGCTCCTCGGCCTCATCGCCGGCGCTCTCGCCAAGCTGATCCTGCCAGGAAAGCAGGGCGGCGGCTGGTTCGTCACCCTCCTGCTCGGCGTCGTCGGCGCGCTGGTGGGCGGATGGCTCGGCAGCCTGCTCTTCAACGCGCCGCTGGAGGAGTTCTTCTCGATCCAGACGTGGCTGCTCGCCATCGGCGGATCGGTCCTCGTCCTTCTCATCTACGGACTGATCGTCGGACGCAAGGACCGCACCCGCGCCTGACCGGCGGACTGCTTCGTCGCTCGAGCGGCGCGTGGCCCCGCGTTCGACCCCAGCGGACGCGGGGCCGCTGCACGTGTCCGACGTCAATGTCGGAACCCCCTCGTAGTGTCGGAGTCATGGAGATCACGTTCCGCGAAACCTCGGTGGATGCCGGTGAGTGGGACGACGCTGCCTTCCGCGACGCCTACTGGGCGGCTTCGGCAGACGAGCGGATGCGCGGCCTCGATGCGACGTACGAAGACGACCTCGCCTACCCCGAAGTGGCCCCGCTCGACGAGGCCGCGTCACTCGCGGACGAACTGCTGGACGTCGAGACCGCGGTGCGCAGGGCGCGTGCCGCCGCGGCGGAGCAGGACTGGCTGTTCCACGTCGTCCTGACCCGCGCCGAGGCCGACCCCACACCATGGGTGGGCGCCGATCCGACGCTCGACCCGCTGTGGGTCGACCCGCGCAAGCGCTCCCACGCGCAGGTGCGCGCCGACCGACGCATGATCGCCGTCCGCTCGGCCGCCGCCGACCTCGGCGTCCGCGTGCACCTCTCCGACAACCAGGTCCGCCAGCGCGCGCACCGTGCGCAGGTCCTCGCTCAACGCTGCCCGGCAGCGTGGGAGTCATGCCTGCGCGGCGACGTGTCGGAGCAGAACGCCGCGATCACGGCCGACGTCGCGGGGTCGCTGCCCGACGACGACCGCGATGCGTGGGCTGCGTTCGATGCGGCGGTGTCGGATGCCGCGGCCACGACCGCCCCGGCGCGCTACCGCATCCGGGCGCGCGCCGCGCGCGAACGCGTCGTCAGCGAACCGTTGGAGATTCGTCACCGACGCGCCGTGGAGCGCCGGCGCGTCGAGCTGGAGGCGGAGTACGACGGTATGGCCACGCTCACCGCCGTCATCCCCGCCGTGACCGCGCACGCGATCGACCGCGGCCTCGACGACTACGCCCGCCAGCTCGCGACGGCTGATGGTGAGACTCGCACGCTCGCTCAGCTGCGCGCCGATGTGTTCGGCGATCTGCTTCTCGGCGCCGGACCGGCGACCGTCAGCGCGCTCGGCGCTCAGCACCCGGATGCCGGACAGACCAGTGCCGAATCAGCGGACGCCGGACCTGTGGCTCCCGGACCCGTGGCCGCGAAACCCGGCATCACGCCGACGGTGCGGATCACGATCCCCGCGCTCACGCTGCTCGGCCGTTCCGATGAGCCGGCGACGCTCGACGGATACGGACCCATCCCACTCGACAGGGCGATCGAGCTCGCCGGCGGCGCGAAGAGCTGGATCCGCGTGCTGACCCATCCGGTGAGCGGCACTGTGATGGACGTCGACCGACGCGCCTACCGGGTTCCGGCAGACCTGCGCCGCCTGCTGGAGATCCGGCATCCGACCTGCGTGTTCCCCGGCTGCAATCGGCCCTCCGACCGCTGCGACATGGACCATCGACGACGATGGGCCGACGGAGGTACCACTTCTGTCGGCAACCTCGCTCCCGAGTGCGAACGGCATCACCCCGTCAAGGACGAGAGTCTCTGGCAGCTGCACCGCGAACACGACAGCGGCCCCCTCCACTGGATCACCCCGACCGGGCTCCGAGTGGACGAGGATCCGCCGCCGTTCTAGATCCATCCAACCGCCGAATCACCAGAGCCAGGTCTTGTCGCCGACGATCGTGCGCCACGGCTTGGCGAAGCTCCAGCGCTGATCGGCGACCGCGAAGAAGGCGACCGCCATGACTGTGATGTCGACGATGTGGTAGTCGACCAGCGGGTTGGTCGAGCCGGTCAGCGTCAGCGGAAACTCGGCCAGGTACATGAAGAACAGCATCGCCGTACCGGCGATCGCGCCCACCCGCACGCCGATCCCGAGCATGAGGCTGAGTCCGACACCGAGCAGGCCGAGCATGAACAGCCAGTCGACGAGGACGCTTCCCGCCAGGGCTTGGAATACGCCTGCGAACGGGCTGTCTGCCGTCGCATTGGTGAGGAACCCCGTCGTCGGGCTGCCGCCAGCGACCCACGCGCGCTCTGCCGGGGTCGAGAACCCCAGGCCGAACACCTTGTCGAAGAATGCCCACAGGAATGTGAACCCCATGAGAATCCGCGCGACCGCGATCGCGGTCTGCAGCGCGGTGCCCGTCCTGGCATCTTCGCGGACGTCGGGGCGGACCGGAGCATCGGTCAGGGTGGTCATGATCGAACCTTTCTGCTTGGGCGCGGCCTTGTGGGCCGCGCAACTTTCGATGTCCCCAGTGTGCGCCCGCCTGAAAACTCCCTGGCAAAAGTCCGTGCGATCCCTCCATGTGGTCCGACCACAGGGAGGGATTGCATTGTGAGAAGGCTACGAACCCCGAAACGACGCCTCAGCTCACTTGAACATGCGGCGCCAGACGTTGGTGTCCGCGAGGTCCAGCAACTCGTCGCCGCGGCCCGAGAGCACAGTGCGCAGCGCCCACACCGTGAAGCCCTTGGCCTGGGCGAGGGTCACTGCGGGCGGCATCGACAGCTCCTCGCGCGCGGTCACGACATCCAGCAGCACCGGCCCGTCCGAAGCCACCAGCTGCTCGACGGCACCGCGCAACTCCGATCCCTTCTCCACGCGGATGCCGGTGATCCCCAGTGCATCGGCGACCGCCGCGAAGTTCGGATTCTCGAGCTCCGTCGCGAAGTTCACGATGCCCGCGGCCTTCATCTCCAGCTCCACGAAGTTGAGCGACGAGTTGTTGAACACCACGATCTTGATGGGCAGCTTGTTCTGCGCGATCGACAGCAGGTCGCCCATGAGCATCGCAAGGCCACCGTCGCCCGACAGCGCGATCACCTGACGCGACCGGTCCGCCGCTTGCGCGCCGAGGGCCTGCGGCATCGCGTTCGCCATCGACCCGTGGGCGAACGAGCCCAACAGGCGACGATCCCCGCGCATCGTGAGGTACCGCGACGCCCAGATGACGGGACTGCCGACGTCCGCCGTGAACACGGCATCCTCCGCCGCGAGCTCATCGATCAGCCGCGCGACGTACTGCGGGTGGATCGGCTCCCGGCCGTCGTCGATCGCCAGCTCATCGAGCTGCTTGCGCGTCTTGCGGTAGTGCTCGACGCTGTCCTTCAGGTGCTTCGGCGACCGCTTGCCCGAGATCAGCGGCCGCAGGGCCGCCGCCGTGTCCTTGACGCTGCCCACGAGCCCGACGTCGATCGGCGTGCGGCGGCCGAGCTGCTCGCCACGGATGTCGACCTGCACGATCTTCGCCTTGTCCGGGTAGAACTGGCGGTACGGGAAGTCGGTGCCGAGCATCAGCAGCGCGTCGCATTGCTCCATCGCGCGGTATCCCGACGCGAAGCCCAGCAACCCCGTCATCCCGACGTCGTACGGGTTGTCCTTCTCGATGTGCTCCTTGCCACGGAGGGCGTGCACGATCGGCGCCTGCAGCGCCTCGGCGAGCGCGATGACCTCGTCGTGCGCCCCGGCGACACCGGAGCCGGCCAGGATCGTGACCTTCTTGGCGCCATTGAGGACGTCGGCTGCCGCCCGCAGTGCTTCCTCACTCGGCACCACATGGCTCAGGATCTGCCGGATCGGGGCGCTGGGCCGACGCTCCGGCGCGTCCTTGGAAAAGACATCGCCGGGCACGACGATGACAGCGACACCGCGCTTCTCGACGGCGGCGCGCAACGCGAACTCGAGCACCCAGGGCAGCTGCGACGGGTCGCTGATCAGCTCACAGTAGACGCTGCACTCGCGGAAGAGTTCCTGCGGGTGCGTCTCCTGAAAGTAGTTGCTGCCGATCTCGGCCGACGGAATGTGCGACGCGATCGCGAGCACCGGCACCCGGTTTCGATTCGCATCGAACAGCCCGTTGATGAAGTGCAGATTGCCGGGTCCGCACGAACCCGCGACGACCGCGAGCTCGTTGTTCAGTTCGGCGTCGGCACCGGCTGCGAAGGCGGCTGCCTCTTCGTGCCGCATGTGCATCCACTCGATCCGCCCGTCACGACGCAGCGCGTCCGTCAGAGCGTTGAGGGAATCGCCGGCAAGCCCCCAGATGCGGCTCACGCCGGCGCGGTCGAGGGTATCGATGAAGTACTGGGCGACGTTCGCCATGGGTGTCCTCTTCTGTCGTTGCGAAGGTGTGTTTGTGTGACGACGGATTCGATACGGATGCCTCGGTCATCGCCGCGGCGGCGTCCACAGCTCGACCTCGCTGCCGGAGCCGTACCAGTGACCGCTCGGCAGCGCCTGCAGTTCGATGATCGATCCCCACGGTGCGAGCAGATACACGCTCGCGTTGCCCGGGGTGTCTTCGTGCCGCGAGTTGTCGTGCGGCTCCGACAGCGGTGTCGCGCCCGCCGCGGCGGCGCGTGCCGTGACCGCGGCGATGTCGTCGACCAGCAGGGCGACGTGGCCCCACCCGTAGTCGGCCAGCCCCGCCGGTGAGCTGTGGCGCGCCGCCTCGATCTCGAAGACCTCGAAGCCTGGACCGATGCCGACCTGCAGCATCCGCTGCGCGACGATCGCAGCGCCCTCGGGCAGGCCCAGTTGCCGCTCGACCTCCGGCCCCCGCCGCGGCTCATCCGCGTGCGTGAGACCGTCATAGGCGACGCGCGCTCCGAATCCGTCGCGGAAGAAGGCCGTCGCAGCCTCCAGATCCGGCACCGTGACGCCGATGTGCCCGACGCCGCGCGGCAGCGACGGGTCCGAGGCCGTCGCGCGCTCGGCATCCGACTTCTCGATCGCGATCAGCTCCAGACCCGTCTGCGGGTCCTTCGCCTTGCGCACGCGCGTGGGCGTCTCGATCAGCATGACCTCCATCGTGGGGAAGGCGTGGAACTCGCGGAAGTGACCCGCGAGCGCGCTGCCGTCGCGCCGGCCGAGTACGCCGTGCGCGTGGAGCACGGGTCCCTTCTCGTCCCAGGCGATGTCGCCGACGAACGACGCCAGCTCGACCTGTTCGTCGTGCACCGTGAATTCGTAGTCGTCGAGTTCGGGGACGAAGTAGCCGAGGGTCACGCTCGAGGCGGCCCCGATCGCCGTCAGCGAGGCGGTGCGGATGTCACGATCGCGCGCGAACCGCACGAGCTCCCCGCACGCCTCGTCACCGCCCTCCATCACCAAGAGATAGCGGCGCAGGCCGCCCTGTTCGTACAGTCGCATCGACTTCATCGGATCGCTCTTTCCCTCTCGATTGCCGTGGCCTCCACGACCCGCGGCTCCGCCCCGACGGCTCCCGTGCCGTATCGCCGACGACGGGCGGTGATGAACGCGGCGGCGCTCGCCACCACCCACCCGGCCAGCACGAGGAACGGCTCAGGGGTGAGCGCGTCGGGAAAGTAGGTGATGTCCCGCAACGCCCGTACGGTCGCCCCGGTCGGCAGCCACCGGCCCATGAACTCGTAGAACGGCGGCAGCAGCTCGGGTGCAACGGCCCCGCCGGCGGACGGGTTGGCGATGATGACGAACGTGATCCACGTCGGCAGCAGCGCCCACTTGCGCCCGATCGCCACCCGCCAGAAGCTGTAGACCATCGCTCCCGTGAACATCGTCGCCGCCAGCACGAGCCACACCGGCAGGACGGGAAAGGCCTCCAACCCGAGCACGGGGCCGATCACGATCGTCATGAGCAGCGACACGACGAGGGAGCGCCCGATGTCCCAGCCCACCTCGGCGCGCAGCGTCATCCCCTGCGCATTGACGCGTGTCTGGATCGCACCGACGAAACCCAGGATCGTCGCGCCCAACGCCAGGTAGAACAGCACGAGGCCGTTCTGGTCGTGCTTCGCGAGCGGATGAGCGTCGACGACGGTGAGCGGAGTCCCGAGCGCCTCGGACAGCGCTGGCCCTGCGTCGGCGATGAGGACAGCCACCGAGAAGCCGCTCGCGGTGGACAGTGTCAGCGCGGATGCCGCGGGATCCACGATGGCGTAGATCTGCTGGCGATCGAGGGCCGTGCGCGCAGCATCCGGCGTCGCGGCTTCGACGACCCGGTACCGCTGACTGCCTGCCTCGTCCATGACCGTCTGCGTGGTGGCGACCTGGGCATCATCGCCGACGACGGCGAGCGGCACTTCGCGGGGCGTGGGATCGCCCATCGCGAGGCTGTACGACGCGACGAACAGCGGACCGACGACGGCGATGATCGCTGTGATCACGAGTGCAGGCACATTGACTCGCGTCGCGATCGTCTTCCACACGTTCCGCACCATCGCGATATAGTGTACGCCGTGTACAGTAATGCGGCGACCCCCGCGCCGTCGCGGGGGCGAGGACGTCCGCGTGATGCACAACTGCGCGAGCGCATCCTCGTCGCGGCCGCCCGCCTGGCCGCCGAGGAGGGCATCGACATCGGCTTCGACCGCATCTCGCAGGCTTCCGGTGCGAGCCGCACGACGCTGTACCGCTGGTGGTCGAGCCCCCAGGAACTGCTGCTGGACGCCCTGCTGGACGCCTCGGAGTTCTCACCGGAGCGGGACTCGACGCTCCCCACGGTGGAACGGTTGCGCTCCCACCTGGAGAACACGGCCGCGATGCTCATCGACGACGACACCGGCGTACCGCTGCGCGCACTTGCCGCCGTCGCAGCCGGCCGCGAGAACGCGCGCATCGCCTTCGTGGAACACTGGCTGAAGCCCCGCCGCGATGCGGCCCGCGCGCTGGTGATCGCGGGGATCGCCGAGGGTGAGATCGTCGACGAAGATCCCGACGTGCTCGTCGACGTGTTGCTCGCGCCGATCTACCACCGCGCCGTGCTGCTCGGCGCTCCGCTGACCGAGGAGTTCATCTCGGGGCTGATGCGCCGCGTGCGACGCTGACCGGAGCCGCAACCTGCGCGACCGAACGCCGCCGCTCACCGGAAGTCGCGGGAGCGGTGCCGCACCCCGATCCGCAGGTCTTCGAACGCGTCGGCGACCAGGTTCGTCACGCCCTCCGGGGAGCGCTCCAGCATCCCGCGCGCGACGAGCGCCGGCGCGTCGCGCAGCACCCGGCGGTACCTGTCCCACACTCCTCTCGAGCAGACCACGTTGACAAGCCCGTACTCGTCCTCGAGGTTCACGAACGTGATCCCGGATGCCGTGGCGGGCCGTTGCCGGTGCGTCACGAGTCCCGCGACCTCGACGCGGCGGCCGGTCTCGTGAGTGCGCAGCTGCTCGGAGGTCAGCACGCCGCGCTCGTGCAACGACTCCCGGTAGTGGGTCAGCGGGTGGTCGTCGGTGGAGATGCCCGTCGCCCACAGGTCCGCCGCGAGGATGTCATAGCTGGACGGGTCGCCGAACAGCGGCGGCTGCACCGCGACGAGCGAATCCGGCAGGAACTCGGGCAGGTCCTGCGCCGCGTCTCCCGCCAGCCAGATGCCTTCCCGCCGACCGATGCCCATCCCCTCGAACGCCCCCGCCGTGGCGAGGGCCTCGACCTGGGCCGCGGTCGCCTTCGTGCGGCGCACGAGGTCGCGAAGGTCCTGGAACGGACCGTCCTGCTCCCGCGCGGCGACGATCCGTTCCGCGAGCGCCGCCCCCACTCCGGTGACCGCGGCAAGCCCGAGCCGCACCGCGACCCCGCGCTCACCCCCCTCAAGCCCCGGGAGGGAACCCGACAGGTGAAGATCCGGCCTGCGCACCTCGACGCCGTGGCGCCGGGCGTCGGCGACCAGCGTCGCGGGCGAGTAGAACCCCATCGGCTGCGCGCGCAGCAGCCCCGCCAGAAACGCCGCGGGGTAGTGCAGCTTCAGCCACGACGACGCGTACACGAGCAGCGCGAACGACAGCGAGTGCGACTCCGCGAACCCGAAGTTCGCGAACGCCTGGATCTTCGCGTAGATGTCGTCGGCCGCCTCTCCCACGAGGCCGTTGCGCGCCATCCCGGCATACAGCTTCGTCTTCACCGACTCGATCCGCTCGATGCCGCGCTTGGAACCCATCGCGCGGCGCAGCACGTCGGCATCCTCTCCAGACAGGTCTCCCACGGCCATGCCCATCTGCATCAGCTGCTCCTGGAAGACCGGGATGCCGAGGGTCCGCTCCAGCACCGGCTTCAGCTTCGGGTGGGCGTAGGTGACCTTCTCCTCTCCCGTCCTACGGCGCACGTAAGGATGCACCGCGCCGCCCTGGATCGGCCCCGGCCGGATCAGGGCGATCTCGATCGCGAGGTCGTAGAAGCAGCGCGGCCGCAGGCGAGGGAGCAGCCCCATCTGCGCGCGCGACTCGACCTGGAAGACCCCGATCGCATCGGCCCGGCACAGCATGTCGTAGACCTCCGGCTCTTCCTTCGGGATCGTGTCGAGGGTCCACGTCTCCCCCGTCGAGGCGGCGATGAGGTCGAACGAGTGCTGGAGGGCGGCGAGCATCCCGAGCCCGAGCAGATCGAACTTCACGAGCCCCATCCACGCGGCATCGTCCTTGTCCCACTGGATGACGGTGCGGTTCTCCATACGCGCATGCTCGATCGGCACGACTTCGCCGACCGGGCGCTCGGTGAGCACCATTCCCCCGGAATGGATGCCGAGGTGACGCGGCGCCTTCAGCAGCTCGCCCGCGTACTCCAGCACGCGGTCGGGGATGTCGTGTTCGCGTGCCTCATAACTGCCGTCATATCGCTCGACCTGCTTCGACCAGGCATCCTGCTGCCCCGGGGAGTGTCCGAGGGCCTTCGCCATGTCGCGGACGGCGTTCTTCGGCCGGTACTGGATGACGTTCGCGACCTGCGCCGCCCGCTCGCGCCCGTAAGTGTCGAACACCCACTGGATGATCTCCTCGCGCCGGTCCGAGTCGAAGTCGACGTCGATGTCGGGCTCCTCCTCGCGCATCGCCGACAGGAACCGCTCGAACGGCAGCCCGTAGAAGATCGCGTCGATCGCCGTGATACCCAGCAGGTAGCAGACGGCGCTGCTGGCCGCCGAACCGCGCCCTTGGCACAGGATGCCGCGGCGTCGCGCCTCGGCGACGATGCCGCGCACGATCAGGAAATAACCCGGAAAGTCCTTCTGCGCGATGACGTCGAGCTCACGTTCGATGCGCGCCCGTCCGGCGTCGTCGAGGTCGGGATATTTCCGCGGCACGGCCTGCCACACCAGCTGCCGCAGCCACGACATCGGCGTGTGGCCTTCGGGCACCGGCAGTTTCGGCAGCGCGGGCTTTGCGCGGCGCAGCGGAAAGGCCAGCTCGTCGGCGAGGGTCACGGTGCGGGCGATCGCCCCCGGGTAGCGGCGGAACCGCCGCGTCATCTCGGCGCCCGACCGCAAGTGCGCGCTCGCGTGCGAGGGCAGCCAACCGTCGAGCTCATCGAGCCCCCGGTTCGCGCGCACCGCCGCGACGGCCGCCGCCAGATGCACGCGCTCGGGCACGGCATAGTGCACATTGTTCGTCGCGAGCAACGGCAGCGAGCGCTCGGCGGCGAGCGCGGCGAGGATGTCGTTGTCGCGCGTGTCGGCGGGGTTGCCGTGGTCGATGAGCTCGACGTTGACGGCATCCGCGCCGAACAGGGCGACGAGCCGGTCGAGCTCTGTCGCCGCGGCGGCGGAGCCAGCGGTACCGCCGGTGACGAGCGCCTGGCGGACGGCGCCCTTGCGGCATCCGGTGAGGATCGCCCAGTGCCCGTCCGCTCGAGCGGCGAGGTCGTCGAGGTCGTATCGCGGCCGACCCTTCTCACCGCCGGTCAGGTGCGCGTGGGTGATCGCGGCAGCGAGCCGGTGGTATCCCTCCTCGCCGCGGGCGAGGACGAGCAGGTGCGAGCCTTCGGGGTCGGCGGCGCCGTTCTGCGGCTTGGGCAGGTCGAGCGACAGCTCCGCCCCGAACACGGTCTTGACCTGCAGCTTCTCAGCCGCCTCGGCGAACCGGACGATGCCGTAGAACCCGTCGTGATCGGTGATGGCGAGCGCGTGCAGCCCCAGTCGCTCCGCCTCTTCGGCGAGCTCCGCCGGGGACGAGGCGCCGTCGAGGAACGAGAACGACGAGTGCGCGTGCAGCTCGGCGTACGGCACGGCATCCGCTTGGCGCTCGGCCGGAGGCGGGCCGCCCGGCACCCCCCGGTGGTCGAGTGCGCCGGCGGAGCCGGCGTGTATCGAGACCCCCGACTCCCGCAGATCGTCCTCACCGCCCGACCGCCCCCGCCCATCCGGCAACGACGGCGCCCCCAGCAGCTTCGCCATCTCCGCCCAGGTCACGGAGGGGTTGTTGAAACCCATCAGTCGTACACCCCCTCGGCTCGCCAGCCGCCCTCCTCGCACACCAGCAGCCACGCCGCATGCGCATCGTCGACCACCTGGAACCGGTGCGCCCAGCGGGCCCGCGCCGGATCCCAACCGCGCTCGATGACCGGCCACGGGCCCGCCCAAGTGCGGATGCCGCGGCGCCGGGCTCCGACTCCTCCGATCCCTCCGACCCCTGGGATCTCCAGCACGACGGGGTCGGCGGTCAGGAGGCCACGGGCATCGACCGCGATCATGTCGCCGTCGGCGTCGAGGACCGCCACCGGCATCCCCGCACCGAACACCGTCGCCGGCAGCGGTCCCGGCAGGCTCCCAGGCCATGGG
>NZ_JBASZT010000143.1:0-12984 GCF_049661145.1 Microbacterium sp.
CAGCTGGGGGTGCGCGCGGCCCACGCCGCCTCGACGGGGCCGAGATCTTCGCCCGAGACGCGTGCGTGCCGTGCCGCGACGGCGGTACCCGCCTCGACGAGAGTCGTCGTCCGCACGCGTCCGCGCATCAGCTCTGGCAGTGCGGAGGCGTCGAGTCCACCCATGAGCGCCGGCTCGACGCCGGCGGAGTGCGCGTGACCGCCGGAGGGCAGGCGGGCATCGGCCAGCAGCAGCGCTGCGGTGGTGGGGGCCAGAGGCGACATCAGAACAGCTGGTAGAGCTGGGCGAGTGGCAGCACGGTGGCCGGGGCCGGTTCGACCAGGTCGCCGTCGATCGAGATGTCGAACGTGTCGGGACGGATATCGATGCGCGGCAGCGCGTCGTTATTGCGCATGTCGGCCTTGCCGACCTGGCGGGTGGACTGCACCGGCAGCAGGCGGCGCGTCAGGCCGAGGCGGTCTTCGATCCCGGCGTCCAGCGCTGCGGGCGACACGAACGACACCGAGAGGGTGCCGCCGATCGCGTCGGCGAACGACGGCCGCATGAGCACCGGCTGCGGCGTCGGGATGGAGGCGTTGGGGTCGCCGATCGCGGCCCACGCTATGCCGCCGCCCTTGACGACGACATCGGGGCGGAATCCGAAGAACCGCGGGTCCCACAGCACGAGGTCGGCGAGCTTGCCGGGCTCGATCGATCCCACCTCGCCGTCGACCCCGTGGGCCACAGCGGGGTTGATCGTGTACTTCGCGACGTAGCGGCGAGCCCGCTCGTTGTCGGCGGGCAACCCTCCGCCGAGCGCGCCGCGGCGGGCTTTCATGACGTGCGCGACCTGCCAGGTGCGGGTGATCACCTCGCCGATGCGGCCCATCGCCTGCGCGTCCGACGATGTGATCGAGATCGCGCCCAGGTCGTGCAGGATGTCCTCGGCGGCGATCGTCGTGGCGCGGATGCGGGACTCGGCGAAGGCCAGGTCCTCCGGCACGCCGGGATTCAGGTGGTGGCAGACCATCAGCATGTCGAGGTGCTCGGCGACGGTGTTGACGGTGTGCGGCAGGGTCGGATTGGTCGACCCGGGGATGACGTAGGGCAGGCTCGCGATGGAGAGAATATCGGGGGCGTGGCCGCCGCCGGCGCCTTCGACGTGGAACGCGTGGATGCTGCGCCCGGCCATCGCGGCGATGCTCGACTCGACGAATCCGGCCTCATTGAGCGAGTCGCTGTGCAGCGCGACCTGCAGGCCCCACTCCTCGGCGGCGCGCAGGCTCGCGTCGATCGCCGCGGGGGTGGAGCCCCAGTCCTCGTGCACCTTGTAGCCCGCCGCGCCGGCGAGCGCCTGCTCCTTGAGCGCCTCGGCCGAGACGGTGTTGCCCTTGCCGAGCAGCAGGATGTTCAGCGGCAGCCGGTCAAGGGCCCGGTGCAGCTGCTCGAGATGCCACGCGCCCGGCGTCACGGTCGTCGCCTTCGAGCCCTCGGAGGGGCCGGTGCCGCCGCCGACGATCGTCGTGATGCCGGTCGCCAGTGCCTCGTGCAGCTGCGACGGCGACAACAGATGCACGTGCGAGTCGATGGCCCCGGCGGTGAGGATCCGGCCCTCACCCGAGATGACATCCGTGGAGGGCCCGATGATCAGCCGCGGATCGACACCGTCGGCGATGTCGGGGTTGCCGGAGCGGCCGATCGCGGCGATGCGGCCGTCGCGGATGCCGACGTCGGCCCGGACGATGCCCCACCAGTCCAGGATGATCGCGTTGGTGATGACGGTGTCGACGGCACCGTCGGCACGCGAGACGGTGCTCTGGGCCATCGACTCCCGGATCGACTTGCCGCCGCCGAAGACGGCCTCCTCGCCGCCGACCGTCAGGTCGTCTTCGAGCTCGATCCACAGATCGGTGTCCCCCAGTCGCACCTGGTCGCCCTGCGTCGGCCCGTAAATGGCGGCATAGCGCTCGCGGTCGATGCGGGCCATCAGTCGGCATCCGTCGAGTCGGCATCCGTCGACGGGTCAGTCGTGCGCAGCTGGATGCCGGGGACGAGGCGGCGCCCGCGCAACGCCACCGCGCCGACGCGCTTGGACACGCCGGGCTCGAACCGCTCCGATGTCCCCGACGGGATGTCGAGGCGGAACCCGGCGGTCGCGGCGCGGTCGAACTGCAGTGCCGCGTTGACGTCGGGAAGGTGGATGTGCGACCCGATCTGCACCGGACGGTCGCCCGTGTTGAGGATCACGAGTTCGAGACGTTCGTCATCGGTGCGGTCGGCGTTGAGCTCGATCCATCCGGGACGCACCCGGACGGCACCGGGTCCTGACGCTGATCCTGCGGCCATGGCGACTCCTCAGTCGATCGGGTGGTGGAGGGTCACGAGCTTGCGCCCGTCGGGGAACGTCGCCTCGATCTGCACATCGGCGAGCATGTCGGCGACCCCCTCCATGACATCGGCACGGGTCAGCACGGTGCGGCCTTCGATCATCAGCTGCGCGACGTCGGCGCCCTCGCGAGCGCGCTCGATGACCCACGTCGACAGCAGCGCGACGGCTTCGGGGTGATTGAGTCTGATCCCACGATCGCGGCGGTCGCGGGCCACCATGCCGGCGACCGCGAGCAGCAGCTTCTCGGTGTCTGCGGGTGACAGGTGCATCGGTTCCTTCCGACGCGCGACGAACGCACCGCCGCGCAACGCGATCAGTTTCGCGCATCGACCGGGGCGCATGCCAGCCCGCTCGCGCGCCTTAACAAGATCGACACGCCCCCGCAATGGCCGGGGTGGATGGTCGAGCGGCTGCGCGCTCCGAGCGCGAGGGAGGGCGCCCGCGTTACCCGCGCTTCTTCCCCTTCTTCGACTTCTGCGGAACGGTGATCGCCGTGGTCGCCGGGCCGTGGTAAGTCGTGTCGAGTGCGGCGATCAGGTCGGTGATGACCGTGGCATCCTCGATCGTCGCGGGGATCTTATACTCCTCGCCATCCACGATCTGGCGCATCGTCTTGCGCAGGATCTTCCCGGAGCGGGTCTTGGGCAGCCGATCGAGGACCGTGACGTCGCGGAATGACGCGACCGGGCCGAGGTGGTCGCGCACGAGCTTGATGAGCTCGGTCGCGAGCCGGTCGTGGTCGATGTCGTGCCCGTGCTTGATCGTGACGAACCCCGCGGCGCGCTGACCCTTCAGCGGGTCGGCGACACCGATGACCGCTGCCTCGGCGACGACGTCGTGCTGCGTGAGGATCTCCTCCAGCGAACCGGTCGACAGGCGGTGGCCGGCGACGTTGATGACGTCGTCGGTGCGGCCCATGACGAAGAGGTACCCGTCTTGGTCGAAGTGACCGGCGTCGCCGGTGGCGTAGTAGCCGGGGAACGCCGTCAGGTACGAGTCGACGAAGCGCTGCCGGCTGCCCCAGATCTCCAGCAGATTGCCGGGGGCGAGCGGCAGCTTGAGCGCGATGTTGCCTTCGGCGCCGGGCTCGGTGAGGCGGCGCCCCTTCGAGTCGAGGATGTGCACGTCGTAGCCCGGCATGGGCAGCGCGGTCGAACCCGCCTTCTGCTCGAGGGCCTGGATGCCGAGGGGGATCGCGCAGATCGCCCAACCCGTCTCGGTCTGCCACCAGTGGTCGACGATCGGGACGCCCAGCCCGTCCTTGATCCAGTGCCACGTCTCGGGGTCGGTGCGCTCGCCGGCGAGGAACAGCGCCCGAAGCGACGACACGTCGTGCTCGGCCAGGTGCGTCAGCTCGGGGTCCTCGCGGCGAATGGCGCGCAGCGCCGTGGGAGCGGTGAACATCGTCTTGACGCGGTAGTCCTCAATGATGCGCCAGAACGTCCCCGCGTCGGGGGTGCCGATCGGCTTGCCCTCGAACATGATCGTGGTGGCGCCCGCGATGAGCGGCCCGTAGACGATGTAGGAGTGCCCCACGACCCATCCCACGTCGGATGCCGTGAACATCGTGTCGCCGACGCCGATGTCGTAGATGTGCTTCATGCTCCAGCTCAGCGCCACGGCGTAGCCGCCGTTGTCGCGCACGACGCCCTTGGGGCTGCCCGTCGTGCCGGAGGTGTAGAGGACGTACAGCGGGTCCTCGGATTTCATCGCGACCGGGTCGGCGGGCTCGGCGGCATCCTGGATCGTCGTCCAATCGAGCCAGCGCGTCCGGGTGTCATCGGCGTAGTCGGCGGCGCTGCCGGGGATGAGGGTGCGCTCCTGCACGATGACGCTCGCGACGCCCGATTCCGCGCCGCCGCACAGCTCGATGGCGCGACTGATGATCGGCAGGTACTCGACCGCGCGGCCGGGCTCCAGTCCGCCCGAGCACGTCACGATGACCTTCGGGCTCGCGTCCTTGACGCGCACCGCGAGCTCGGTCGCGGCGAAACCGCCGAACACGACGGAGTGGATCGCCCCGATGCGCGCGCACGCGAGCATCGCGATCGCCGCCTGCGGGATCATCGGCAGGTAGATGAGCACGCGGTCGCCGCGCTCGACGCCCTGTGCGCGCAACGCTCCCGCGAACCGGGAGACCTGGTCGCGCAGCTCGGTGTAGCTGAACCGGGCCTGCGTGCCGGTCATCGCCGAGTCGTAGATGAGCGCCGTCGCATCGCCCCGGCCGGCCTCGATGTGACGGTCGAGCGCGTTGTACGAGAGATTCAGCTCGCCGCCGGGAAACCAGCGCCACTCGGTGTCGCTCGTGACCTCGAGCGCGGATGCCGGTGCGACCTCCCAATCGATGCCTTCGGCGGCGTCGAGCCAGAAGCTCTCGCGCTCGTTCTGGCTCCGGTCCCGAAGCTCCCGATAGGGGGCGGCAGTTTGCAGGTCGTCGGACACGTATCTCTCCCTCGAAATCGCGTCACTCGACTTCGCCGTCGTGTGACCGATACTCAAGGTAAGAAATCAGGCGCGTCTATCAGTACCCTCCAAAGTTGGTGGCGGATACCGGGGCGGGGCGCCGTGAACGGTGGCGATGCGGCACCGTAGGCTCGGAGCATGGCCGCCGGTGCAGTGATCCACACGTTCGACGTGCAGCTGGCGGACCTCGACCGCGGCGTGTACGAAGACCTGTCGCTGCGCATGGCGCAGCATCCGTCCGAGACCACTGCCTTCATGGTGACGCGCCTGCTCGCGTACTGCCTGGAGTATGCGGAGGGCATCGCGTTCACGGAGGGGATCGCCGCGACCGACGAGCCCGCGGTGCTCGTGCGCGACGCGACGGGGCGCGTCATGGCGTGGATCGAGGTCGGGGCGCCGGATGCCGAGCGCCTGCACCGCGGGAGCAAACTCGCCGACCGCACGGCGGTCTACAGCCAGCGCGACCCCGCGAAACTGCTGCCGCTGTGGGCGGGCAAGAAGATCCACCGCGCCGACGAGATCACCCTGCGCACCTTCGATCCCGGGTTCGTGGAGGCCGCGGCCGCCGCGACCGCCCGCCGAAACTCCCTCACCCTGTCGGTGACGGAGGCTCAGCTCTACCTCGACCTGAACGGCACGAGCCTCACGTCGTCCGTGCACGAGCACCGGCTGGGGTGAGGGCGCGGGCGGGCGGTCAGGCGGCGAAGAAGTTGTCGCGCGCGAGCGGGGCGACCTCCAGGGTCGCAGCCTCGGCGCGCGAGACCCAGCGGAGCTCCTCGATCTCGGCCGCGACGGCCGGATGCTGGCCGCCGATGTCCACGGTGAACACGTCCGCGACCACGGTGAACCCGGGCTCATTGGCGGCGGCGGCTTCGAACCGGCCGAGGGGCGCGAGCGCGGCGGCATCCACCCTCACGCCCAGCTCTTCGGCGAGCTCGCGGCACAGGGTCTCGGCCGCGGTCTCGCCCGCCTCGGGCTTACCGCCCGGCTGCATGAACGCCGTCGTCCCCGCCTTGCGGACGAGCAGCAGCCGGCCGTCGGCATCGACGATGACGGCGGCCGAGACGTGGATGCGGCGGTTGACGGTCACGGAGGCACGGTAACAGGAGATCGGCGCTGAAGCGAAAGTCTCGTGACATGACCCAGATGTCCTTGCCCCACGGCGCGGCAGCGCCCCTGAAAAGCTGGCCCGAAAGCGATCGGGTGCCCGGGGCGCGCGCCCGAACTCCACCAATCTGACGTGCGGAGGGCGGCGATTCGCCGGAATCACGCGGAACGCGCCCGGATACGACGGCGAATTGGTGGAGTTCGGGCACCTCCGGGGCAGGCGCCTACAATCGTGTGTGCCCGAGACGACCCCCGACGCCGATCCGCTCGCCGACGAGCAGGCCAGCGAGCAACCCGGCGAACGTCCCGGCGGCATCGATCCCGCGGATCTCGAGATCACGCTGCGGGTGCTCGCGGGCCTGCACGAGATCGACCAGACGCATCCCGACTTCGTCGCCGTTCGGCGCGCGACCGCCAGGATGTTCAAGGCCGCCAAGATCGCCCGCCGCCGTCAGTTGCGCGAAGAAGAGGCCGCCGCCGACCGCGCCGTCGTCGCCGCGACGGCCACCGGTGCGCCGGACCGGATCGACGACGAGACCCGCGGAATACCCATCTCCACCTCGACGACCACCCCGACGGCGGGGACGCTCCGCCGCGCCCGCGCCTGCTACATCTGCAAGCAGCCGTACACCCTCGTCGATGCGTTCTACCACCAGCTCTGCCCGGCGTGCGCCGCGATGAGCCACGCCAAGCGCGACGCCCGCACCGACCTCACCGGCCGCCGCGCACTGCTCACCGGTGGCCGCGCGAAGATCGGCATGTACATCGCGCTGCGGCTGCTGCGCGACGGCGCGCACACCACGATCACGACGCGCTTCCCGCGTGACGCCGTCCGCCGGTTCTCGAGCCTCCCGGATGCTGCGGACTGGCTGCACCGGCTCAAGGTCGTCGGCATCGACCTGCGTGACCCCGCCCAGGTGCTCGGGCTCGCCGACGACGTCGCCGCGGCCGGGCACCTCGACATCCTCATCAACAACGCGACGCAGACGGTGCGGCGCTCGCCGGGCGCGTACCAGCCGTTGGTGGATGCCGAGTCGGCGCCCCTCGCGGCCAGCCCCCACGGCATGCCCGAACTGATCACGTTCGGGCACACGAACGACCGGCATCCCCAGGCGCTGGAGCGCTCGGTCACCGCCCACCCGATCCTCGCCGCTGCCGCGGCGCGCGCCGACGAGCTCACCGAGCAGGCGCTGGCCGCCGGCTCCAGCTCGCTGGAGCGGCTCGTGGCGGGCACCGCGATCGACGCGGGCGGGCTCATCCCGGACCTCCAGGACACCAACTCGTGGGTGCAGGCGGTCGACGAGGTCGACCCGCTCGAGATGCTCGAGGTGCAGCTCGCGAACACGACGGCCCCGTTCCTGCTCATCTCCAAGCTGCGTGCGTCGCTTGCGGCGAGCCCCGCCCGCCGCACCTACATCGTCAACGTCAGCGCGATGGAGGGGGTCTTCAATCGCGGTTACAAGGGGCCGGGGCATCCGCACACGAACATGGCCAAGGCCGCCGTCAACATGCTCACGCGCACGAGCGCCCGCGAGATGTTCGAGTCGGACGGCATCCTGATGACGAGCGTCGACACCGGCTGGATCACCGACGAACGTCCGCATCCCACCAAGGTCCGCCTCGCGGAGGAGGGTTTCCACGCGCCGCTCGACCTCGTCGACGGCGCGGCCCGCGTCTACGACCCGATCGTGCGCGGCGAAGCGGGCGAGGACCTGTTCGGCGTCTTCCTCAAGGACTACCGCCCGGGTGCGTGGTGACTAGCGCGTGGTGACCGGCGCGACCGGCGCCAAGTCCCGCCCCGCCGCACCTACAGCCGCGCCCACGCCTCGCTGAGCACGCCGCGGAGGATCTGCTCGATCTCGTCGAACTCGCCGGGCCCGATCGTCAACGGCGGCGCGAGCTGGATCACCGGGTCGCCGCGGTCGTCGGCGCGGCAGTAGAGCCCCGCCTCGTAGAGCGCTCCGGAGAGGAAGCCGCGCAGCAGCCGCTCCGACTCGGCGTCGTCGAACGTCTCGCGCGTGGCCTTGTCCTTGACCAGCTCGATGCCGAAGAAGTAGCCGTCCCCGCGCACGTCGCCGACGATCGGCAGGTCGGTCAGCTTCTCGAGCGTGCGGCGGAAGACCGGCGAGTTCTCCCGCACGTTCTGCAGCAGCCGCTCCTCCTCGAAGATGTCGAGGTTGGCCATCGCGACGGCCGCCGCGACCGGGTGCCCCGCGAACGTGTAGCCATGCGGGAACGACACGTCGCCGTGCGCGAACGGCTCATACAGCCGGTCGCTCACGATCGTGCCCCCCATCGGGACGTAGCCGCTCGTCACGGCCTTGGCGAACGTGATGATGTCGGGCTGGTAGCCGTACGCGTCGCACGCGAAGTACTCGCCGATCCGCCCGAATGCGCAGATGACCTCGTCGCTGACGAGCAGCACGTCGTAGCGGTCGCAGATCTCCCTCACCCGCGCGAAGTAGCCGGGCGGCGGTGGAAAGCAGCCGCCGGAGTTCTGCACCGGCTCCAGGAACACCGCAGCGACGGTGTCGGGACCCTCGAACAGGATCATCTCTTCGATGCGATCGGCCGCCCACACCCCGAACTCCTCCGGCGTCGTCCCGGTGAACCCCTGCTCGGCGGCCCGATACCAGTTGGTGTTGGGCACCCGGAACCCGCCGGGAGCGACGGGTTCGAACATCTGCTTCATCGACGGCAGCCCGGTGATCGCGAGGGCGCCGTGCGGCGTGCCGTGATAGGCGATCGCGCGGGAGATGACCTTGTGCTTGGTGGGCTTGCCGGTGAGCTTGAAGTAGTGCTTCGCGAGCTTGAACGCCGTCTCGACCGCCTCGCCGCCGCCGGTAGAGAAGAAGACGTGGTTGAGGTCGCCCGGCGCGAGATCCGCCAGGCGCGCCGCGAGCTCGATCGCCTGCGGGTGCGCATACGACCAGATGGGAAAGAACGCGAGCTCGGATGCCTGCCGCGCCGCCGTCTCGGCGAGGACGCGCCGGCCGTGGCCCGCGTTGACGACGAACAGGCCGGACAGTCCGTCGAAGTAGCGCTTGCCCGCGGCGTCCCACACATGGTGACCGTCGCCCCGCACGATGATGGGGACACCGCCGGTCATCGTCGACTGCCGCGCGAAATGCATCCACAGGTGATCCTTCGCGAGTTGCTGCAGTTCTGCCTCGGTCCGATCCGTCATTTTTTCTCCTTGGTTCCTGCCCCGAACCCTAGCTATTCTTCCCTCACGGCGTCACTGGGGACGCGATCCCACGTGAGGGCGGAGCGCACCATGACCGAGTTCGGCAGCACCACACCTATCCACCTTGATCGCGGCGAAGGCAAGGGCCTCGCCGCCGGAACGCTGGGCCTGTGGGGCTCGACCGTCATCGGTCTGGCCTCGACCGCGCCCGTCTACTCGCTCGTTGCCACCCTGGGCTTCGTGGTGCTGGCGGTCGGCGGGCAGGCACCGATCGCGTTCGTCATCGCGTTCGTGCCGATGCTGTTCATCGCATACGCGTACCGCGAGCTCAACAACGAGATCCCCGATTGCGGAACGACGTTCACGTGGGCGACCAAGGCCTTCGGCCCGTGGGTGGGCTGGATGGGCGGCTGGGGCGTCGCCGTCGCGGGCATGGTCGTGCTCGCGAACCTCGCCCAGATCGCCGCGGTCTACTTCTGGGACCTGCTCGGTCTGGAGCTGGCGAACAACGACTGGCGCATCATCCTGGTCGCGGTCGTGTTCATCGCCGCCATGACGTGGGTCAGCTGGCGCGGCGTCGAGATCGGTGAGCGCATTCAGAACGTGCTGCTGGCGATCCAGTACCTGGCACTGGCGATCTTCGTCGTGGCGGCGCTCTGGCAGTTCTTCGCCGGCACGGCTCCCGGGGCGACGGCGTTCGACTGGGAGTGGCTGAACCCGTTCGCCTTCACCGACTTCCACGGGTTCACCGAGGCGGTGCTGCTGGCTCTGTTCATCTACTGGGGCTGGGACACCTGCCTGGCTCTGAACGAAGAGACGAAGGACCCCAAGCGCATCCCGGGCCTGGCCGCGCTGCTGACGTGCGTCCTGCTGCTGTTCACTTACGTGTCGGTGACGATCGCGGCGATGATGTACGCCGGGCTCGGCGAGGACGGCACGGGCCTGGGCAATGAGGCCAATGCCGACGACTTCTTCCTCGCGATCAAGGACGGTCTGCTCGGGCCGTGGGGCTGGCTGCTCGTGGTGGCCGTGCTGATCTCTGCGGTCTCCTCGACGCAGACCACGATCCTGCCGACCGCCCGAGGCACGCTCGCCATGGGGGTGTACCGTGCGCTTCCGGAGCGGTTCAAGCGCGTGCATCCCGTGTACAAGACGCCATCGTTCTCGACCCTCGTGATGGGCATCGTCGCCACCCTCTACTACGTCGGCATGACGCTCGTCAGCGACAACATCCTGCAGGACTCGATCCTCTCGCTGGGGCTCGCGATCGCGTTCTACTACGCGATCACCGGGTACGCCTGCGTCTGGTACTTCCGCAAGGAGTTGTTCACGTCGGGACGCAACGTCGTGTACCGGTTGATCCTGCCGCTGCTGGGTGCCCTCATGCTCACGTTCGCGTTCGTCCAGTCCGCGATCGACATGTGGGACGTCGACTACGGCTACACGGTGCTGCTCGGCATCGGCGGGACGTTCGTCGTCGGCATCGGCGCCCTGCTGGTGGGTGTCGTCCTGATGATCGTCTGGTCCTTCTTCCCGCGTTCCAAGCCCTTCTTCGACGGCCGCTCTCTCAACCGGGAGACGCCCGTCATGGTCCCCGAAGAGCCGGGGGAGTACGTGCGCTCGGTCGATGGCGGCGTCTGAAGCAAGCGGGTGACGCGCAGGAGGGGTGGGAGGATGGTCGGGTGACCGCCACCCACCTCATCACCGGTGCGGGTTCCGGTATCGGGCGGCTCGTCGCCGAACGCCTGCACGCGCGCGGCGACCTGCTCGTCCTCGTCGCCCGCGACGACGCTCGGGCCGCGGACCTGACGGCGGCGTTCCCCGGCAGCATCCCGATCATCGCCGACCTCGCGAGCCCTGAGGCGATCGCTCCGGCGGTGCAGGATGCCGACGTCCCGGCATCCGTGGACACACTGATCCACGCGGCGGGCGTCGTCGAGCTCGGCGCCGTCGGCGACCTGCCGCTGCAGGCCTGGACGAGTCAGCTCACCGTCAACCTCGTCGCCCCCGCCGAACTCACCCGCGCGGTGCTGCCGCGACTGCGCGCCGCGCGCGGGCAGGTGCTGTTCGTCAACTCCGGCGCGGGGCTGAATGCGCACCCCGGCTGGGCGGCCTACGCGGCGTCCAAGCACGGTCTGAAGGCGCTCGCCGACGCGTTGCGCGGCGAGGAGGCGCGGCACGGCGTGCGGGTCACGACCATCTACCCCGGTCGCACCGCGACGCCTATGCAGCAGAAGGTCCACGAGCAGGAGGGCGCCGAATACGACCCGACGCAGTGGATCGATCCGGAGTCGGTGGCGACGGTCGTCCTCGCCGCCCTCGACCTGCCGCGGGATGCGGTCGTCAGCGACCTGACGGTGCGCCCAGGGCCGCGGAGCTGAGCGGGCGATGGGAGATCTCGACGCGGCGATCGTGCTGATTCCGCTGCTCGCCGTGCTGGCGCCGTTGGCGGCGCGTGCGGTCGGACGATGGGTGCGGGTGCCGATCGTGGTGTTCGAGCTGCTGCTCGGCATCGTCGTGGGCCCGAGCGTGCTGGGTCTGGCCGGCACATCGGCGTTCGTCGACCTGCTCAGCGAGTTCGGCCTCGCGATGCTCTTCTTCGTCGCGGGGACCGAGCTGCAGTTCACGGCGCTGCGCGGGCGGACCGGCCGTCGGGCGATCGCCGGATGGGTGCTCAGTCTCGCCGTCGGCACCGCCCTCGGCATCCTCGTGGCGCCTCCCGGCGAACCCGCCGGCGCCATCGTCGTCGGCATCGCGCTGTCGTCGACGGCGCTCGGCACACTGCTGCCGATTCTGCGGGATGCCGGGGAGATGCGCACGCCGTTCGGAAAGGCCGTGGGCGCGATCGGCGCCGTCGGCGAGTTCGCGCCGCTGATCGCGATCTCGGTCCTCCTCGGCAGTCGCTCGCCGGGGGTGGCGACCATCGTCCTCGCCGCGTTCCTGCTCGTGACCGCGGGTGCCGTCTGGTATGCCATGCGCGTGCCCCAGGGTGCACTGCACCGGTTCGTCAACGCCACGCTGCACACCTCGGGCCAGTTCGCGATGCGCGTCGTCATGCTCATCCTGGCCGCGCTCGTGGGGTTGAGCGTCGTGCTCGACCTCGACATGCTGCTCGGCGCGTTCGCCGCCGGAGTCATCTGGCGTCTGCTGATGCGCGACGCCGACGCGGCCGCGCGCGACGCCGTGGAGAGCAAGGTCGAGGCCGTCGCCTTCGGCTTTCTCGTCCCCATCTTCTTCATCTACACGGGCATCTCGTTCGACCTCGAGGCCCTGCTGGCCGATCCCGTCCTGCTCGCACTGGTGCCGCTAGGGCTGGTGCTGCTGCTGGTCGTGCGGGGGCTTCCCTCGATGCTCGCCGCCCCGGTCGGCGCGACACCGCGCACGCGGTGGGCGACGGCGCTGATGGGAGCGACCGGCCTGCCGATCATCGTGGCGGTCACCGCGATCGGGGTCGATCACAAGCTGCTCGGCAGCGGTGCCGCGGCGGCGCTCGTCGGCGCGGGCATGCTCTCGGTGCTCATCCTGCCGTCGGTCGCGATGGCACTGCGAGGCGACGACGTGACGACGCCCGCACTCCGCGACGAGGAGACCTGACCGGTGGCCACGGTCTTCGCCCTGCTCGACGACGCACGCGCGCGACTCGCCGGCGCGCCCCGGGAGCGCTTGGGCGACTGGGCGCACGCGCGCAAGCTGCTGGGCTTCGGCCGCGCGCCACGGATCGTCCCGGTGGGCGAGGCGTGGCACGTGGGGGTGTTCTTGATCGGGGATGCCGCGGTCTACGCGACGGGCGAGGTGCTCCGCGCCCGCTCCGAGGCGCCGCGCGGCTACACGGCCGAGGCGCAGCGGGCCCGCTCCGAGC
>NZ_JBASZT010000144.1:0-18205 GCF_049661145.1 Microbacterium sp.
GTTCGAGCGCGACGAGGGGGGCGGCGGCAGCGAGGGCGTCGGCGACGCCCTCGCCCGGTGCGGCCTCGAGCCTTCCCCACTCGACGCCCTTCACCACGACGGCGACGTTCGCCCCGCCCTCGTCCACCGCGGTACCGGCCACGATCTCGCCGGATGCGTCGCGCAGCGCGACCGGCACCTCCAACTCGGCAGCGATCGCGCCGGTGAACGCGGCGACACCGGGGTTGGCCGTGAGGAGCGTCACCATGCGATTGCGCATCGTCGCCTCGTCGCGCAGCCGCGCGACATCCGCCCCCAGGAGCCGGGTGTGCACCGCCTCGGTGATCTCGATGAACGGCACGACTCCGTGCAGTGCGACGAGGGGCAGCCCGGCGAGGCGCGCCTCATCGATCGCGTCCGCGGGCGGATGCGGAAACGTGCGGCCGAGCTCGAGCACGAGCGCCGCGAGGCCGACTCGGGCGAGGCCCGAAATGTAGGCGCGGGTGGCCTCCGGCGAGGCGCCCACGAGCCCGAGCCCTGTCGTGAGCAGCACTTCGCCGCCTTTCAGCAGTGGTGCGATGTCGTAGATCTCGCTCGTGTGCGCCCAGCGCACGGACCGCTTATCGAAGTCCTCGCCCACAATGACCTCCGGCCGTGCCGCTGCCACCTGGGGCAAGGCGAGGAAATCGGCGACGGTGAACATGCCGCCAGTTTACGAACCGTCATGTGTTTACTCATCAGAAATGACGAATCGCCCGGCGTGCCCGGCGCGCGGCATCCGTACCTTGAAAGTGCACCCGCACTGTCCTCCTCTCGCAGAAAGCGAGTTCCACATGATCCGTATCCCCCGCCCGCTCACCAGGCTCGCGGCGCTCGGCGTCATCGCCGCGACCGCCATCGCTCTCGCCGGTTGCGGCGGCACCACCGGCGAAGACCCCGCAGCGACGAGCGCGTCCACCGATGGCGCAGCCGTGCCCACCGTCTTCGGCGCGTTCGCGACGCCGCTCGAAGAGCCCTGGGACGGCGCCATCCACACCGCCCTGCTCGAGGCCGAAGAGGCCGGCCTGATCGACTACGAGTTCACCGACCACCTCGAAACGGCCGACGCGATGGAGAGCGCCTTGCGCGACGTCATCGCCGACTCCGACCCCGACATCATCTTCGGTGACGCGTTCGCTGCCGAGGATGCCGTGCGCGAAGTCGCCGCCGAGTTCCCGGACACCGCCTTCGTCTTCGGATCGGGCGGCGCCGAGCAGGCGCCGAACTTCAGCGTCTTCGACAACTGGTTGCAGGACCCGGCCTACCTCGCGGGGATGCTCGCAGGCGGACTGACGACCTCGAACAAGATCGGCGTGGTGGGCGCCATGCCGATTCCCGAGGTCAATCGCATCGTCAACGGCTTCATCGAGGGCGTCGCCGAAACCAACGCCGACGCCACCGTCACGGTGTCGTTCATCAACTCGTTCTACGACCCGGCGACCGCGAAGCAGGCCGCCGAGGCGGCAATCTCGGCCGGCGCGGACGTGCTGTTCGCCGAGCGCGACGGCGTCATCGCCGCCGCCGCTGAGAACTCGCTGCCGGTGATCGGCATGATGGTCGACCAGCAGGAGCAGGCGCCCGACTACGTCGTCACTTCGCTGCTGTGGCACATGCTGCCCACCGTCAAGCACGTCGTCGAAGAGGTGTCCGCCGGCACGTACGAGGCCCAGAACCTCGCCGAGTTCTCATTCCTCGTCAATGGCGGTTCGGCCATCGCGCCGATCAACACCGGCACTGCGTTCGAGATCCCCGCCGACCTGATCGCGGCCGTCGAGGCCAGGCAGGCCGAGATGGAGGCGGGTTCGTTCACGACGCCCGTCAACGAGGAAGCGCCCGCCGGATCGACGACTGTCGGAGAGTGAACCTGTGAGCACCCCAGGGGCGGTCGCGGCCCCGCCCGCCGCCCCCGGGGCGCCGCTGGTCGAACTCTCCGGCATCACAAAGTCGTTCGGCGCCCTGTGCGCGAACGACGGCATCGACCTCACGGTGCTGCCGGGCGAGGTGCATGCACTGCTCGGCGAGAACGGCGCGGGCAAGAGCACACTCACCCGCATCCTCTATGGCCTTTCGCGAGCGGATGCCGGCGAGATCCGGATCGAAGACCGACCCACTGCGATCGGCCGCCCCGCCGACGCGATGGCCGCCGGCATCGGCCTCGTCACGCAGGAGTTCTCGCTCGTGGGCACGATGACCGTCACCGAGAACCTGATGCTCGCGGGGCTCGGGCTCGGTCCCGTGTCGCGCCGGACCGCGCGCGCCCGCGTCGTGCAGGCGGCCGCGCGACTCGGCGTCGACATCGATCCGGATGCCGTCGTCGAGCACCTGTCCGTCGGTGAGAAGCAGCGCGTCGAGATCCTCAAGGCGCTCTACAACGACTGTCGCGTGCTCGTGCTCGATGAGCCGACCGCGGTGCTCGTGCCTGACGACGTCGAGAACCTCTTCGCCTCGGTGCGACAGCTCACGGCCTCGGGAATGGGCGTCATCTTCATCTCGCACAAGCTGCACGAGGTCGTCGAGATCGCCGACCGCGTCAGCATCCTGCGCCGCGGCCGCATCGTCGCGTCGCGTCCCGCGGCCGGTCTCGACGTGCGTGCCATCGCGGCGCTCATGGTCGGGGCAGAAGAGGCGGACGATGCGGTGGCCGCGCCCGCCCTGGGTCTGGGGACACTGGGCACCGGAACGCCGGGCATCGGAACGTCGGGCAGCGGGACGTCGACAGCAGGCGCGGTGCCACCCGAAGCGGTGCTACCCGAAGCGGCGGATGCCGCGGCATCCGCCAGGTCCACCGTGCTGCGCATCGCCGGGCTCACGGCGTACACCCGCGGCGCGAAGGTGCTCGACGAGCTCCATCTCTCCGTCGCGCCCGGCGAGATCGTGGGCGTCGCAGGCGTTTCGGGAAACGGCCAGACCGAACTGGTCGATGTGCTGTGCGGCGTGGTCGCACCCGGCGGCGGGCGCATCGATGTCGACGGCACCGAGATCACCGCGCTCGATGTGGCGGGCCGCCTCGCCGCCGGGCTCGGCCGCCTCTCGGAGGACCGCCGCGGCAGCGTCGCCCTGCCGCTCACGGTCGAGCAGAACCTCGTGATCGAAGACCTGGCGCGCTTCCGCCGTGGGCCCTTCCTCGACCGCCGCCGGGTGCGCGCCCACGCACGTGCCCTGATCGAACGCTTCGACATCCGTGCGGCGCCTGGTGATCCCATCCGCACGCTCTCGGGCGGCAACATGCAGAAGGTTCTGCTCGCACGCGCGATCTCGCGGGAGCCGCGAGTGCTTGTCGCGTCACAGCCCACCCGCGGTCTTGACGTCGCCTCGTGCGCCTATGTCTACGAGCAGCTGCGCGCGCTCCGCGCCGCCGGTGCCGGGGTCGTCGTCATCTCGGAGGACCTCGACGAGCTCATCGGCCTCTGCGACCGCATCGACGTGATCCTCGAGGGGCGCATTGTGGGGTCGCTGTCCGCGGCATCCGCCACTCGCGCCGCGCTCGGCCGTCTCATGACGGGGGTCGTCTCATGACCGGGGTGCGCTCGTGAGGCTCGTGCCGCGCGGCCGGGAGTCGGCCTGGAGCGGACCGATCGCGGTCGTCGCCGCGGTGCTCGTCACACTCGCGCTCACGGCGGGGCCGATCCGGCTTGCGGGCGCCAACCCGGGCGCGGCGTACTGGCGCTACACGATCGCCCCCCTGACATCGCCCACGGGAATCGGTGACGTCCTGCTGGCCGCCACTCCGCTGATCTTCACGGGCATCGCGGTCGCGCTCGCGTTCCGGGTGGGCTACTACAACATCGGCGCCGAGGGGCAGTTCCTCGCGGGCGCCATGGCGGCCACGGTGCCCGCGCTGTATCTCGCGTCGCTTCCTGCACCCGTCGCACTGCCGCTCGGGCTCGCGATCGGAGCCGTCGGCGGGGCGCTGTGGGCGCTCGTGCCCGCGCTGCTGCGGCGCCTCGCCGGGATCGACGAGGTCGTCACGACGCTCCTTCTCAACCCGGTTGCGCTGCTGCTCGTACAGGGACTGCTCAACGGACCGTGGCGCAACTCCGAGACCGGATTCCCGGACTCCGACCGGTTCGGTGCGGGTTACGAGCTCGGCGAGCTCGTCCCGGGTTCGCGCGTCCACTGGGGCTTCCTCATCGCGCTCGCCGTCGTCGCGGTCGCGTGGGTCGTGCTCACCGCCACGCCGCTCGGGCTCGCGCTGCGCGCGACGGGCCTCGCCCCCAAGGCGGCCGCGTTCAGCGGCATCCCGGTCGCGTCGCTGCAGTTCCGCACCGCGATCGTGTCGGGTGCGCTCGCGGGTCTCGGCGGAGCCGTGCAGGTGTTCGGGGTGCAGCATCAGCTCAACGCGTCGATCTCCGGTGGCTACGGATACACCGGCGTCGTGGTCGCGGCGCTCGGCGCGCTCACGGCGTGGGGCGCGCTGTTGGTCGCACTGCTGCTCAGCACCATCACGGTCGGCGCCCGCGGGGCATCGATCTCGCTGCAGCTGCCCGCGCAGATGGGCGCGATCGTCAGTTCGACGCTGCTTCTTTCGGTGGTTGCGGCTCTCTCCCTGCGGCATCTGAAGGTCGTCTTCAGCCGCTCGAGAAAGCGAGGTGCCGACTGATGGACATCCCGCTGTGGGCCGTGATCGCCCAGACCCTCGTCATCGCGACGCCCCTCGTGTGGGCCGGACTCGGCGCCGTCGTGGGCGAGCGGGCGGGCGTACTCAACCTCGGCATCGAGGGCACGATGTACGCGGGTGCCTTCACCGGCTTCCTCGTCGCGGCCCTGACCGGCAACCTATGGCTCGCCGTCCTCGCCGTCGTGATCGTCGGCGCGCTCTCTGGCGCCCTCATGGCGTTCCTGTCGGTGACGCTCGGCGTCAACCAGCACGTCGCCGGCATCGGCATCACGCTGCTGCTCATCGCCGCGAGCGAGTTCACCAATCGCCTGCTCTTCGGGGGAGCCAACCAGGTCACGACCGCGCGGTTCGAGCGCCTCTTTCCCGGCGCGGGGGTCTTCTCGCAGTACGGCATGACGTATGTCGCCTTCCTCGTGCTCGCGCCGCTCCTGTGGTGGATGCTGCGGCACACCGGACTGGGATTGCGCATCACCGCCGTCGGCGAACAGCCCGAAGCCGCCGACGTCGCCGGCCTGCCCGTCGCCGGCACGCGCTACGTCGCGCTCATCGCGGGTGGCGTGCTCATGGCGCTCGGCGGCGCGTTCCTCACCCTCTCGGTGCTCGGGCGCTTCACGCTCGACGTCATCGCCGGGCGCGGCTGGATCTGCATCGCGCTCGTCATCTTCGGCAGGTGGAGCGTGTGGCCGGTCGTCGCGGGGGCGCTGCTGTTCGGCCTCGCCGATGCGCTGCAACTGCAGCTCGCGATCACGCCCGCGTTCGGGTGGCTGCCCAACGAGCTGCTCATCGCGTTCCCCTACCTCATCGTCGTCGCCGCGCTCGCGATCCGTGGGCGCGGCGTGCGCTATCCCGGGGCATACCTCACGCCCTATCGGCGCGCCTGAACCCGCACGAACTCACTCACAGACGCCGAACTCCTACGAAAGGACCCGCCATGTCGCCCACCCCTGCGGAGATGCTGGCCCCCGCGCTCGCCGAGGCGCGTCTGGGGCTCGCCGAAGGCGGCATCCCGATCGGCGCCGCGCTCTTCGTCGATGGCGAGCTGCTCGCGGTCGGCCATAACCGGCGTGTGCAGGAGGGCAGTTCGATCCACCACGGCGAGACGAACTGCCTCGAGAACGCGGGACGCCTGCCCGCGAGCGTCTACCGCCGCGCGACGATGGTCACGACGCTCTCGCCGTGCGACATGTGCACGGGTGCGATCCTGCTCTACGGCATCCCACGCGTCGTCATCGGCGAGAACGCGACGTTCTACGGCGGCGAGGACTACCTCCGCCAGCGCGGCGTCGAGGTCACCGTGCTCGACGACGCCGAGTGCATCGCGCTCATGACCGGTTTCATCGCCGCCAACCCCGCGCTCTGGAACGAGGACATCGGCGAGTAGCCGCGCGGCATCCGGCACATCGCTAAAGCCGGGCGCACGTGACGGCCGGTCGACTTGCCGAGTTTTGTCGCCTCGAGGTCATGGATCCGACAAAACCCGGCACGTCGCGGCTGTCGCGGGTCGCGACCGCGAAGCCGCGGGCTCTGGCAATCGCCGCGATCCGTGGATCCCGCGTCCGGGCACAGAAAAGCGATAGATTCGCATCATGGGCACACCGGAGTGGATTCAGCACCCAGGACTCGTTCGCTGGGTGGAAGAGATGGCGGAGTTGTGTACGCCGAGCGGCATCCATTGGTGCGACGGCTCGGATGCCGAGTACGCCGCGCTGTGCGAAGAGCTCGTCGCGGCGGGCACGTTCATACGCCTGAATCCCGAGAAGCGGCCAGACAGCTTCCTCGCGCGCAGCGACGCGAGCGACGTCGCCCGCGTCGAGGAGCGCACGTTCATCTGCGCACGCAGCGAAGAGGATGCCGGCCCCACCAACAACTGGGTCGATCCCAAGGAGATGACGGCGACCCTCCGCGGACTGTTCACCGGCTGCATGACGGGGCGCACGATGTATGTCGTGCCGTTCAGCATGGGCCCGCTCGGCTCGCCCATCGCGCAGCTCGGCGTGCAGATCACCGACTCGCCATATGCCGTGGTCAGCATGAAGATCATGACGCGGATAGGCGTGCCTGCGGCGGAGGTCCTCGGTACCGACGGCGAGTTCGTGCCGTGCATGCACAGCGTCGGCGCGCCGCTCGAGCCGGGTCAGCAGGACGTCGCCTGGCCGTGCAACCCCGACAAGTACATCGTGCACTTCCCCGAGACGCGGGAGATCTGGTCGTACGGCTCGGGATACGGTGGCAACGCCCTGCTCGGCAAGAAGTGCCTCGCGCTGCGCATCGCCTCCACGATGGCCCGCGACGACGGCTGGCTCGCGGAGCACATGCTCATCCTGGGCGTCACCGACCCCGCGGGCGAGAAGACGTACGTCGCCGCCGCCTTCCCCAGTGCGTGCGGCAAGACGAACTTCGCGATGCTCGTGCCGCCGGCATCCTTCGCCGACAAGGGCTGGAAGGTGACCACCGTCGGCGACGACATCGCCTGGATCAAGCCCGGCGCCGACGGACTGTTGCGGGCGATCAACCCTGAAGCAGGCTACTTCGGCGTCGCCCCTGGCACGTCGTACAAGACCAACCCGAGCGCGATGGAGTCGATCCGTCGCGACACGATCTTCACGAACGTCGCCCTCACTGACGACGGCGACGTGTGGTGGGAGGGAATGGACGGCCCGGCGCCCGCCCACGTCATCGACTGGCAGGGACGCGACTGGACGCCGGAGTCGGGAACGAAGGCCGCGCACCCGAACTCGCGGTTCACGTCGCCGGCGACGCTGAACCCGGCCCTCGACGACGCGTGGGACGACCCGCTGGGGGTTCCGCTGAGCGCTTTCGTCTTCGGTGGTCGCCGTGCGGGAACGATCCCGCTCATCACGCAGAGCTTCAACTGGGCGTTCGGCGTGTACATGGCGGCCACGATGGGATCGGAGACCACCGCGGCCGCGGCCGGGCAGCAGGGCGTCGTGCGCCGCGACCCGTTCGCAATGCTCCCGTTCGCGGGGTACCACATGGGCGACTACATCAACCACTGGCTCGCGTTCGGCCGCACGATCCACAACCCGCCGCGCATCTTCCAGGTCAACTGGTTCCGCCGCGACGAGGACGGCAACTTCCTGTGGCCGGGCTTCGGCGAGAACATGCGGGTGCTGCAGTGGATCGTCGCGCGGGCGCGCGGCCGTGCCGTCGCGATCGAGAGCCCGTTGGGATGGATGCCGCGGTATCAGGACCTGGACTGGGAGGGCCTCGACTTCACGGAAGAGGACTTCTTCACGTGCATGGCGATCAACCGCCGCGACTGGACGGCTGAGCTGCTGGACGTCGAAGAGCTCTTCATGAAGCTGTACACGCGGCTGCCCAAGGAGATGGAGGGCATCCGCTCTCTCACCACGAGCGCGCTGTGGCGCTCGCCGAAGAACTGGGAGATGAACGCCGACCCGACGTGATGCGTCCTTGTCGCGTACACTTTTCTGTACGTACGAACGGAGGGCATGATGCGCATCCTGAGCTACTCGGAGTCCCGTGCGAAGTACGCGGAGGTGCTCGACAGCGTGGTGAACGACCGTGAGGAGGTCGTCATCACTCGTGCCGGGCACGAGCCCGCGGTCATCCTCTCGCTCGCCGACTACGAATCCCTGCGTGAGACCGCATACCTGTTGCGCTCCCCTGCCAACGCTCGGCGCCTGCTCGACGCGATGGAAGAACTCGAATCCGGGCGAGGTCAGGTGCACGAGTTGATCGAGGACTGATCCGTGGTCCTCGTCTTCAGCACGCCTGCCTGGGAGGACTACCTCTGGTGGCAGCGGCAGGACCGGGCGACGCTGAAGCGGATCAACGCGCTCATCCAAGACATCCTGCGGAACGGGAACGAGGGCATCGGCAAGCCCGAACCGCTGAAGCACGACTTCGCAGGCTACTGGTCGCGCCGCATCACCGACGAACATCGTCTCGTCTACAAGCTTGCCGACGACGAGGTCCGCATCGCCGCCTGCCGCTACCACTACGGCAAGTGACGCGAGGGCAGCAACGTCGCCAGATCGCGGCAGAGCCGGAGCACAGCCGGCAGAATCGAAGGATGGTATCGAGCCGACTCGTCGAACTCTGGCCTGCCGCGGGCGTTCGCATCCGCGCGGGCGACCTGGAGATGCGGTGGATCGACGACGAACTCGCGGTGGATCTCGCGGTGCTCGCGGGCGAAGGCATCCACGACGAGAACGCGATGCCGTTCAACGTCCCGTGGACACGCGGCACACCACGCGAGGTGGGTCGCAGCGTGCTCGCTTATCAATGGGCGGCCCGTTCTCGGCTGAGCGCCGACCGCTTCGACCTCGAGCTCGGAGTCCTCGTCGACGGCGTACCGGTCGGCATCCAGAGTGCATCGGGGGACAACTGGTCCGTCCTCCGCGAAGTCGAGACCGGTTCCTGGCTGGGGCGCGCTCACCAGGGCAGGGGCATCGGGCGACGCATGCGCGCGCTGATGCTCCACTTCTGCTTCGAGGCGCTGGGCGCGGAGAACGTGTTGTCCGCCGCCTTCACCGACAACCCTGCCTCCAACGCTGTCTCACGTCGTACCGGCTATGAGGTCGACGGCATTCAGCGCGTGGTGCGCGAGGGGAAGGCGGCGACACAGACGCGGTATCGGATCGATCGTGAGCGCTGGGCGACGGTTCGCGCCCAGAACCTGCAGATCATCGGCGCCGACATCGACATCGTCGGGGCTGACGCACTGCTCGCGGATCTTGAACCAGGATCGTGACAGGCATCGGCAGCGCCCCTGAGAAGCTGACGCGAAAGTCTCGTGACATGACCCGAGGCGCACTGACGCCGGCACCGGGCACCGGGCGTCTGGCACCGGGCAGGCCGGTCAGCCGCGCAGACCGGTCAGCCGATGACGAAGTTCGCCATCATCCCCATGTCCTCGTGTTCGAGGTTGTGGCAGTGGAAGACGTATGTGCCCGGATAGGAGTCGAAGCGCACGATGACGCGCTTCTTGTCGCGCGGACCCAGACGCACGACATCCTTCCAAGCGGTCGGCCCGCCGGCATCCAGCACCTGAAAGTGCGCGTTGTGGATATGAACGGGGTGCGCGAGGTCGCTGGAGAACTCCCAGATCTCCGTCTCTCCGGCGCGCGGGTCCGCCTCGATCGCGTCGGGATCGAACGCCCTGTGGCCGATGTGGAACTGCACGCCGTCTGACGTCGGCACGCGCGCGAACGCGAAGGTGCGGGTGCGTACGGCGTCGGCGGCATTCAGCACTTCGATCTGCGACAGCACGTCGGGTGCGATCCAGCGCGGGCGATCGTCCTTTCCACCCACTCGGAACTCGATGACATCGGTCGTCCCGTCGCCACCGGCCAGGTTCGTCAGCCGGACGACGCTCCCCTCGGGGTAGCCGGTGAAGTCAGCGACGACGTCGACCCGCTCGGCCGGTGCCAGGCTGAGGCTGCGACGCACCGCCGGAGCGGCCATGAGCCCGCCATCGGTGCCGATCTGGACGAACGGCTCACCCGTCGGCGGCAACGGGTCGACACTCAGGCGGTACTCGCGGGCGTTGCTGCCGTTGGCGATGCGCAGCCGGTAGGTGCCCTGCTTCACCCGGTGGTACGGGGCGTGGATGCCGTTGACCAGGAGCGTGTCGCCGAGCACACCGTTCGCGAACGGCTCGAGTACCCCCGGCGTGTGGGCGAGGTCAGGGTCGAGAGCGGGGTAGAGGAATGACCCGTCGGCGGCGAACGAGCGGTCGGTGAGCAGCAGCGTCAGCTCATGATCGCCGACGGGGAGTCCGAGTGCCC
The DNA here is from genome assembly GCF_049661145.1 of Microbacterium sp. Taxonomy (GTDB): domain Bacteria; phylum Actinomycetota; class Actinomycetes; order Actinomycetales; family Microbacteriaceae; genus Microbacterium. The sequence continues at coordinate 10,411 of NZ_JBASZT010000144.1, forward strand.
GCTCTTCGTCGTCGCGATGCACGTGCAGCCCGGCCAGCCCCGCCCACACCTGCGGCCCGGTGAAGTCCATCCGGTGATCGTGGTACCACAGGAGCGCCGCCCGCTGCTGCATCGGATGCGCATACGTGAACGAGCCGTCGTGGACGGTGCCCCCAGGGTGCAGATGATGGTCGCCCGGCCCGCTGACCGGCAGCACGTAGTCGAGCGGGTAGCCGTCGGATGCCGCCGGAGTGAAGGCGCCATGCAGGTGCCGCACGATCGGCACCGGCAGTTCGTTCGTGAGCCGCACGTTCGCAGCGCGACCACGGCGAGTCTCGAACAGCGGACCCGGAAAGGTCCCGTCGAAGCCCCAGACGGGGGTCTCCCGCTCGTCCAGAATCTGAGCCGTACCGCGGCGAGCGACGAGTTCGTAGTCGTCGCCGTCGCTGCCGGTGCGCACGGGGACGAGCGGAGAGGGGAGAGGCAGGGGCCGGGTGAACGGCGTCGGTCGCGCCGTCTGGCTTCGCAGAACGCGCCCGGTCTGACCGACCTCATCCAACGCCTCGAACCCCCCGGATCCGGCGGTGGCGGTCGCGCTGGGGACGACCTCACCGGGCGCTGCGGAGCATCCGCTCGCGAGCGCGACGAACGGCACCGAGACGGTCACGCCGCCGATCACCCACAGAAACCGGCGGCGCGACAGCTGCATCTCGTTCAGTTGACCGTGACTTCCTCGACCATGCCCAGCGTGTAGTGCCAGATCGGTCCGTTCGGCCCCATGACCGGCATGGCGTCCGGTCCCTCGCCGTCGAACAGCGGCACGTGGCACAGCACGATGTGCCGGCCCTCGGTGAGCTCTGCATTGGTGTAGCCGCTCGCCTGCGGCGGAGCGATGGTACTGGTCACGACCTCCGCGACCTCCGCCATTCCTGCGTCGTCGAGCGCGATGAACTCGTCGAGCGTGCCGGTGTAGTCGTCGTTGAGCCGGTAGACCGCCAGGTCGTGGAATCCATCGGTCGGGTTGTCGAGCAGGAAGTTCGTCTTGCCCGCCGGGAGCGTGGCCGGCAGGCCGGTGAAGTGGAACTCGGGATTCTCAGACGCGGATGCTGCGGCGTGCTCCTCCGCCGTCACGTCGACCGGGTGGTATCCGCATTCGGTTCGGCCGGCTTCGCCGGCGCCGAGGAGATTGGGGAGGAACGTCGGGTCCTGCAGCAACGCGAAGTTATCGGTGGCGAGGATCTCGTCCAGGGTCGCCGCCGCATCTGTCGCCGCGGTCGCGGCTGCGCCCGCGGTGCCCGTCGCAATCGTCTCGAACTGCTCCTTGAGACTCTCCACCGATGCGGCGTCGGGCGGCTCTTCGGAGAAAGCAACGGCGAAGATGCCATCCGAGAGCGTGAGCAACTCGTCGCACGCGGCAGCCGACTCGGGTGCCGCAGAATCGCTGGGCGTGCTCCCCGCGCCCGGCGAACTGCCGCACGCACTCGAGCCGAGGGCGAGGGCCGCGGCGGTGGCGAACAGGGCGGCACGCGTGAGGTGGTTCGTCAGGTGCTTCATAGCGATCTCCTTCGATCGGAGCGGCCGGGCGACCGGTTCAGCCGGTTGCACTTCGGGTGCCGAGACACACACTGAACGTGGCAGATGAGCGTTCCGGGAACGTTACGGGTCACTTGGCGTCGTGCATTTTGCACTACGATACGTCTTATGGGGACATTGACTATCCGCACAGACGCGGACGTTGAGCGCGCCCTTGACGCGCTCACTGCCGATGGTCGTTCGAGGTCGGACGTGGTACGCGAGGCGATCCTCGATACCGAACGACAGAGCCGCCGTGCACGCATGCGAGCCGAGGCAGAGGCGCTGCGAAACGACCCCGACGACGCCGCGGCCGCCCGTCGCCTCGCCTCCGACATGGAGCAGCTCAGTGCGTGGTGACGTCTACCACCTGAAGTCGCCGCTTGACGCGCAGGGACACGAACAGACGGGGTCAAGGTACGCGGTGGTGGTGCAGTCGGATGACCTTCCGCTCTCGACGTGGATTGTCGCCCCGACGTCCACCGGCCGTCGACCAGCATCCTTCCGACCAGAAATCGACATCGACGGCACCACTACCCGCGTTCTCGTCGAGCAGCTCACGGCCGTCGACCCGCGACGCCGGCTCGGCGGGTTCGCTGGCCGGTTGAGTCGCGCGGAACTCGAGGCCATCGATCGCGCGCTGCTTGCTGTCCTGGCGCTCGACTGACAGCGACTCGCCTGGGCCACAATGGAGCGGTGAGACTTCTTGTCGCGGCCCTCGACAGCGAACTCGTCGGGTTCCCCACGCAGTTGCCTGGATTTGACCGGCTGGTGAGTGGGCCGGGCAAGCTGCAGGCGACCTACGCGTTGACCCGCGCCCTGGAAATGTCCGAGTACGAGGAGGTCGTCGTCGTCGGCACCGCCGGGGGGCTCGATCCCGCGCTCGGCTCCGGGGTGTACGAGATCGGTGCGGCCATCCAGCACGACGTGACCGACATCGACGGCATCGTCGGACAGCACGTGTCGCTGCCCGCCCTCCTGGAACTCGGGCGCGGTACCGTCACGATCGCCACAGGCGACCAGTTCATCGACGACTCCGACGCGGTCGCCGCGATCCTGTCGCTCGGCGCGGGACTGGTCGACATGGAGACCTACGCCTACGTGTGGGTCGCGCAGTGCTTCGGCGTGCCGATCCGGGTGCTCAAGGCCGTCTCCGACCGGGCGCAGGACGGTGCACTGACCGATTGGCACACCGCCGTCGCCGCCTGCAGCGTGCAACTGCGCGAGCGGGTGCGGGCCGACTACGGCGTATGACGCGGCCGTCACCGATTGTCACGCGGATGCGCGTCTGACATGATCGGGCCCGTGCCCACCGAGCGACCTCCCCGAGTCCCCCACTTGGACGACACGTCGCGCGCCATCATCGAGCACCTCCAGACCGACGGACGGCGATCGTACGCCGACATCGGAAAGGCCGTCGGGCTGTCCGAGACCGCGGTGCGCAATCGCGTGCAGCGGCTCATCGATGCCGGCGTCATGCAGATCGTCGCTGTGACCGATCCCCTCCAGCTGGGCTTCGCCCGGCAGGCCATGGTCGGCATACGCACGACGGGCGATTCGACGCGCATCGCGAGCGAGCTGACGACCCTTCCCGAAGTGACCTACGTCGTCCTCACCGCAGGAAGCTTTGACATCCTCGCGGAGGTGGTCTGCTCGTCGGACGACGAGCTCATCGAACTGCTCAACCATCGCATCCGCGCCATCGACGGCGTGATCGCCACCGAGTCTTTCGTCTACCTCAGACTCGTCAGGCAGCTCTATGACTGGGGCACACAGTGAGCTGATCACGCGCTGGGGGAAAGCCACCTCCGGTCAGTGTCTGCGCGCGAAACCGTCGCCTACGTTTCCGGAAACAAACGATTCCTGTATCGAGTTTGTTTCAGACTGCGGATCACGCTTGCTGCACGCGCACCTCGCATGTCACGATCGCTGATGCGTGAGGCAGGTCTTCTCGCCCCCACGGCGCGACAGCGCTACTGAATAGCTGGACCGACACGTGCGCGTCACGCGCTCGAGCAGAACGAGGTGACCCGACCTTGACCGATCGTCCACTCCCCTCCGACCCGATGATCCGCGCGCTGATCGCGCAGGCCTCCACCGCCCAACTGTCGCGACGCGCGATCCTCGCCGGCGCCGGCGCCCTCTCGTTGGCCGGTGTCCTTGCGGCGTGCAGCGGCAAGGTCGGCGGCTCGACCGGCGGATCCACCGTCACGGCGGCCGAAGATTTGTCCTCGAGCGTGAAGACGCTCACCTGGGCGAACTGGTCCTTCTACCTCGACGAGGACGACGACGGCAACCACCCGACGCTGGATGCGTTCCAGGACAACACCGGGCTCACGGTCACCTACGACGTCGCGATCGACGACAACAACACCTACTTCGCGAAGGTGCGCGACCAACTCGCCCTCGGTCAGGGGATCGGCGCCGACACCGTCTGCCTCACCGACTGGATGACGAACATCTGGATCGCTTCGGGCTACACGCAGGCCTTCGACCAGGCGAACATGCCGAACGTTTACGCGAACCTCAACCCGAGCCTGCTCAACCCGAGCTTCGACCCCGGCCGCGCGAACTCGGTGCCGTGGCAGTCGGGCTTCGCAGGCCTCGCGTGGAACACCGAGAAGCTTCCCCAGGGTCTCGCGAGCATCGACGACCTGTGAGCGCCCGACCTCAAAGGCCGGGTGGGCGTGCTCAGCGAGATGCGTGACACGATCGGCCTCATCATGCTCAGCCAGGGCGTGGACATCTCTTCTGACGCGTGGGGCGACACGGAGTTCCAGAACGCGATCGACGTGTTCGCCCAGCAGGTCTCGGACGGGCAGATCCGAAACATCAAGGGCAACTCGTACGCCGACGACTTGCTCAACGAGGACACGCTCGCCGCGATCGTGTGGTCGGGGGACATCACCGCGATCAACGCTGAGCTGGGTCACGACAAGTTCGCGTTCGCGTTGCCGGACTCCGGGGGGACGCTGTGGAGCGACAACTTCATGATCCCGATCGGATCGCAGCAGAAGGCCAACGTCGAGACCTTGATCGACTACTACTACCAGCCGGAGGTCGCGGCGGAGGTCGCCGCATGGGTCAACTACGTGACTCCCGTCGTCGGCGCGCAGGAGGCCATGGCGGAGATCGACCCGAGCATGGTCGACAACCAGCTGATCTTCCCTGACGAGACCACCCTCACGCAGGCGCACATCTTCCGTGCCCTCACGAACGAGGAGCAGGAGAAGTACAACGCCGAGTTCGAAGCCGTAGGCCTGGGCGCCTGATCGACAATGGCTGAGCCAACCGCGGCCGAGGCCGGCGCCGATCTCGAGCTTCGCGGCATCCGCAAGACCTTCCCGGGCTTCACCGCGCTCCACGATCTGGATCTCTTGATCCCCGCGGGATCCTTCTTCGCGCTCCTGGGACCATCGGGCTGCGGCAAGACGACGACGCTGCGGATCGTCGCGGGGCTGGAGAACCCGACCGCGGGAACGATCTCGATCGGCGGCAGGGACGTCACCACGGTTCCGCCGCACCAGCGGCCGGTCAACACGGTGTTCCAGAGCTACGCGCTGTTCCCGCACATGACCGTGCAGGAGAACGTCGAGTTCGGTCTGCGTCGTCGCAGGGTGAAGGATGCCGCGACTCGCGCGCTCGACGCCCTTGCACTCGTCGAGCTCGATCACGTCGCGTCACGCAAGCCCGCGCAGCTGTCGGGGGGCCAGCAGCAGCGTGTCGCGCTCGCTCGCGCGGTCGTCAACCGGCCGGCGCTCCTGCTGCTGGACGAGCCGCTCGGGGCGCTCGACCTCAAGCTGCGGCGCCAGATGCAGACCGAACTCAAGACCATCCAGGACGAGGTCGGCATCACCTTCTTGCACGTGACCCACGACCAGGAGGAGGCCATGACAATGGCCGACACGGTCGCGGTCATGAACCACGGCCGCATCGAGCAGATGGGCCCGCCGCAGGAGCTCTACGAGCTGCCGCGCACGGGCTTCGTCGCGAGCTTCCTCGGGCAGTCGAACCTGGTCCCCGCCACTGTCGAATCCGCCGCCGCCGGCCAGGTCGTGGCTCGCACCGCGGCAGGCAGCATCCGGATGCCCGAGGCACGTGCAGTCTCGGCCACGGGACAGATCACCGTCGGCGTCCGGCCGGAGAAGCTCATGCTCCTCCCTGAGGCGCCCATCACCGACGACAATGTGCTCGGTCCCGGTCGCATCGTCGACCTGTCGTTCACCGGTGTCAGCACCCAGTACACGGTCGAGATCCCCGGCATCGGCGGGATCGCGGTGTTCGAGCAGAACCTGGTGTTCGGCTCGGTCTTCGGGGTCGGCAGCGAGGTGTGGGTGCAGTGGCGCCCCGAGCACACGTTCGGGCTGGACGCCGATGCCCGGGCAGGTGCGGCCGAGGCGGTCGCCGACGGCGAGGACGCCTAGTCATGGCGATGTCGGCGCTGGCGGTCGCCGAGACCAGGACCGCATCGCCGCAGCGCCGCGCAGGCCTCATCGCGTTCGCCCTCCTGCTGCCGGGACTGGCCTATCTGGCGCTGTTCTTCGTCGTGCCGTTCGTCTCGCTCCTGATGACCTCGTTCGGCATCAACGACACGTCGCAGTACGGCGTCTTCTCCTACGCCTTCCACGTGCAGAACTACGCCGACGTCATCTCGGAGTACTGGCCGCAGTTCCTTCGCTCGTTCCTCTACGCACTGCTGGCGACCTTCTTCGCGCTCCTGATCAGCTACCCGATCGCCTACTTCATCGGCGTCGTCCTCCGCGACCGGCCGCTGCTGCGCAACCTGCTGCTCGTCCTGGTCATCGCGCCGTTCTTCATCTCCTTCCTTCTGCGCACCCTCGCGTGGAAGGCGCTGTTCGCCGACGAGGGGCCGGTCATCGGGTTCCTGCAGGTGGTCGGCCTGTTCGGACCGCAGGACCACATCACCGGCACGGGCTTCGCGGTCGTGTTCGGCCTGACCTACAACTTCATCCCGTTCATGACGCTCCCCCTGTTCTCCTCGCTCGACCGCCTCGACACCCGCCTGCTGGAGGCGAGCTCCGATCTCTACGCGACCCCGGGGAAGACGTTCTGGCGAGTGACCTTCCCGCTCTCGCTCCCCGGCGTCGTCTCGGGAACGCTGCTCACCTTCATCCCGGCGACCGGCGACTACGTCAACGCCAGTCAGGCGTTCCTCGGCAGCCCCGCCACGACGATGATCGGCAACGTCATCCAGTCGAAGTTCCTCATCACGGTGAACTATCCGCAGGCGGCGGCTCTCAGCATCCTGCTCATGGTCGTCATCCTCGTCATCGTCGGCAGCTACGTGCGGCGCACGGGAACGGATGATCTGCTGTGAAGGGCACGAAGCGGACCTTTCGCTCCCGACTGCTCGCGATCTACGTCACGGCGGCTTTCGTCGTGCTCCTCATCCCGATCGCCTACACGTTCCTGTTCTCGTTCAACCAGACCACGCGCACCAACATCACGTGGAACGGATTCACGCTGGAGAACTGGTTCACCGTCGGCGAGCAGCCCGAGGTGTGTGTCGCGTTCGGCAACAGCGTCCTCGTCGGCCTCGTGGCCACCGTCATCGCGACGACTCTCGGAACGATGATCGCCCTGGCCCTCGTGCGCTACCGGTTCCGCGCGCGGGGATCCATCAGCCTCCTGCTCTTCCTGCCGATGGCAACCCCGGAGGTCGTCATCGGCGCGGGCCTTGCCGCGCAGTTCCTCACGATGGGCGTCGCGAAGGGGCTGGGCACCATCATCCTCGCGCACACGATGTTCTGCCTGAGCTTCGTCGTCGTGACCGTGCGTGCGCGAGCCCTCTCGCTCGACCCGGCGATCGAAGAGGCGGGACGCGACCTCTACGGCTCGCCGCGACAGGTCTTCTGGCGCATCACGTTCCCGTTGCTGCTGCCCGGGATCATCGCGGCCGCGCTGTTGTCGTTCAGCCTGAGCTTCGACGACTTCATCATCACGTACTTCACCTCAGGATCGGTTCAGACGTTCCCGGTGTACATCTACGTGGCCGCGCAGCGCGGCATCCCACCGCAGGCGAACGTCATCGCGTCCGCCGTGTTCCTCCTCGCGATCATCGCGACCCTCGCCTACGGCGTCATCACCGCTCGGCGCACCGCTGCCCGCCGCGGCCGCTGAACGGACTGCGCCTGTCAGCGGGGCCTCTCAGCGTTGCGCGAAAGGTTGAGCCGAAAGAACAACGGAGCGCCGAGAGAACGGGTGACAACCGTTCTCTCGGCGC